>JAIKWS010000119.1 GCA_024684515.1 Prevotella sp.
TAAGCAAGAACTTCTACAAGTTCCTCATGGGAAGGCTTGACACGAAAGCATTCGGACTGAAGAAGACAAGCCGCATCAAAGCCTTTGTGTTCAAGTTCATCAGCGTGCCTGCCAAATGGATAAGAACAGCAAGGCACTATCAGCTGAATATCTACACGGACAACAAATCATATCAAAAACCTTTCGCACTCACTGACGGCTAAGAAACCGAATTCGCGGGTTAACGGCAGCATAAAGCCCCGGTAATGCTTGACGGGGTAAGGGGGAAGCTGGGCATGACCCATGCATAATCACGTCGGTACTGGCAAGACTATCGTCAGATGGAGAAGAGAACTGCAAAATTTGTCAGCATCATTATTAGTTGCGGATTTTAGGAAAAATGTGTTTTTGGGGAAACATGAAGACGTTTCATTCTGCAAAGTTTAGGTTTACGTTTACTCATGTATAATACATGCACTTCTAAACTTAGAGATTAAACCTTCAATCTTCCGATTTGGGTTTACAGTTCCTTATTATATATATAAGAACATCTAAACTTAAACCTAAACTTATGGCATAGAATACCTTCCACTTTTCTTTTAATCGAAATTAAAAATAGGTAACTGGATGTTGTTTTTACCTTAATATATATTATAATCATACACGTTCTGCAAGAAAAACGTGCAGAATGAACGTAAAGTCAGAATAAATCATTAACTTTGCAAACAAAGTTTGCAGAGTGTGCTTTTGGGATTATATCCCATCTAAAGTATGTGATGCGTCTATAGTAAAAATGGTCAGTCAAGATGGTGATCAGATTGTTGACTAGATAGAAAAGTAACTTTAAAGATTCAGATTGGATTATATTAGATGAAGACAGATTTTATTACGTAAGTGATAATTTTTGCAGAAGAATACGAGTCATCAACGTGCAGAACGTGCAGAACGTGTATGATTTGCATTCGAAATGTTGACCAGTCCTTTCGTAAGTCATTGATAATCAGTGTTCGTTAGCCGCCGCCCAGGCTGCTGTGGAGGAGTAATCAGAATTCTCTGAAAATAAAAGAATTTGGGTGCAACTTCCTTTAAGGAGTTGCACCCAAATCATTTTGTCTCCATATACCTCGCTGTTATTTCATTTTCCCTCTTAACCCTATTCATGGAGGCCCTTGATTTATTCTTCTACCCTTTGGTTTGGCACCTTCAATTCCCTCAATTTTGTTGCATCTTTCATGCAGATGGTGAGGGCGGTGTCGGAGGGGTGTACTACATGAGGCATATAACCCATACGGTTCACGCAGATGGCTGCGTCATGAAAAGGCATCCACAGGTTGAAGTGACCTTGGCTATCGGTGGTGACAGCATCCCATGGTGTAACAAAGCCAATGCCAACGTTGGCGTCAGACAGCGGTTCACCTTTCTCGTCAGTCACCGTGCCTTCCACATGACGGCGGTTGCTGAGCTGTTCGGGGCAGTCGGCAGCGTAGAGTTTGTCAACGGAATACAGATGCATCCACAGTTGGCGCTGGTGCATCGACTTGGTGGAGTAATATGCCTCGCCCCACCACCTGGATGGTGCATCGTCATCGGGCTTGAACGCGAAAGTGCTCGCCTTTAGTTTTGTGTAGAGCTGTTTCTGCATACCACTTAGCAGATCATTCGGCTGTCCTTTGGTCACCTTTCCTCCGAAGATGAATGCTAACCTGACGATGCTGTCGCTGCTCGTCACTGCAGACGATTCGGCACATGTGGACGCCTGTTGGATATCGTCAACAATCTGATTGAAATGCAGGTCGTCTTGAGGGAAGTTGCTTATAAGTCCATTTTTGCTCCTACGAGGGGAGTTGCGTTGGTACGATGAGTATGGGCGGCAAGTAGATGCATCCATCCACACCTCGCGAGAGGAGTGGGCATTTAGGCCTTTCATCTGCGATAAAAATGGGGGGGAGACATTAAATTTTGCCTTCTTGTGTAAAATTTACCCAATTTTTCTTGGTGGAATGAAAGAAAGTTAGTACTTTTGCGGTGTAAAATTTACCAAAGAAAAATATGGAAGATAAAATGTACAGTTACAAGTATCCACATCCGTCTGTGACAACGGATTGTGTAATCTTTGGTTTTGATGGAACAAAACTACAAGTATTGCTGGTGGAACGAGGTATAGACCCATATAAAGGAAAGTGGGCATTCCCAGGAGGATTTATAAAGATGGATGAGTCCTGTGAAGAAGGAGCACTTCGTGAACTGAAGGAAGAAACCGGCTTGGCGGACACATATATCGAGCAGTTCCATACTTTCAGCGACCCGAACCGAGACCCAAGAGAGCGAGTCATTACGGTTGCTTATTATGCGCTTGTGCGAATCCAAGATGTAAAGGCTGGTGATGATGCGGCCAAAGCAGAATGGTTCGCATTGGATCATGTTCCTCAACTAGCGTTTGACCATGACAGGATTCTGCGAGCTGCATTGAAGCGGCTTAGGGAACGGATTCATTTTGAGCCAATCGGTTTTGAACTGTTGCCGGATAAGTTCACTCTGAAACAACTGCAGAACCTGTATGAAGCAATATTAGATGTAAGGTTTGACAGAAGCAATTTCGCAAAAAAGATGCTGCATTTCAATATCCTCACACAACTGGACGAAACAGTATGGCCGACACCAAAGCGTAAGGCTTATCTGTATAGGTTTAACGATGAGAGTTATAATGAACTGAAACAAAAAGGGTTCCGTTTGGAATTTTAAGGAAAGGAGACTGTTGCGCACAGAAGGAGGGCTGGACACGGCATTGTCAAGTGGGATGCTTCAGGTGAATGAAGAGTTTGACCAATACGTTAATCAATAAAAAAAGGAGAGAACGTCATATGAATATTGATCTGTTTGACTTAGAAAGATTTGTAACAGCACAAGACACTTACGATTCGTACAATACTGCTTTGCAGGAGGTAAAGGCTGGCTGGAAACAGTCTCATTGGATGTGGTATATATTCCCGCAAATCCAAGGATTGGGACATAGTAGCACATCTCAGAAGTATAGTATCAAGTCTCTCCTTGAAGCAGTAGCCTACCTGGAGCATGATACTTTAGGCAAACGCTTGCGTGAAATGGTGAATGCCTTGCCAATCGATGGTGATGCGGAGGAGATTTTCGGAAGGATTGATGCAATGAAGCTTCGTTCCTGTCTGACATTATTTGATCTCGTTTCTCCAGATGATATCTTTGCTGATTTCCTGGAAAACTATTTCAATCAGGAGCGTTGCCAGAAAACACTGAAGATGGTATCGTCAGAGTTGTCCTACTATAAGAGCGAGGATGCCTTCAGAAGAAATGGCATTAATGAAGTACCAAGAGCTTTCCTGGAAGGCATCGATGGTTCTGACCAGCTGACGTATGATAAATGTATAGGCACACTATTGGATTTGTTCCGGCGAGGTGAAACCATGCGAATGCTTGTTTCACGTCATTTATGGAATAAGAGCGACTTCTCTGTGTATAGAGTTTCTAACATCAGGCACAGGATATTGAGCTATATGAGAAGCATATTCCAGGACATTGCGGATAATGCTAAGGATGACGGCCTCTTCAAAGAAATGAATGAGATATACAGTCGCTATGAAACGGCAGGAGACAATCAGTTGCTGGAAATCGCAGATGCCATTGACGTGTTCTGGCAAGAGCATTGTAATGATGTACGTCTGAAGACGGTGGTTGATACTCTAGTAAAGGATTCTCTATGTAAGCCAATTGAAGGAAAATAAATGGAATAGTAGCAGCAGTAATAGGCAGAATGTGCTATAAACAATTGATATGAGAGCAATAAAAATTATAGACAATACCATTCGATATCTAGAAGATGCCAATATGCCAGCATTGACACCTCTGCGCGATGTTCTTGTTAAGGTATGTTATGCAGGAATCTGCAGGACGGATATTGGTGTTGCCAATGGCACCATAAGTCATCAGGACAATATTGTATTGGGACACGAGTTCTGTGGCACAATCGAGAGCTTTTACAGTGGCGGAACAGAGTTTGCGTGTTGGCGAAAAGGCCAGGTAGTCAGCTGTAATCCGATGATGTTCGGAGAGAAAGGCTTCGACACCATGTGTGGCAAAGACTGTGATGGTGCATTTGCTGAATATATAGCGGTACCAAGTTCTGCGCTTATAGTCATGCCAGACCATCTGCTTTCTCCTCTTGGTGCCTATCTGGAACCTGTTGCAGCCGCTCTTGCGCCAGAACGATTCCTGAAAAGCTTTATGGGCAATGACATCTGTGTGTTTGGGGATAATCGGATAGCAGAACTGGCGTTACAGGTTGCCCATAGCATGGGTCATAAGGAAGTCCGTTTGGTGAAGAACGTCTTGGGTCTGGACTCCTGCAAATATGACTGTATTATTGAAACAGAACCACAATATATCAACGAGTACATAGACGCATTGCGTCCTGGAGGAACTCTGATACTCAAATCCAGGGCATTCACTCCTTGTGAATTGATTTTCAATAGTGTTGCCATGAAGGAGATAACAATTCAGGGAGCCAGATATGGCGACTTTTATGTTGCTTCCCACCTATTGGCAGCAACCTCTTCCGGACTGGATGGTGTACTGGATACAGAAAGACTTTTTGGCCCTGTCTTTGAGTTGTCCGAATATGCATCAGCCTTTCATGAGGCACAAAAGAAAAACAGTAAAAAAATATTCTTCAGGCTATGTGCGGAATAACAGCCATTGTCAGCAGGGATAGCAGACTTCGTAACAGTTCGCTTCACAATGCCTTGAAGACCTTGGAACTGAGGGGGCCCGATGAGCATGGTGTATGGGAAGACGAACTCGTATCGATAGGCCATCGTAGACTGTCTGTCATGGGACTCACTAATGGTAGGCAACCCATCTCTTCGCCATGCGGACAGATTGTGGTAGCATGCAACGGTGAGTTGTATGATTACAAGAAACTCCGTGACGAGTTTTGCAACGAGTACCCTTTTAAAACAGCATCTGACAGTGAAATTCTGATTCCTCTGTATCTGAGACACGGTATAGAGGGCATGATGAAATATCTCATTGGCGAGTTTGCCTTTGTTCTCTATGACAAACGTATAGCCACGCTATATGCGGTGAGAGATCGCTTTGGAATCAAGCCTCTTTGCTGGTATCATGACAAGAACCAGACAATAGTCGCAAGCAAGGCAAAGGCCATGATGGCTTGTGGGATAACAGCAGAATGGGACCGTATCTCATTGATGCAGTCACTCTCCATGCACTATCAGCCTACAGACCGCACGATGTTTGCAAATATCAAACAAGTAGAACCTGGCCACATCCTGGTTTGCAAGGAAGGAACACCTCCAGGAATCATCAAGTACTGGGATATAAACTATCCCCAAGACACCTCGTACATCCAGTTGACTACGGCAGAAGAGAAGGAGTATATAGATGAATTCCACAGCCTGTTATATGAGTCGGTCAGAACAAGACTGATGAGCGATGTGCCAGTGTGCTGTCATCTGAGTGGAGGGCTTGATTCTAGTACGATAGCAGGAATGATGAGCAAAATGATGATCAATGAACCTGTTCATTGCTTCACCATCGTATTCCCTGACACCGATGCTGAGTATGATGAAGATTCGCTTGCAACAGAAACCGTTGAGCACATAGGTGGTGTTATGCATAGGATAAAGATAAGCCAAAGCCAGATACTGGATAACCTGTCCGATGCTGTTTATCATAGCGAGGGACTGGCAGTGAATGGTCACTTGTCTTGTAAATATCTGCTGAACAGGGAGATCAGAAAAGAGGGGTTCAAGGTTGCCTTGACAGGTGAAGGTGCAGACGAATGTCTTGCTGGCTACCCCCATCTGAGAAAAGATATTATTGCAACGCTCTCAGACTCAGATCGCGAAGAACTGACAACCAGGCTGTATGAGACCAATCTGGCTATTACAGGCACGGAAATAGCTGTTGGCAATACACTTGACTGCTCTGCATTCGAACACAGACTTGGCTACATACCTTCTTTTCTGCAAGCAAAGGCAAGCATTGGCTACAGAATGTATCAGTTTCTGAGTGACGACATGCTGTGTGAGTGTAGAAGCCATGATTTCTTTCATGAACTTCTGGACAGATACGATACCGATCATCTGCTCAGGGGCAGGCACACTGTTAACCAGTCATTATATTTCTGGACCAAGCTGACACTTTGCAACTACATTCTCGCCACGCTTGGTGACGGTTGCGAAATGGCATCGTCCATTGAAGGCAGATTGCCATTCCTTGACCACCGACTGTTTGAGTATGCTGCCAGATTGCCAATGCAAATGAAGATACAGTCTTATACAAATGAAAAGTATATCCTGAAAGAAGCTGCCAGGCCATACATAACGAGTCGTGTGTATAATCGCCAGAAACATCCCTTTCAGTCTCCTCCGCTAACTCGCTTCTTCACTACGGAGGACTATCGTCGTCTGAGGGATGACCTCACTTCACAGGACTTCTCAGCGACAGGCATTTTTGATGTTCGCAAGGTTGCAAGACTGATAGACTCCATACCTTCGATGAGCATACTCGACCAGACCATTTACGAACCAGTGGTAATGCTGATGCTTACCATTAAACATATGAATAATAGATTGTTACGATGAAACAGAATAAAGAACTATGGTGGCTGGACTTCTTCAAGGGAGACTTCTCCGAAGTCGTCCTTAACCAGCAAGCCCATGAGACCCTTGTTTTCATGCAACAAGTTGGGGAGCTGACAGCATCGATGAACGTTTATGACCAATGCTGTGGGAAGGGCTATCTGGCTCATGAATTTGACAAGGCCATGATGAATGTGATAGGTGTAGATTCCTCTGACGATTACATCACCTATGCAAGGAATGCCCTTGAATCAGAAAGAGCCACCTTCCATCTGGCTGACGCCAATGAGTTCGTGAAAGCAGACTATTTCGATGTGTGCATCAACTGGAATACTAGTTTTGCCTATCATACCGATGACAAGGAAAACGAGAGGATGCTTGTCCCTTTCAGTAAGAGTCTGAAGGTGGGGGGCCAGTTCTTCATTTGTACTATGAACCCTCTCTTCATCAATAAGCATTTTCAGAAATTCATTGTCAAGCAGATTCCTTCGGGAGACAGTACGATAGTGACTATCCGGGAGAGTTGGATTGAAGAGGGGATGATGAAGTCCGATTGGCTGATCATCTACCCTGATGGAAGAAGGGAAACCAAGTACGGTCAGACAAAACTATACTCTCTTGAACAGTTCAGGGACATGCTTTTGCGTCATAGCCTCGTAGTCGAAAAAGTATATGGAGACCTGTCAATGTCACCATACGACGAAGATCATCCAAGCCTAATCATGTATGGACACAAAGTTTGAAGACATCGTTTCGGAGATCAAGAGAGCCGTAGACCTGTTTCCAGAGAATATCGCGGTCATAGAAGATGGTGTCCCCACATTGAACTACAGGCAGATGTGGGAAAAAGCATCATGCGTTGCAAACAGACTCAGGCAGATAGACAGCACGGCCCCATATGTAACGGTACGACTGCCCAAATCAGGTCGGTATATCATTGCCATTCTGGGATGCTGGATGGCAGGGAAAGCCTTCGTACCTATTGGCAAGGACCTTCCTGCAGCAAGGAAGAAGTACATTGAGGATATAGTGGATACCGATTTGTCCATCACAGAATGCAATGTTGACGACTTCCTGACAAGTAGTCCTGCTGACAGCATCGAAACCATAACAGCTTCGACTCCGGCCTATATGATCTTCAGTTCTGGCACCACAGGCAAGCCAAAGGGTATTCTTGTAGGCCACTCTGGTCTCGTCAGTCTGGCCAGATGCCAGCGGGATGCCTTTCGCATCACAGAGCACTCACGCAGCCTCTTCTTCCTGTCCATCAATTTTGATGCATCGCTATCTGACATCCTTGTGACATTGACATCCGGAGCTGCACTTGTCATCGAAACGGCAGATGCCGTTGATCTCTCGGCAAAGCTGATGCAGGTCATAGAGCAGCGAGGTGTTACCCATGCTGACATTCCACCTTCTGTGCTTCGTGTCACGCATGCAAATGACTGTCCCAGATGCCTTGAGACCATCATCATTGGTGGCGAGGCAACAGACAAGGTGACTGTACGGAACTGGGCAGGGAAGGTGAATCTTGTCAATGTGTACGGTCCTACGGAATCGACTGTATGCACAAGTCTTTGTCGATGTACGGAAGAGTGGACTGTGCCAGTTGTTGGAAAGGAAATACAGGGTGTGACATATCATATATATGATGGTGCCGCAATGGATGCCCGTGAAGGGGAGTTGTGGATTTCTGGCGAGTGTCTGGCGATAGGCTATTTCAAGAACGAAAAGCTGACGAAAGAGAAATTCCCCGTAGTAGATGGTGTCAGGTATTATCGCACTTCAGACCATGTAAGGAGAATGGATAACGGTGACATAGAGTTTATCGGAAGGTACGACAGACAAGTGAAGTTTCATGGGCAGCTGATAGAACTGGAGGAGATAGAGTCAACGCTAAAGGCTCTTCGTCTTGTCAGGAATGCTGCTGTGGTGAAGCGTGCCCTTTCTGAGACGAATAGCAAGGAGATGATTGTGGCATTCGTTGAGATGGGACATTCGACGGATGCTGAAGAGACAACGAAAATAATCAGGAAGGCTTTGAGACATCACCTACCCAAGTGGATGATGCCAGGACATATTGAAGTGCTTCGCCATCTTCCGAAGGTGGCATCGGGCAAGGTCGACTATAGTGCGTTGACGGTGTGGGAACTGAAGACTTCTGCTGTGCAACCAGCAGCAGGGTACCATTCGGACAAGGAGGAGCTCGTGGCGACAATAATGGCTGACATCCTGAAGCTCTCACGAGTCAATCCTGACGATGATTTCTTTGAACTTGGTGCAGACTCACTCGATACCCTTTTGCTTATCGCCAGACTTCAAAACGAAGCCAGGATAACCCTTACCCTCGACCGGTTGAAGCATCATGCTACACCCTTTGACATCTGTAACATGTCGCTACAGGATACGGCGATGGCCCTGTGTAGCAAGGAGTTGGAAGATGACTGGACATTTGACCTCGCACCAGCATCCGTATCAGGACAACCTGATGGTGATGCGGTATTCATTACAGGAGCAACAGGCTTTCTGGGGTCACACATCCTTGCAGAGCTGCTGGCACGTGATGATTACAGAAACAGGGATGTCATTTGTCTTGTGCGTGGTGCTTCCTCGGTTCATGGTGCGGAACGACTTCGTGAAACCTTTCATCGCTACCATCTGGACGTGCACCATCTGGAACGGGTCAGGATTGTGTCTGGCGACCTCGTCTTGCCAGAATTAGGGCTGGAGCCGGGCATCTATAGGCATCTTGCACTAGTCACATCAGAGGTGTATCATTGTGCAGCAACCGTTAACATGATGGCTGACTACGAGACACTTAAGCTGCAGAATGTGACAGCCACGAAGAACATCCTGCAATTCTGTTTGCGGGGCAGGAGGAAGAAACTCAATGATGCCTCAACACTCTCCGTCTTTGTTTCAACAAGTCGCAATGAGGGTGTGGCATTGGAATCCGACCGTCTTGATGCCCCATGCATGATCTATGGCGGCTATGGACAGACGAAATATGTTTGTGAGAAACTGTTGCTTAGCGTGCCTCCGGAACGATGCGGCATCAATGTAATCAGGTATGGTCTTCTTTGTGGTGATACAACAAATGGCATTTCTGCCCCAAAGGATTTCCTTGGAATGTTCATTCGGGGTGCAAAGGTGGTGAAACGACTGCCCAGAGATGCTTCTGGCAAGCTGCGTATAGATATTTCACCAATAGATGTCGTCTCGAGAATGACTGTCGATATTGCGACAAAGTCAGATGGTGGCATCTATCATGTCGCTTCGGAAAATCCCCTTTCCTACTCCGATCTCTGTAGGACAATAGCAAAATGTACCAACGTTGAGATAGATGTGGATTATGGGAAATGGAAAGACCTTCTGACTGCATTTCAGGATGATGCAAATGTCAGTGCGTTGGGCATGAGTCTGTGCAGACTGGATGAGGATGCATACCACTCCCTAAGATATATGGACTTGTTCCAAACCACCAATATCCGTTTTGACATGACGAATACGCATAGACTGACAGAACATCGTATTTATCAGAATGACAAACTCATAGAATTATACATCAAGAATGAAAAGATATAGAACAGGCTTTGTGCTTGGCAAGTTCTGCCCATTGCACAAAGGTCATTTGCTGCTTATAGACACGGCATTGAAGCATGTCGAACAGCTGTATGTCGTCGTTGATAATATCATGGACGGTGTGATAGCTGTCAGCAAACGCATGCAATGGGTGAAAAAGGAATATCCCCAAGCCATTGTGCTGACCCAGCCGCATCCACTTCCACAGGACCCGAGCGAGACACCTGCGTTCTGGAATATCTGGGGGGAGACACTACTCGCATTGCTTCCAGAGCCTATTGACATCGTCTTTGCATCGGAAGCCTATGGCGAACGACTGGCGAAGGAACTCAATGCCGAGTTCTTCATGGTAGATGCTGAACGTAGGCAGGTGCCAGTTTCTGCCACAACAATCAGAACGGACATCGTGCGAAACTGGGACTATTTGTCGAATGCTGCTAAAACAGATCTGATGACAACAATTTGTGTCTTCGGTCCTGAGTCAACAGGGAAATCGACACTGACCAGACAGCTTGCATCGTTCTTTGGAGTTCCATACGTTGATGAATATGCAGAAACGGTTATCCGTTCGAAAAAGGGGCACCTCTCATTTGAAGATATGGAGCTGATCGTAAGGGGTCACCACGAGCATATCCAACAGGCGATGCACCTGCTTCCTCCCATTCTTTTCATCGATACTGATGCCATCGCTTCAAAGATATGGAGTCATGAACTGTTTGGGAAAGAATCCCCTGTCATCGAAGACTATATTGCCCAACAGCACTTCACTCATTATCTGTTGCTCGATGTCGACATACCGTGGGAAGACGATATGCATAGATACAGGCCCGACAATCGTGGGGATTTCTTTCTCAGATGCAAGCAAGAACTAGCTGGCAGGGGCAGGAAATACTCGGTGGTAACTGGAACTGGTGAGGCACGGAGACAAAATGCAATAGCACTTGTCAGGCAAATCCTAAGGTCACGATGATAACGATGGATATTTTTCCGGCAAATGTGTAAAAATATGACAAAAAACAAAGCGACAATGATGAAGTATTTACTATTCTTAGTTTCATTCTTGTTCCTGTTGCCAGGACGGAGCCTAAGTCAGAATGACCATACGGACGACTATGATTTCTGCGAACCAAATGCTGATGGGACGATGCTCTACTATCGCTATGTGGAGCAGGCTCATGCTCCTTACTGGTCTAACTTCAACAATATCGTAGAGGATGTCACGGCTATCGACGAGGTGATGGGTGACAAAACCGTTCGCCAGCCTAAGCCCATCAAACGGCTCGTTGGTGATAAAATCTGCATAGAGAGCAGCACGTTCGGTACGGTATCGATAGACGGAAGAAAGGTGTTGAAGTAAAGATGTGACTTGGTGGCTGTGAGAACCACAAGGAGGACTCAAAGATGGATGAGGCTACGCATGTCATTATCCAGGGGGAAAGGTTAGATTGTAAAATATTTTCGTTTAAGATGGTAGGGCTGTTATTCCCCATCACACAGGGAAAATATTTTCCTCACTAGGAAAAAATATTTCCCTCACTAGGAAAAAATATTTTGCTAGTGATAGTGGAAATCGCCATCACCAGTAGGTTCTTGTTTGTGTATCTTTTTTACCAGTGTTGCAACTCTTCAATCCTTGATGTCAACCCTCAACGATCAATCCTCAATGTCGACCCTCAATGTCAGCCTCAGCCGGATGGCGCTCCCCTCCCTTTAAGGGGAGGGGTAGGGGTGGGGTATGTAACTATTACACACCCAGTTTTTATGTAGTACAACATCCTTGGTTGCTATCATCATCAGTGTCATCTAATGCGTTACCTCCTCGTTGCGGGCCCTGCAGACCCCACCCCTAACCCCTCCCCTAAGAGGAGGGGAGGGGAGGGCCATGCGGGATGTGACAAGTCACTCAACAGCTTCGATTGCTGTAACAAAACGCAATATATGGATCCCAGAAATGAAAATCGCTGTCAGAAATGAAATTGCTGTCAGTAATGAAAATCGCTGTCAGTAATGAAAATCGCTGCCAGAAATGAAAATCGCTGCCGGAAATGAGAATCGCTGTCAGAAATGAAAATCGCTGTCAGTAATGAAAATCGCTGTCAGAAATGAAAAAATGGCTACCGAAGTACAAAATTTGCTGTCGAAAATGCGAAAATTGGTGCTCATTTTGCTCGAAAATAGGCCTTTTTGTTGCAGAAATCAGCTAATAATGGTTTTGCTGGATTTGTAGATTGTTGATAGTCAGTAGGTTAGCGAAATCTTGTTGCATTGTTGCATTGTTGCATGTTGCATTTGGGTGTATAATACAGGGTGGGGAAGACACCATCACTTCGAATCCCTTCCTCTGGGTTGTTGCATTTGGGTGTATAATACAGGGTGGGGAAGACTAAGGGCAGTAGAGACGGCAGCCTTGGAGGGGTGCATTTGGGTGTATAATACCTAGTGGGGAAGACTGATAGATGATAATTCCTCGTTATATTATTCTCAATTATATTTATCTTATTAACACTTTAATGATAATTACCTTCATTATTATATATTGTTATTATCATCATTATTTCTATTGGCTAGATGATTCCCTGAAATGGGGACTCATCTACATAAAGAGAAACGATGGAAATGGATGTCGTTGAGGTAGTAACCACCCTCATGCAACAATGCAACAATGCAACAATGGTGATTTTTTATACAAAAATACTTTACATTATTGACTAGAGGGCGAGAAAAGGAATTTCTTCTAGTTGTAAGGTTCTGTCTCCTAGAGATATAGCAATATCCGCATCGAATACGTGGTTTGATTGGCTCGAAAATACTTTACATTCATTTTGTTGCAAGACTGTTGCAACAGCCATTTTGTTGCAAAAAAACCGTATTTTCAAGGGATTTTTCTGCCAAAAAAAGCAGTTCTTCCCCCCGTTTCGTGGCGTTGCTGGGAGGAAATTTGCAGAAATAATCAAAAAGAGACGTGTGCTGCTTCTTTTCTCGCAATAGTGACTCTAGTTTGGTGATGGGGCTTGCAGCTCCCTCAGAAACCTGTCGAGTTTAGACACCATTACCGTGGAGAGCTTCACCAGTCCGTCAGGCCCTACGACCACCATCGACGGTATCCACTTCACACCGTATGCTTTTGCGATATCCGTCTCCTTGAACTTCTTCAGCTCGCTAACCTGGGTGTAGGTGATGCCATAGGTCGCAATGGCCTTCTTCCATGCCTCCACATCGGTATCCATAGAAATGCCGATGAACTCGATGCCGTGCTGGCGATAGCTATCATAAAGCCTGACAATCTCTGGAGCATCTTTGCGGCAGTCGGGACACCACGATGCCCAGAAATCTAACACCACTGTTCTGCCTTTGGCAAACTCTGAAAACAGGAATGTCTTGCCGTCGGGGGTCTTCATCTGAAAGTCTGGTGCTGCAGTACCCGTCTTAATCAGTTCCGTAGCGTACTTGTCGTCCAGGTCCTCCTGGGTGGATTGTGCTATTGCTGTTGCTGCTCCCATCACGAGTAGTGCCAGTAGTAAAAGTCTTCTTCTCATCATATTTCTCGTTATTACATTTTTAGTTCTGCATGATGTATTTCTGCCTATTTGCCTTTCAGTACAACGATTGATAATCTTGTCGTCTGGCAACTGCTGATAGTACATCGTTGACAATTTTGGTGCGAATATACAAAAAAATCGTCAAACCAGCTAGCTTTTTCCCATTATTTTTGCTTGTTGATAAAAACGGGTAGCGCATAGTCTCCACATTTTGAGTATCTCCTTCCACCAGTAGCAGAAAAAATGTGGCTCAAAATTTGTGAATATCAGCTAATTGTATTATCTTTGTGCTTTGAATTAAATAGATTTGGTAAATGGTACTTGGTATGAAACGGACAGAATCATGGTTGCTAGCTTTTCTTCTCGTTGTTTGTGCATCGTGCAGTAGTGGTGACAATCCAGCAGAAGAGAGTCATCCTCAGCATCAGCACACGGCAGCTGTCGTCGAGCTGATCCATATCTGCAACGAGAATGCCGAGGTGCGGCAGTTGCTCGAACATGCCATCAGCCAGGCGGCAAGCATCAATCCCGACCGTCTTTATAATCCTGCCCAGACGCTGGAGGAATTCTACGACTTCGTTGACTGGAATGTGCGTCAGTTGCCTTGGGACGTGATGACCACCGCATCCCCCACCGAATATGGTCAGTCGCTCTATGGACGTGCCGATCAGGGTGTGGGCTATTTCTGGTTTGTCGTCGACCAGCCGCTGGACGAGCTGAAGGACCGTGGGTACTATTATCCCACCGTGGAGTTTGTCGAGCCTTTCGCATCGTGGCTCACCACCTATGCTCAGTCGTGGGGTGAATGGCTCTCTACCGAGGCAAGTTGGAACGATACCTATTATAATAATGTGGCCAGCGATCCCAGCTGGGGCCTCCAGGAGGGCTGGTATGGTGAGGGTAACCACTGGCGCACGTTCAATGAGTTCTTTTCCCGTTGCCTAGTTTCTCCCGCCGTGCGTCCCGTTGCCGATGCTGACGTGGTGTCGCCTGCCGACTCGTGGCCCAAGGAGTTGTGGACGATAGATGCCGACAACCAGCTGCAGTATCCTGGCGACCTGCAGATCAAGACGGCCAGGCTTTCGGATATAGGACAGCTCATTGGCGATGGCTCTGCCTATCGTGAGGCCTTTGCCGGAGGTACTCTGACGCATACCTTCCTCGATGTCAACGACTACCATCGCTATCACTCGCCTGTTAGCGGTAGGCTGTGTGAATTGCGTACCATTCCTGGCGTTGCTGCTGGTGGTGGCTACACCCTGTGGGACGACGAGAGCAAGCTGTACTATTACCACAATGATATGGGTTTCCAGATGGTAGAGACGCGTTCGTGTGCCATTATCGAGACCGAGGAATACGGACTGGTGGCGATGCTTCCCGTGGGCATGTCCCAGATCTGCTCCTGCAACTGGCTACCCTCCTTGCATGTCGGTGACCATTTGGAACGAGGCCAGGAGATGGGCTATTTCCTCTTTGGCGGCTCTGACATCATCCTGATATTCCAGCAGGGCATCCATGTAGGGTTGCTCCACGATGGCAATCATCTGCTGATGGGAGAAGCGTATGCAGCACTCAGCAAATAGACATAATGACGATATAAACCATCAATAATATGAAAAGGATAATCTTAATAACCCTGATGATGGCCGGACTCCTGACGGCCTGCAAGACTAGCCGGCAGCTGTCTAGCCAGCCAGTAGAGAAACCGCAAGCCACGATGAGACAAATGCCACAGGGACGGCTGTTGCACGTGGAATACGACTTTCAGGGCATGGCCTTTGAACAGATCCGCGCCATCATCCTGGATCGTACTGACGGAAAGCCCGTCATCCACTTCGAGTATATCAGCGACAAACGGCAGTATGACGTTGCTGACTCGCTCTTCGACCAGGCACGTGCCATCATCGAAGAGGAGCAGATGTACAACTATGAGCCTTCCTATCAATGGGATACCCAGGAGCAAGTCTTGGACGGCTACAGATGGAGTTTCGAGGCTGTCTTCGAGGGTGGTCAGCGTATCGGGTCTAGTGGCAGGAACCTCTCTCCCGACGGCAAGGGTCTAAGTCGCATCAGCACTCTTCTCGAACAGACAGCCCGTTCGCTGGTCAGAAGCGAAGAGGGTAGGGAGTAGGTCCTTGACGAAGGTGCCTGGTAAAGCATCATCATCCCGACATCATCTTCATCGGCGAGGTCTGAAACCCCGCTGACCCCTCCCGTTGTGGCTTACTTCAGCCTGATGATGTCACTCCATCGGGTAGTGGGATTCTTGCTTTTGAAATCGTGCTTGATGGCATTGGCAAAGACGTCAGCCTTCCCCTTCCCGTCTTTCTGCGTGTACTGTTGCGATCCGATGACTACTGTCTCGCTGCCGTTGAGCTTGTTGATCCTGTCCACCACAGCATCCAGACGCTTGTATTTTTCTATCTGCTCTGCGTTGATGTCAAACAGGTCTTGCTGGATGGGGGAGCAGGGCTGTATGCCCATGACGATGACGCCAGCCTTCTTGTAGTGGTAGCCCTGTATGAAAATGCTCCTGAGCACATCGGTGGCTGCCGTTACGATGGGAATGGTAGAGCTGGTGGGGGTGATAAGCCTTCTCTCCTGAAAATTCCAGTACTGTGCCAGGTCTTCCCTGAAGGCATTGGTATTGACAAACACCCCCACGATGGTGGCCACCGTCCCCTGTCTCCTCAGTTTCTCGGCACAGCGGGCAGCATAGTTGGAGACCTGTGTGCGCAGCATCTCGAAGTCGCTAATCATTCCGTTGAACGACCGGCTTGTGCAGATGCTTTTCTTTTTCGCCAGTTCTTCGTTGGGCACACAGTCCTCACCGTTCAGCTCCTGCCAGGTTCTGACGATATTGATATTGTTGAAGGTGATTCGCACCCAGTCCTTGTGATGAACGGCAAAGTCATAGGCCGTCTTGCACCCCATCTCCTGCAGTCTGGCGGCATATCTGCGTCCGATGCCCCACACATCTTCTATAGGTAGCCATTTAAGTGCAGCTATACGCTTGTCGTCATTGTCAATCATGCAACAGTGGCGGTAGACCTCGTATTTCTTTGCCAGCTTCGAGGCGATTTTAGCCAGCGTCTTGTTAGGAGCCAGTCCAATGGATACCGGCATGCCGACTTCTTTCCTGATGCGTTGGTGCAGATGCTCACCCCATTGTTGCAGGTTGATATTTTCCATGCCGTCGAGGTAGACGAAGCACTCGTCGATGGAATAGCGGAAGTAGCTGGGTGCCTCCTTGCTGATGATGCTCACCACCCTTGCTGTCAGCTCGCCATACAGCTCATAGTTGCTACTGAAGACGGCAATCTTCTGGTTGGGAAACAGCTGGTCCAGCTGGAAGTAGGGTACACCCTCCTTGATGCCTATGGCCTTGGCCTCATTGCTTCTTGCCACGACACATCCGTCATTGTTTGACAGAACAACGACGGGCTTGCCTTCCAGGTCGGGTCTGAATACCCGCTCGCAGCTTACATAGCAATTGTCACAATCGACGATTCCGTACATGCTTCGTTCTTGCGTTCCTGATAAATGGGAAGGATTATCTCCTCCATTTCTTGATACTGTAAACCACCACACCCCACACCTCGAAATGATTGTTCTCGTCGATGCGGAAGGAAGGATATCCCGGTGTTGTCGATTTCAGTTCGATGTATCCATCCTTTTTGTGCGTCATGTCGAGTCGTTTGATGTTGAACTCGTTATCGATAAAGGCCACAACCACATCACCATGCTGTGGTTCCAGGCTTTTGTCTATCACGGCAATATCACCGTTGCAGATGCCGATACTCTCCATCGAGTCGCCATCCACCATTGCATAGAACGTTGCCTCGGGATGGCGTATCAGGTCGCGATTGAAATCCAGGCTCTCCGTTGCGTAGTCCTCAGCAGGAGACGGGAACCCGGCCTTGATGGCTGGTGCGAGTTGCAATCTGAGTTCCTCGTCGAATTTGCCCTTGATGAGTTTCATAATTTCTTGTTTCTTGTTTGCGTTCTAATCACCCGCAAAAGTACGCTTTTTATCTCTAATCACCAAATATTTCGCAGAGAAAGATTTTTCGGGAACGATGCCGTAATCTCTCTTATAGTGAGCCGTAATCCCGCTATGAGTGAGCCGTAATCTCACTATGAGTGAGCCGTAATCCCGTCAAGTGAGGGCGGTTTGGCTGAAAGAAATAGCCGTTTCGTTGATAATCTTTGTGCCGAAAGCCAACAATCGCTAAATTTGCAGCTAGAAATTAAAATTAATATTAACTAAATCGGATTATGAGGTACAAAAAGAAGTATTCCCGACCAGTATTGGAGGTGATTGAGATGAAGAGAACGATGTTGCTATCGGGGTCGTTCAGCAACAAGATGGATGGTAGTGAAACGATTGACAACTACTTTGACATCCTCTGACTAGTATGAATGTTTAAAAAGTTATAAGATGAAGAAATTACTATTAACGATGACAGCCATCGTCATGATGGCGACAACAGCCTGGGCCTACGACTATGCCTATCTTTGCCTGCAAAAGACCGATGGCTCTGTGGCAGTTGTCAGCACCGAGGGGCTCACCATGAGTGTAACTAGCTCATCGTCAGTCACGCTGACCTTGAACGAGACAGACTATGAAGTGTCAGACCTGAGCTACCTCTGGTTTACTAATACGGCCAATGGCGAGAACGTCATTTCCGTCTCTTCTGCCGGCTGGGCAACATTCTGTTCCAGTAGTGCACTTGACTATAGCAGCGTCAATGGACTGACGGCCCATACGGCTACATTCGACACCTCGCAAGGAATAGTGACACTCTATGAGCTCTCGGCTGCAGTACCCGCCAATACCGGTGTCGTACTCGAAGGCAGCGAGGGTACCTACCTGGTGCCAGTGGCCTCCTCGGCTTCTGCTCCCAGCAACAACGATCTGCTGGGGACTACTTCCGACTTGGCGACTACAGACTCCTACTACTATTATGCCCTGGGGCAGAACACCGACGGGACGGTAGGATTCAAACTGGTACAAAGCGGTGTTAGCATCCCTGCCAACAAGGCATATTACAGATATGCCAGCAATGATCCTGCACGCAGCTTCTTGCAGATGGAGACGGGTGGCGAGGCAACAGCCATTGATGCCATAGAGGTCTCTGACGGCGATGATGCCCTCTACGATCTGCAGGGCAGGATGGTCACCAATCCTGACAAGGGAATCTATATCAGAAACGGAAAGAAAATCATTATCAAATAGAATGGTATGAAAAAGACTATTATCAGCATATTCTCACTACTATTGGCAATAGTTGCTGAGGCACAGACGCTCAACGTCACCGTGGGCAAATACGTTACCTACCAGTTTCCTGCCTCTGAAGTCGACATCATGGCTTTCAGCAGCGGTACCACGATGACAATCATGGGCAAGGCTTTCACCATGAGCGAGATTACCGGTATTTATCTGAACGATGCAACAGTCACCGAGAATACGGTTGGCGTTGTCTATAGCAACAGCTCTGCTGCGGTTACCATCAGCGGTGATCTGGCTCAGTATCTCACGCCAACGGTAAGTGGTGCCCATGTCTCGATAGTACAGAGCAGCGATGTGGCTGAGGAGATCACCTACACCCTCTCCGGCAGTTCCAGCGACGGCGAGTTCTATACTACCGGCTACTATAAGGCCACCATCGAGCTCGACGGACTGACGCTGACCAATACCACACCGGTATATAGTGGTGCTGCCATCTATGTCGATAACGGCAAGCGTATCAAGGTGAAACCCCTCGACGATACTACCAGCACGCTTACCGATGCCTCCTCTGGTTCACAGAAGGGCTGTCTCTACGTCAAGGGGCATGCCGAGTTTGCCAAGAGTGGTACTCTGAACATTGTGGGCAACAAGAAGCATGGTATCAAGAGCGGTGACTATTGCAGCATCAAGAATGCCACCATCAATGTGACATCGTCTGCCGGCGACGGCATCAACTGTACCCAGTATTTCCTCATGGAGAGCGGCACGGTGTCACTCAGCGGCATAAGCGACGATGGCATCCAGTGCGACATCGATGATACGGATACTGGCTCTACCGGCGAGACAAACGATCATGAGGACGAGGACACTGGCAACATCTATCTCGAGGGTGGCACGCTGACTATCAACAGTACGGCTGTTGCTGCCAAGGGTATCAAGTCCGAGGGCGACATCAAGGTTAGCGATGGCACCATCAACGTGACTGTCAGCGGCAATGGCGAGTGGGACGAAAGTGATCAGGAGACGAAAGCTGCCGCCTGCGTGAGTAGCGATGCCGATATCATCATCTCGGGTGGAAAACTGACTCTCACAGCTACGGGCTCTGGAGGCAAGGGCATGAAGTGCGACAACAAGCTGACCATCTCTGGTGGCACCATCACCGTCACTACTTCCGGCGGACTCTATTATAACACGGGTAATGATGATGAGAATACCAACTATACTGACGATACCGACAATGTGGACAGCAGCTATTATTCTTCGCCAAAGGGCATCAAGGCTGGCCTGAAGACTGAGAGCGGCAGCAGCTATACCTACAGTGGCAATCTGACAATCAGTGGTGGTTCGGTCAGCGTCACCACGAGCGGTTACAATGCCGAAGGTATCGAGTCGAAGAATACGTTGTATATCACTGGTGGTACCGTCACCGTCAATTCGTATGACGATGGTCTCAATTCTGCTCAGCAGATGTACCTGCAGGGTGGCACCGTCACCGTAACGGCAAAGAATAACGACGGCATCGACTCCAATGCCAATATGTATATCTCGGGAGGTACGGTCATCAGCTGTGGTGCCAGTGGCGCAGAGTGTGGCCTGGATGTTGCCGAGGGATGTTCACTCTACATCACGGGTGGCTCTGTACTGGCCATCGGCGGATCCAACAATAGTGTGTCGTCTACCAGCGGTTCACAGTGTGTGCTCAGCACCTCTGGCAGCGTATCGGCCAATACCACCGTCACGGTGAAGAACGGCTCTACCACCCTTGCATCGTTCACCGTGCCCAGCACCTACTCGTCGTCGGGTGGCAGCAATCATGCTCCTAGCTTCGCTCCTGGTGGCGGTGGCAACAGCGGACCTGGCGGTGGCGGCAATAGCGGCAGCAATGTTCTCACTAGTTGCGCTGGACTCACCTCTGGAAGTAGCTACACCGTCACGATAGGCTCTTCCTCCACTTCTTGCACAGCATCCACTACTAGCAGCGGCATGTAGTATAATCTTGATACTTACTTCGGGGACGGTCCTCCTGTAATCTTTCTTTCAACAGGGGATCGTCTCTTTTTGTTCCCTGGGCAGGGAGGAAAATCTGCCTGCCTATCCCGCAGCAGAAGCATGCTGATGACGGGAAACCGGCATCTGGCAGAGTTTATAATCGCTTGGGGTTAAACCTTTTGAGGACAGAAACGTCAAAGGGACAGATGAGATATTTTTTTTCCTTGATTGTTTTCCTGCTGTGTAGTGTCACCATGCAGGCACAGGGAGTGGTCAGAGGTCGCGTGCTGGACAAGCAAAGTGACGAGCCACTCCAGTTTGTTAATGTCAGAGTGAACGACGACAGCGGAAAACTGGTAAAGGGCGGCATGACAGATGCCGGCGGACACTTCAACTTCTCAGGACTACCCCTCGGCAGCTACACGTTGCAGGTGTCCTTCGTGGGCTATAAGAGCCTGACACGCAGCTTCCTGCTTACACAGCAGAAGCCCCACCACCACTATAATGCTCTCTACCTGGCCGAGGACACTCACACGTTGAAGGAGGTGAAGGTGACAGGACAGCGCTCGCAGATGAAACTCGAGGTGGACCGCAAGACATTCACCGTCGACGAGGTGCTGGCAGCAGCGGGAGGCAGCGTCAGCGACCTGCTGGAGAACATCCCCTCGGTAGAGGTGACCACCGATGGCGAGATATCCCTGCGGGGCAACAGCAGCGTAGAGGTGTGGATTAATGGAAAGGCAAGCGGACTCACCAGCGACAACCGTGCGGAGATACTGCAGCAGATACCGGCAGAGAGCATAGAACGCATAGAGGTCATCGACAACCCGTCGGCGAAGTTCTCTCCCGAGGGATCTGCAGGCATCATCAACGTCATCATGAAGCGAGACCGACGGGCAGGATACTATGGCAGCATGAGGGCGGGAGCCGACAACCAGGGCGGATGGAACACGGGGGCAAACGTCAACTATGCATCGAAGTGGATGGATGCCTATGCCAACATGGGATATCGCAGACGCAGGGGGAACGGCGGTAACACCAGCGACCAGCGCTATCGCGACAATGAGACATCACCCTTCAGCAGTTATCAGCTCAGCGAGGGAGAGAATAACAATAGGGGCGGCAACCTCTTTGCCAGGGCGGGACTGACCTTACACCTCACGGCTGACGACGATCTGTCCTTGTCGGGGATGATGACCAGCGGAAACCGTTCGAACGACAACAAGACGACCTATGAGTATGGCACCTTTGACGATGCGGGGAACAGCGTGGCCGACAGGATACTGCGAAGGATGACATGGGGCGACGGCGACAACCGCATGTACAACGCAGAACTGGACTACACCCATTTGTTTGACAAAGACGGGAAGCATAAACTCGAAGCTTCTCTCAGCTTCAGCAAGTGGAAGAGTGACGGATCCAACGAATACCTCAACGATACTTCCTATGTGAGCGGCAGTAGCATCCTCGCCTCGGCATACAGCTACCAGTACCGCCCTATGGACATCAACAGCCGCAACTGGGAGGCCAAGGTGGACTACGAGAACAAGGTCAGCGACAACCTGAAGATCGAGGCTGGCTACAACGGACGGTTCTCGCACGAGAATACACCGCAGACCAGCTATGAGTACAATGCCGTGGGTACGGCACAGCGGCTACAGACCGACGATAGCAGGCTGCGTGAGGATCCCTATTACTACAACCGCTTCATCTACGACAGCGACGTGCATGCACTCTATGCAACTGTCAATATGAAGATGCGGCGATTCAGCGTCATGACGGGACTGCGAGGGGAGTACTGGAAGGTGAACACCCACAGTAGTGATTACTATCAGCAGGAGACACCTTTCAGCAAAGACTATTTCCAGCTCTTCCCATCGCTGTTCCTCAACTACGAGCTGACCAAAAGCTCGCAGTTGCAGCTGAATTATACTCGCAGGCTGAAACGGCCCAGAGGGGGAGTGCTGAACCCGTTCAAGAATACTCGCGATGCCTCGGTCATTGAGTTCGGAAATCCTGAGCTGACACCGGAATATACCAATGCCTTCTCGCTCAACTACCTGAAGACATGGGATGAACACACGCTCAGTCTGAGCTCCTATTATAAGCCTACCACCGATGTCATCGAGCGTATACGCTATCAGGGCACAGAACCTACCACTGGCGAGGACGTGATGTATATGACTAGCCTGAACGTGGCCAAGAGCCAGAGTGCCGGGGCAGAGGTCATCTTGAAGGACAAGCTGTGGCGTATCCTGGAACTGACCACCACCCTGAATGCCTACTACTACAAGCTCGATGGTTTCAGCACGATGGTAGAGGGACAGACCGTCACTGGCGATGCTGATGAGAACTTTGCATGGGACGCACGGGTACAGGCATCGGTGATACTGCCCTATAGCATCACCGTGCAGGCCACTGGCAACTACCGGTCGCGGTCGCTGGTATCGCAGGGATACCGCAAGGGCAACGGTGCCTTGAACCTCGGACTGCGAAAGACGTTCTTCAACAAGGCGTTGGCACTAGCGGTGAACTGGCGCGATGTGTTCAACACCCGCCAGACAGAGACCTATACCGAGGGACCCACCTTCTGGCGCTATCAGAAGAACAGACGTGATCCCCGCATCAACGTACAACTGACCTGGAACTTCGGCAATATGATGGGGAAGAAGAAGAAAAACGACGATGGCGGAGGCGATGACGATGATGGGCAGGGATTCGGTGGTTACGATGACTAGGTATGGCATGCTTGCCGTGACATCATAAAAATGCCGTTTTATTTTGTTTTGTCCTCCTTTATTCGTATCTTTGCCAGTCAAACGGCCAGACCGCTTAAAATATAGGAGAACTATCTGATGATGAATCAACGACTATTTGCTTTCTTGTTGCTTTGCCTTCTTGTGCTAGCAACGGGTGGGACGATTTCTGCTGCCAGTCTTAGTCAGCAACCTCTGACATCGTGTTCTTTGACTGGCGAAAGCCCGTCTGTCTTGCCACCATTCTATGTCAGTCCTCTGCCAGAAAAGGATGGACCTGTTGTCTCTGCCGACTATGATGTGGATATTCGTAGGATGGCGGATGCTGATGGGCCGTGGACTCCAGTACCCGTGCTAAGGTGCGATGTCGATACCCGCAGGGTACAGCAAGCTGCCTTTGCCGAGTTTGATATGTCAGAACCTATAGAGCTGCGCATCACTAATCATCGTCCCGAACAGGCGTCAGCTGTCGATGTACGTCCTCATTCCCGACATCTGAAGACCACCCGTATCAACGATAGCGTCGTAGTATTGCGGCTGGATCGTCCAGAATATCTCAGTGTGGAGTTTGGGGGCGAGCGTCTCCACAATATCCATATCCTCGCCAATGCTCCCCTGACGGAGCATCACACCCCCGACGAGCCGAAGGCTATCAACTGGGTGGCGTCCAATTCGCAGGATGTGTTCGTGCAGGGGGCACGCATCATCTATTTCGGACCTGGCGTCCATCGTCCCAAGGACTTGCCGAGTGCCGAGATCAAGATACCCTCCAACTGTACGGTATATCTTGCGCCGGGGGCAGTGGTGAAGGCACGGCTGATTGTCGATCGTGCCGAGAACGTGCGGATAGTGGGGCGGGGCATTCTCGACCACCCCATGCGTGGTGTCGAGATTACGTATTCCCGGAATGTGCTGGTCGATGGAATCACCGTGCTCAATCCGGCCCACTACACCATTTTTGGCGGACAGAGCGAGAACATCACCATCCGCAATGTCAAGTCCTTTTCTGCCCGTTCCTGGAGCGACGGCATCGACCTGATGTGCTGTCGTCATGTGCGAGTCGAAAACTGTTTCCTCCGCACCAGCGATGACTGCATAGCCCTCTACAATCATCGATGGTGGTACTGGGGCGGCTCTGACGATTTCGATATCTCCCGCTGTGTCTTCTGGCCCGATGTGGCTCATCCCGTGAATATTGGTAGTCATGGCGACGACAGGGCTGCCGTTGGCGAGGTGCTCAGTGGCGTGCGCATCCACGATTGCGACATCCTCTACGGTAGAGAGCAAGGGCTGCTGGCCATACAGTGTGGTGACAAGAACGACATCCGTGACGTTCGCTTCGACAGCATCAGGATAGAGGGCATACAGAAGGGACGGCTCTTCGACCTTCGTGTGCTCTTCAGCGAGAAATACAACCGGGCACCAGGCAACAGCATCGACGACATTCATTTCGATCATATCACCGTCGATCCTGACACTCCCGATGAGAATCTCATGCCGTCGCGTGTCGAAGACTATGACGAGCAGCATCGGGTGCTTCGCTATACCCTGGGCGATATCCGTATTGGTTCGCGACCATTCAGCCCCGAAAGGGATATCGTGAGAAGCACAGATGGGAAATAATACTCGCTGTTTCTAATAGAGCTACCGCGTTTGCTAGTACGACACCAACATACGATAATCGGCTGATTTGTCGTGCTTTTGCCCCTTTGTCGCAGGCAAAGACAAGAAAAAGAGTAAAAAAGAGTGAATTTTACGGAAAAAGAAGTATCTTTGCAGCTGAGTTTTTGACTGACCGAAGGCGGAGGCGTTTTCATGGCTGCTTGCAGAGGTTAGCGAAATGTAAGTTGAAAGGGATACTATCAAATAAGGAAAGAACATATTTTTATCTGACATTATGAAATCGAAACTGAACAATTGGATGTTGATGGCTGCATTGCTGATTAGCATGGGCTGTGTCGTCACGGCTTGTAGTGATGACGATGACGAAAACGACGGAGGACGCACCGAGGAGGAGCGCGCCCAGGATCCGTACGAAAAGAACACCGAGGCTGGCGATGCCCTGATGACGCTGCTCACACAACTGGCAGCACCTATCGACTCGCTGCCCGACAACTGGAAGTCGGCAACCTTCGAACCCGTGGCTGGCGTGGCGGTAGAAGGCACTTTCAAGCGCAATATCACCGTGGCAAGCCTCAACGAGGCCCTGCGCCGCTACAACTCGCTGACAGGACAGGACCTGCCGGCCTCCACACGTTCCAACACCTGGGAGATGCCCAACGTCGGAACGATGACCTACACCGCCGTGGGAGGCAGCGACGTCACGGCTACCATCGACGTGGATGTCAGGCAGATGCCTCACCTCACGCAGATCAGACTCATACCAGCAACTGCCATCGGCGAGAACGGATCGTTCAAGGGTGAGCCCTACTACCGCTTTGGCGATGTGGTGAAAGACAAGGATGGATGCTGCTGGATCTGTGTGCGACCTGCCTATAGTCCCGATGGCAAGGAGGACACTCACTGGATGTCCTTCCAGATGGCTAAGGAGAACATCGAGACGGTGACGGGCAGTAGCATCAAGCAGCAGGTGCTGCCAACCAAGCTCGAATGTGCCACCGACAAGCTCGACTACCTCCCACAGCTGCTCGCTATACTGGCCAATCCCAATGGCTATAAGACACTTGCAGGTACTTCGGGCAACTATTACAATGGCAAGGGACTGGGTGCCCTGCAGGAGGATGCTATGCCCGTCGACTCTCTCGTCAGGCAGGCCATGCTGTGGAATGCTAACAATGTGTGGGATTTAGTCTGCCCTTCTGCTATGAATGGTAACACCTTCCGTAGTTCCTTCATGGGTGATGTCAACTTGATTTACAAGAAATACAGCAAGAGCAGTAAGGTCTACAAGCTCAGCGTGATGCAGTATATGGGAGCAAAGTCTTTCTTTATCAACATACCTACACAGTCTACACCCCAGTGGGATGCCACCAAAGTGGCTTTCGACATCACGGATAGATATGTACCGAATGGCATCCGCAACAGAGATGAGTATACTGTACCCAATGCTTATGTGGTGCGCTACAAGACTGGCTTCAAGCTCTCTACCAACTGGTTCTTCAATCCCGATCCCACAAAGGCCATCGAGGGTGTCACGGAGGTATTCCGCTTCAATGCCCATCGCAACGAAAACGTGGCATCATCCGATGCCTTGGATGGCGACGGATTCTTCCATATCGGAGATATCATAAGCGACAATAAGACAGGACAGCGATGGTTCTGCTACCAGGGACTTAGTACGGATTTTAGGCAAATGATAGAGGGGGCTGATGACCAGGCCTATTTCTTGTCATTCGATAGCATTCCTGACGACAGTCTCTCCACAGGAAAGACAACTTATGGTGTCAGCAACATTATTCCCGAAAGCGAACTCGTGCACGCAGGCCTGCTTTTCTCGTCAATCCTGAAAAAATGCGATGAGAATCAACTTAAAGGACAGGATGGATTCGCGATAACCATGAAGGCATTCAAGGATATGTGTGGAGTCGATATGCTGAAATTGTTCGTCAGTCGCGACAGTATAGCAACCATCAACGGCAAGGCAAGCCAGTCAAAGAATCATTTCCTCAACATCGCTTATGTGGATGATGCCAGAACCTATCTGCAGAAGGGACAGCCTTACATGCGTGTTATCTATGATATGACTGGTGCGGGCGATGGACGTGTCGCCGGATCTAACGAATGGAAGGTACGCTTCAGCAAGAAATATGCCAATAGCGATGAACGCATGTATGTTACCGACATCAAAGACCAGAAGAAGGTTGACCAATACGGAAGCAGCGATCCGTGGGTGACACTGCCTTATCATGGACAGGAGCAGCGAAGCACACCGCGGACGAAGGCTTATGATTTCAAGTACCTCAGCTATTTCTTCTGGGATACCACTACCTGCAGCTTCAGGCATCCGGAGGCAACGTCAATGTACAACGAGCCGATACTCTTCATGCGGGTGATGAAGCTTGACAACAGTGAGAACAACAAGGAAAAACTGAAGGGATATACCCTCCTCAACAGGATTGATCCCAAATTTGCCGTGGCTTTTGACAACTTCATCGTATCTGCTTCTTTTGATGCTACGGATAATGTCTTTCTGGATGGAGTGGCTGTCAACCCCTTCAATAATAAATAGCTAGCCGCAAGGGCTTCTGCATTCAAACAAAAAGGGCACCGACCTACGAATGATGTAGATCGGTGCCTCATTTTGTATGATATCTAAGCTAGTCAGGTTATTTTTTCGTCAGCGTCCAGGTGTCGTTGGCATTCTTTGTCGTGCTGACGGCCCAGGTGAAATGATCAGTACCTGTGCCGGCAGTCCAGTCGGTTTTGCCATCTATGGTGACGGTGCCGCAGCTGCTTTTTTTGGAATTATCACTATCCCCTTTGCCGATGACATGACCCTCACCACAGCCAATAGCTGTCAGTTGGGTGACATCCCCAGTAATGGTAATGTTGTTGCAGGTGCCAGCGTAGCCCGTACCGATGCCGGCAGCATGTTCGCTACCTGTTGCAGTAACGGTACCACCGCTGATGGTGATATCAACACACTGGGTATCATAACTCGAGCCGATGCCGGCACCACCTCCGACACCTGTTGCAGTAACGGTACCACCGCTGATGGTGATATTGCCACACGTGCAGGTTCTTTCACTATAATAAGCACCTGTACCGATGCCGGCGGCATCGTTACTTGTTGATCCAACAGAAGCTGTTGCTACAACAGTACCGTCACTGATGATGATGTTGCTACAGGTGCTACCGGTGCCCGAACCGATGCCGGCGCCATAATTACCACCATTAGCTGTAACATCACCACCTTCGATGCTGATGACGCCGCAAGTGCCAAAATTTCCCGAGCCGATGCCGGCAGCATCACTACCACCATTGGCAGCAACAGTACCTCCGCTGATGGTGATATTGCCGCAAGTGCTACTGTTGCCCCCGCCGATGGCGGCAGCTTCAATGCCACCATAGGCAGTGACGGTACCTCCGTTGATGGTGATATTGCCGCAAGTGCTACCCTTACTCGAGCCGATGCCGGCACCAGAAACTCCTCCTCTAGCGGTGAGGCTACCTGGGCCGGAAATGGTCAGGGTGGTGCCCTCGCCACCAGCCTGGATACCAGCGTTGTATTCTCCTGTACTCGTTACCGAGTTCGTGCCCTTCACGATAATCGTAGCACTTCCCTCGCAGGTGATAGCCTTGGTGGCAGCGATGGTGGCATCCTTCAGCGTGACGGTGGCACCGGCGGCGATGGAGATCTCAACGTCATTCGCAAGCGTGCCGGTGAGAACGGTGCCATCAGGATAAGTGGTCTTCGCAGTGACCTTACTCAGGTTGACGGCAGACGTCTCGATAGCCATCCTATTTATTTGATAGATATAGCCAGCCTCGAGTTTTTTCGATCCGATCTCGATGTCTTTATAGGTCGAGCTTTCGCCAATCTTGATGGTGTAGAATCTAGTTTCACTGGAGTTGTAAAAGCCCACACAGAAGGTGGCAAGGCCAGAGGCATCGGTGGTTACTGAGCCAGTGGGGTAGTAAGCTTCATTACCGACGGTGAAGGTATAGGAGGTGTTGGCGTCCAGTCCGTCGATGGTGCAGGCGACAACGGCAAACAAAGGCTGGAGGGTGAATCCGGTGCCACTGGTGTAGCCTGTCGCTTTCTCGTAGCTCAGCTGCTCTACGCCCCTGGCTTTGTCGCCGGCAACGAACGCCTTGTTATGCATGTCGGTGCTTAGACTTACCTCATCATCATAGAGGGCCTCTGTTCCCTTATTGTCAACAGAAAGGAAGCCAACCTCTTCATAGCCGCTAGGCAGCAGATTGGCATACTTAATCGAGGTTGAGGACAACATGTCGTCAGCGGTGCCGGTATAGGAATTCTCTGTATAGATAACTCCTGTGAAGGTGCCGCCGCTTGTCCAGGTCAGGGTACCTGCAAACTTGCCTGCAGTATCGTGCTTGCCACCAATAAACAGCTTGTCGCCCGAGCTGAAGGCCAGCGTCTTGCTTTCGGCGGCGTAGGTGGCGCGAGTGATACCGTCGTCGCCAGCACGGCTAACGTTGACGGTGACGGGAATGGCATAGCCCTGCGCAGAGACAGATAGCTCGCCGATGTTATCTTCATTGCTGCACGATGTAGTGGTAAGCAGCAGCGTGGATACTGCCAGCATGGACAGGGCCACGGATGTGAACATCTTACTTGTCTTCATTTGCTTTTACATTTTTGCGTTACAAGGGTATTTCCTGAAATACTCCATCCATCGAGGCGTTTACGTTACTCGTTGTCAGCAGCTGGGTGTGCTGAGGCACAGAAACAGCCAGAATTTCCGGCTTTTCGTACTTTCTCCTTTTCTGATTCATCATCGTTAAAAATATCTTTATGTTCAAATTGCCAACTAACAAGTTGCAAAATTAATAAAAACAAAAAAAATACCACGTACTGGCATGTGTTAATTAACAAAGATTAATCAATGGTGCCGCCTGTCATGTACCGTTTTCCGTAGGTTTTCATTTTACCGTTTGCCGTTCCGTCCCTGGCATTTTGCCGTTTGTCGTTCCGTCCCTGGCATTTTACCGTTTGTCGTTCCGTATGTTGCTGACAGCAACCCCCGCTGCAAACCCTTCCGTGCATGGCCTTACACACCTAGCTTTACCACGTCATTGCAGCTGCGCGAGCTCCGCATGGCCTCAGCCGGATGGCACTCCCCCGCATGGCCTCAGCCGGATGGCCTCAACCGCATGGCCTCAGCCGCATGGCACTCAACCGCATGGTCTCAGCCGGATGGCACTCCCCTCCCTTATTGCAGGGGAGGGGTTAGCCGAAGGCGCGGGGTGGGGTCTGCAGAACTATCTATTACACCTAGCGTTACACACCTAGCGTTACCACCTAGCGTTACCACCTAGCGTTACCTCCTAGCGTAACCACAGAGCGTTACCACCCTCGTTGCGTGCCGCGCGTTGCGGGCCGTCAGACCCCACCCCTCACCCCTCCCCTAAGAGGAGGGGAGGGG
>JAIKWS010000140.1 GCA_024684515.1 Prevotella sp.
TGTTGAACTTAATCAGGCGTTCAACAGCCTTCACTTTGATTGCCATAGTTGTTAAGAATTTTTTGTTAAATAATTTGTGTTCCCTGTGCTTTTCTAAATCTTCTAGTCTCTCGTCGCTCTCGGACTTCTCCCTGCTTCCACTCTGGGTAAAATCTGCTCGTGCACTAGCAAAAATTTTCGCCATGGTGTGGCCGCAAAAAATCAGTCCTCCGATTGACAGTGCAAAGGTACAATTTTTTTTTAGGGCTTGCAATAGCTAAAGGTTTTTTAACACATTTTGAAGTGTTAAAATGTAAATTATTTTCGGTGCTATCTGAAATGTTAAAATGAAAAAGGGAAAAAGGGAAAAAGGGAAATTTGGTGTCTTATGCATAATCAGGCAAAATGTTGCACAGAAAAAATAATTAATATATAATATATATATTATATATTAATTATAATATAATATAATAATAAATTCAGATTTTCTTCCTTCTCTTCCTTGCGGTTCGGAAACCGCAAATTTCCCTTTTTCCCTTTTTCCCTTTTTCCTCTTTTTATAGTTAAAAAACCTCCAAACCCTAGTGTTTACATTGTAAGCACGAGATTGGGCATTTGGTAGCACCTGAACAGCAAATGAGGTGACAATCTCGCGGAACAACTCTGTTTAATAAGGATGCACTATATTTCGCCCTGTTGCGCATAAGGAAAGACAAGGAGCGAAAAATGCAAAATGTAAAGTATTTTCAGGCAAATGACAATCAACATCAATTAACATCTTTTAACAACAGGTGGTTGTCGTATCGTGAAAAGGATGATTTTTGGCATATTTTTGTCCTGATTGCTTTTGTAATTTTAAGCGTGCAAGGTCTGAGAGCTCCCTCATCGAAAGCGAGTGGCTGGAGGTTGATATGATGGATGGGGAGCAGGGGTAATTGGCTGACTTTCAGGTGGTTGTAAAATCTTGACTAAGGGTGATAAATTTACTTTACAAAATGGAGAGGGGGTGAGAAATTGGTTGTTGAAAATATTTTACATTTTGGAGGCGGTTGAATGGCGGGGATGGCTGACGGGATGCTAACGGGGGTTGCTGCAAGCAGCAACGAACAGAACACCATCCGGACTGATTCGTGGTTCGTGTTTTCCCCGATGTTCTAACAAAAGGTGACAAGAAAGGGAAGGGGGTAACGAAACGTTACACCCTTTGAAGATAAGGGGATCGTGAATCACGACACCCCTTGGTGGAAGGCCATCGCTACACATGTCGATGAGGATGACTCCCTGAAACAGGGACTCATCGATTGTGTGTGTGTGGAGAACACAGAAGGCAGACGATGACTATCATCCACGAGGATGACAAAACCACCGTCGCGATTCACGACGGTGGTTCGAGCTGCAATTCGAATGCCGTCATCGTCAGCGAGTCGGGACACAAAAAAGGTGATGAAGCTATCAGAAAACATAGAGGTGCGTTTAAGACATAAAAAAAATGATGAAGCTATCAGAAACATAGAGGTGCGTTTAAATGTACTCTTACAGGATGCTAGCAGAGTAAAAACATGTGACATCAGAAAGAAAATAAGATTGCTACACCAACTTAAAATTATGTATACACACTAATTGTTGGTAGAGAAAACAAGAGGAAAGATAGTTTACAATATACATATTGGTAAACAGTGAACGAATCGTTCACCGTCGAAAGGATGTAGCAGAATCCAAACCACCGCCCCAATTTGAGGCAGTGGTTATTATAAGCCCCTCAAATTCTCACAAGGCCCTCCTAGTCTTCTGTTGAGGGAGACAGCCCGGACATGTTCGCTTGCACAAAAGCGAAGCGACCGCAAGAACTGTAAAGCCCCTCACAAGTGTAGAAGCTTGTCGAGGGGCTTTTGATTTGTTAAATGTTAAAAGGGAAAAAGGGGAAAAGGGAAAATTTACAGTTGCGACAACACGAAGTGTTAAATGGGAAAAGAGACAGACCGGACTTGTTCGCTAGCACAAAGTTTATCTTATAAGCCGAAGTTTGCTATCATGATGGCCTGCGAGCGGATCTGCTGTCATCTACTATGTTTTGTCCTGGTCATTTGCTGCATGATTGCCCTTATTTTTATGTTTTCGGAAAAAAAATGGCGGAAAAATTTGCAGATTTGCAGAAAAGTGCGTACCTTTGCACCGAAATTATAACTTAACTGGACAAAAAAGCATGAAAATGTCAGTCAACGCTTGGCTTTGGTGCAGCTCGGGATTGAAACAATCGTGAGAAGCTAGCCATGTGAGTATTGCTGATTCAAATACCTGGGGGCCTGTCGTTCTTACGATGGGTCCCCAAGGTTTTGATGAGGATATCCGCATCCAGGGAGGAAGAAAACAGAAGGAATCAATCACTAACATTACTATATATATATGAAGTATCAAGTAGACAAGAAAGGCTTTTATGGCGAGTTCGGAGGTGCTTACGTGCCCGAGATTCTCTATGCCACGGTGAGGAACCTGCAGGAGCAGTATCTGCCTATCATCGAGTCGGAGGAGTTCAGGCAGGAGTATCACGCACTGTTGCGCGACTACGTCGGACGTCCCAGTCCTCTGTATTTCGCCCGCAGGATGAGTGAGAAATACGGTTGCCAGCTCTATCTGAAGCGTGAGGACCTGAACCATACGGGTGCCCACAAGATCAACAACACCGTGGGACAGATCCTGCTGGCCCGCAAGATGGGCAAGCGACGTGTGATAGCCGAGACGGGTGCCGGACAGCATGGCGTGGCCACGGCCACCGTGTGTGCCCTCATGGGCATGCAGTGCGAGGTGTTCATGGGTGCCCTCGACGTGGAACGTCAGCACACCAACGTGGAAAGGATGAAGATGCTGGGTGCCACGGTACACCCCGTGCGCACAGGTAACATGACGCTGAGCGATGCCTGTTCGGAGGCCATCCGCGACTGGTGCTGTCATCCCGCCGACACCTTCTACATCGTGGGGTCGACCATGGGTCCTCACCCCTACCCCGACCTGGTGGCACGCATGCAGAGCATCATCTCGGAAGAGATCAAATGGCAGCTCGAGGAGAAGACCGGCCGCAACTATCCCGACTATCTCGTGGCCTGCATCGGCGGTGGTAGCAATGCCGCCGGCACCATCTACCACTATATGGACGACGACCGTGTGAAGATCGTACTGGCCGAGGCTGGCGGACACGGCTGGGACACCGACTATACGGCAGCCACCATCCATCGTGGCTCGGTGGGCATCCTCCACGGTTCGAAGATGCTGGTCATGCAAAATGACGACGGACAGATCCAGGAGGCCTTCACCATCAGTGCCGGACTCGACTATCCCGGCATGGGACCCATGCACTGCAACATGGCCCGCCAGGGACGGAGCACGGTGCTGAGCATCAACGACGACGAGGCCATACGCGGTGGCTATGAGCTCACCCGCATGGAGGGCATCATCCCCGCCATCGAGAGTGCCCATGCCATTGCAGCCCTGTCGAAGCTCACGCTACATGCCGACGACGTGGTCGTGCTCACCGTCAGCGGTCGTGGCGACAAAGACGTAGAAACTTATTTGAACAACAAAAACCTAGCTGGCGAATATGGAGAATTTTAACTATACGGCTAGCAGCCGCACCATTCTGGCCGACCTCTACACCCCCGTTGGCGTGTATATGCGTCTGCGCGACCTCTATCCGCAGTCGGCACTCATGGAGAGCAGTGACTATCACGATCAGAGCAACTCACGTTCGTTCATCGGCATCCATCCACTGGCCAGCGTGGCCGTAGGACATGGACAAGCCACCGTCACCCTGCCCGACGGCACCATCGTGCGCAGGGAGATAGACCGCGACTATGGGGTGGCCGAGGCCATCCACACACTGACCGACCGTATCACCGTCGATGGCGACGAAGACATCTGCGGTCTCTTCGGATATACCTCGTTCAATGCCGTGCGCTATTTCGAACAGATACCCGTGAAGGACGAGACACAGGCCGAGAACGATGCTCCCGACGTGCTCTACATCCTCTATCAGGTGGTCATCGTCTTCGACCACCACAACAACCTGCTGAAGATGGTGACACTGGGCAATGCCGACGACTTGGACGACGTGATGCGTGCCATGAACCGCAACAACGTGAAGGCCTATGACTTCCATCCCGTAGGCGAGGTAAGGTCGACACTGACTGACGACGAGCACAAGGCCAACATACGTCGTGGCATCCAGCACTGCCTGCGTGGCGACGTCTTCCAGATCGTGCTCTCGCGACGTTTCATCCAGCGCTATGAGGGCGACGACTTCAAGCTCTATCGTGCCCTGCGGAGCATCAACCCCTCACCCTATCTGTTCTACTTCGATTTCGGTGGCTTCCGCATCTTCGGTTCCTCACCCGAGACCCACTGTCGCATTGACGGACGAAAGGCATACATCGACCCCATCGCCGGCACCACCCGTCGCACTGGCGATGCCGAGGCCGACCGCAAGAATGCCGAGTTCCTGCGCAAAGACCCCAAGGAGAATGCCGAGCACGTGATGCTCGTGGACCTGGCACGCAACGACCTGAGCCGCAACTGCCACGGAGTGAAGGTCGACTACTACAAGGACATACAGTACTACTCGCACGTCATCCACCTCGTATCGCGAGTGAGCGGAATCCTCGACGACGACGTAGACCCCATCAAGGCATTTATCGACACCTTCCCTGCCGGCACACTCAGTGGTGCACCCAAGGTGAGGGCCCTGCAACTCATCACCGACTACGAGCCCCACAACCGTGGTGCCTATGGTGGATGCATCGGCATGATAGGCCTCGACGGCTCGCTCAACCAGGCCATCACCATCCGCACCTTCGTGGCCCGCGGTGGCGAGCTGTGGTTCCAGGCTGGCGGTGGCATCGTGGCCAAGAGCAATGAGGAATATGAACTACAAGAAGTCAACAACAAGCTTGGCGCACTGCGTCGGGCCATACAAACAGCAGAAACACTATGAAAATCGTTATTATAGACAACTACGACTCGTTCACCTATAACCTGGCACACCTCGTACGCGAACTGGGAGCCGAGGTGGCGGTAGTACGCAACGATCAGTTCGAGCTCGACGACCTCGAGCCGTTTTCCAAGATCATCCTAAGCCCAGGACCGGGCATTCCCAGCGAGGCAGGACTGCTCTGCGACGTCATCCGCCACTATGCGGGACGTAAGCCCATACTAGGCGTCTGTCTGGGACATCAGGCCATTGGCGAGGTGTTCGGAGCCAGACTCGAGAACCTGAGCAATGTGTTCCATGGCGTGGCCACCGAGGGCACACAACTAGAGAACGATGCACTGTTCACAGGACTGCCACGACGCATCATGATGGGACGCTACCACTCGTGGGTGGTGAGCAACGACGGACTGCCCGACTGCCTGGAGGTGACTGCCATCAGCGACGAGCATCAGATCATGGCCCTGCGCCACAAGCAGTTCAACGTAAGGGGCATACAGTTCCATCCCGAGAGCGTGCTCACACCCGACGGACGCAAGATGCTCCAGAACTGGCTCTATCTGTAATCACCAACACATATCTTATATATATAACAACAAACACATCCATAGAACAATGAAAATGAAAGAGATCCTGACCAAGCTGCTCAACCACGAGGAGCTGACACGTGAAGAAATGAAGCAGATACTGATTGGTATCACGCAGAGTGAATATCCCAACGAGCAGATCACAGCACTGCTCACAGCCCTGCAGATGCGGGGTGTCACCGTCGACGAGCTGCTGGGCTTCCGCGACGGCATCCTCGAGACCGGTGTCCCCGTGCCCCTGGACTGCAACCGCTATATCGATGTCGTAGGAACGGGTGGCGACCGCAAGAACACGTTCAACATCAGCACCACCTCGTGCTTCGTCATCGCAGGTGCCGGCTATAAGGTGGCCAAGCACGGCAACTATGCCGCCACCTCTACCAGCGGGGCATCGAACGTCATCGCACAGCATGGCGTGCAGTTCACCGACGATATCGACAAACTGAACCGCTGTATGGACGAGTGCGGCATCGTCTATCTGCATGCACAGCTCTTCGCACGGGCCATGAAGTTCGTGGGACCTATACGCAAGGCCCTGCAGTTTCCTACCATCTTCAATCTGCTAGGCCCACTGGTCAACCCCTCACAGCCTAGCTGTCAGCTGCTGGGAGTGGCCAACCTAGACCAGATGCGTCTCTACGGACAGGTATACCAGCGACTGGGCATCGACTATGGCATCGTGAACTCCATCGACGGATATGACGAGATATCGCTGACGGGCGACTTCAAGGTGATGACCAACCACTACGAACGCATCTTCTCTCCTGCCGACCTGGGCTTCGAGAAAGCCCTGCCAGAAGAACTCGTGGCAGGAGCCACCGAAGAAGAGGCCAAGGAAATCTTCGATGCCGTGCTCGAGAACCGTGCCCTGGAGGCTCAGAAGAATATCGTGCTGGCCAATGCCGCCTTCGGCATACAGGTGCTGGAACGTGGAACCCTCTCGCTCGAGGAGTGCATCGCCAAGGCTCGCGAGAGCATCGACAGCGGTAGCGCACTGCGTACATTCAAACGTTTCGTAGAACTGAACAGCTGATGGACATCCTACAGGAAATCGTAGCCCACAAGCACCATGAGATGGAGCTGCTGCGGGCACCCAAGCCCTCGTTGCGACAGTCACTGCTGCAGAGCCAGACGGGCATCATCGCCGAGTTCAAACGTCGTTCGCCATCAAAAGGATGGATCTGCGAACAAGGACAAGCCGACATCATCCCCCTAGCCTATCAACAGCATGGAGCATCGGCCATCAGCATACTGACTGACGAGCATTACTTTGCCGGCCACGACGAGTTCATCAGACAGGCACGACAGTCGGGAGTCCTACTGCCCATCCTCTACAAGAACTTCGTCATCGACGAGGCACAGCTCTATGCTGCTGCCCTCTGTGGTGCCTCGGCCGTGCTGCTCATTGCTGCCTGTCTGTCGAAAGACGAATGTCGCAGGCTGATGGACAAGGCACATGTACTGGGACTGGAGGTGCTGCTCGAGATGCACGACGAACGAGAACTGGAATATGCCGAACTGGAACCCGATCTCTGCGGCATCAACAACCGCCATCTGGGATCGTTTGTCACCGATGTGGAGACCTCGTTCCGACTGGCAGAGCAACTGCCCGCCACTGCCGTCAAGGTCAGCGAGAGTGGCATCAGCAGTCCCAACGTGGTACGACAGTTGCGCGAGGCTGGTTTCCGTGGCTTCCTCATTGGAGAGACGTTCATGAAAACCCCAGAACCAGGCATCACACTCCAGCGGTTTATCGAAGAGATACAGAAAGGGTAAGACCGTCTATCGAAGAGATACAAAAGGCAAGAGATTTTTCAGTAAAGATATGAACTACAAGGTTTGTGGCATGCGCGATGCCGACAATATTCGCGAGGTAGAGGCACTGGGAGCCACGTGGATGGGATTCATCTTCTGGCCGGGGTCATCACGCTATGTGTCCCAGCCACCGTCGTACCTGCCAGAGAAAAGCCGTCGTGTGGGAGTCTTCGTCGATACAACCATCCACGATGTGCTCACCCATGTAGCCGACTATGGCCTGCAAGCCGTACAGCTGCATGGCCACGAGACACCCGACTATCTCAGGCTGTTGCGACAGCTGCTCCACCCCGACGTCCTCATCATCAAGGCACTCAGTGTGAACAGCACCAGCGATCTCATCCAATATAAGGACTACGAGCAGCAGGCCAACCTCTTCCTCTTCGATACCAAGAGCCCCTTGCCTGGCGGCAGTGGCAAACAGTTTGACTGGACCATCCTACGTGCCTACGACGGACAGAAGCCCTTCTTGCTCAGTGGAGGCATAGGCCCCGACGACGTACAGCGGCTGCGGGACTTCCAGCACCCACGATGCATCGGCATCGACCTCAACTCACGCTTCGAACAGCAGCCGGCATACAAAGACATACAGAAACTCAAACAATTCATCCAACAACTATGAATAAGATTGACACACTCTTCGCCCAGCGTGGCGAACGCAAGTTCCTATCACTCTATTTCTGTGCAGGAACACCCCATCTCGACAGCACGGCCAGTGTCATACTGACCTTGCAGCGTCGTGGCATCGACTTTCTCGAAGTGGGCATTCCATTTAGCGACCCACTGGCCGATGGTCCCGTCATCCAGACGGCAGCCACCAAGGCCCTACACAATGGCATGAGCGTCAGCCTGCTGCTGAAGCAGTTGCGGGAGATCAAGGACGAGGTACACATCCCCCTCATCCTGATGGGATATCTCAACCCCATCCTCCACTATGGCATCGACCGCTTCTGCCACGATGCTGCCGAGGCTGGCGTCTCAGGACTCATCATCCCCGACCTGCCCTTCGACGACTATCTGCAGACCGTTGGACCGGCAGCCAGCCGCTACGACCTGCGAGTCATCATGCTCATCACCCCCGAGACCTCCGACGAACGCATCCGATTTATCGACGAGCACACCGATGGCTTCATCTACATGGTGTCGAGTGCTGCCATCACTGGCGTTCAGAAGTCGTTCGACGAGCAGAAGCTGGACTACTTCCAACGAATCGACCAGATGCAGTTGCGCAACCCCCGCATGATTGGCTTTGGCATCAGCAATGCACAGACGTTGCAAATGGCTCAGCAGCATGCCGCAGGAGCCATCATCGGTTCCAAGTTCGTCACCCTGCTCGACGAGACTGATGGCAATGCCGATGTAGCTCTCGACCAGCTCTTCGAGGCACTGAAATAGCTGGAGACCCAATGTTGTGGACTCCTATGCGCGACTTTTAGAAGTTTTAGAAGATTGATTCAAAGAGGTGACGTACCGTTATGGCTCTTGATTCCTAATGACAATCAAGAACCTGTCTGCAACGATATTGTCTCCTCCTTTGAATCAACCACCTCAAAAAAAATTCTTTTTTGAGATATTTTTCCCACTTTTTATTTGCAATTCTGAATTATTTACACTATTTTTGCAGTCATGATTGGTGTATTGGTATCCTCATTACCCATGATGGTGTGCGGAATTCTCTCTGTGCTGATAGCATTGAGTCTGTACAATCGCTGGAATCATGCAAGGGTGAATCTGCTCGTGTTCATGATTGCTGTGACAGTGCTCTATTCAGCCCATTTCCTATACTTCAACCACCAGAGGGACATCATCCCCTTTTCAGATGCCCTCTATTGCTTCTGCAACCCCGCCGTCTTCCCACTGTATTACTTATATCTGGAGGAACTGACAGAGTACCGACCCAACAGGTGGCGACAGGCTCTCTGTCTGTTGCCCTCGGTAGTGTGCTTCCTGACTGTGAGCATACTCTATCTGCTGATGGATGCTGAGGAGACGGATTCTTTCGTGCAATGCTACCTCTATACCGACCAATTTGCCATGCTCACAGGACTTGCCCAATGGCAGGGTGCTGCCCATGCCATGGTAAAGGTCGTGTATGCCGTACAGATCCCCCTGGTGCTGTTCTTCGGATTGCGAAATATCAGGAGTTACAATGCCGTGGTGGAATCCAACTATTCAGATATCGAGGAGAAGAGAATCGTTGGAGCGAAGACATTGCTGATACTCTTTGCTGTGACATCGTTTGCTGGTTTCCTATTCAATCTGATAGGAAGAGAACGCTTTGCCGAAGGTCCCGACCTGCTCATCTATCCCTCCCTGCTCTTCTCGGTGCTGTTGCTACTCATCGGCCATGTGGGCCTGAATCAGCAGTTCACCGTAAGGGACATAGACAAGGAAGTCTTTCTGGATACTGGGACGGAGACGACGACTGGCGGAAATGAAGACAGTGACCTAGTAGAGCGGATCAAGAAAGTGGTGGTGGAAGAAAAGCTCTATCTCTATCCCAACCTCAAGGTCAGCGACCTGTCTCAACGTCTTCATAGCAACCGCAACTATATCTATAACGCCATCAACGTGGAGATGGGCATATCTTTCACGAACTATATCAATAGACTGCGCATCGATTATGCCTCGGGACTGATCGATAATCATCCGGAGATGACCATCAATGACATCATGGTAAAGGCAGGGTTCACCTCGAGCAGTTCCTTCTACCGCAACTTCAAGAAATTCAAGGGAATTACCCCGTCAGAGAAACGGGGAAAAGGGTAATACAGAGTGGTGATATAGCCACAATGATCATTTTTGTGGGTTTAACACTGTCTTTTTGCCATTTTTTTTGTAATTTTGCAGAAGAAACCAGAAACAATCAATCTGAAACTATGCTACAGATACGCTGCAAGAACAACGGCATCACGAAAAGCTTCCCTGAAGGAGTCTCTCTGCTCGACGTCTATCAGGAGTTTGCCGACGAAATCAGACTACCCTACCCCGTGGTATCCGCAAAGGTTAACAATACCTCGCAAGGGCTGAAGTTCCGTCTCTATCAGAACAGGGACGTGGAGTTTTTTGATGCCCGTGAGGGTTCCGGACACCGTGTGTATGTCCGCTCTCTGTGCTTCGTCCTCTACAAGGCCACACAGGATCTATTCCCCGGCTCGAAACTCTTCATCGAGCACTCCCTCTGTCGGGGCTATTATTGCAACTTCAAGAAGAAGGGCTCTTCGTCTGCATCTACCGTGACCGACGAGGAGGTGGATCGCATCTGCCAGCGCATGCAGGAGATCATCGATCTGGACATGCCCTTCCGACGCACGGAGGCCACGACCGAGGAGGCCATACGTGTATTCACTGACCGTGGCTTCCAGGACAAGGTAAAACTGCTGGAGACTAGTGGACAGGTGTATAGCGACTACTACACGCTGGGAGACACGGTGGATTACTACTATGGCCCGCTAGTGCCATCGGCAGGCTATCTGAAGGTATGGGGACTGGAACGCTATGAGGACGGCCTGTTGCTGCGGGTGCCCGACTGGAACAACCCTAGCGTGCTGGCAGAGAAGGTTGAACAGCCCGAGACCTTCGGGATGTTTGCCGAGAAGACTCACTGGGACATCATCATGCGACTGTCAAACGCTGGTGACGTGAACAAGGCCATCATGCGCGGATATGCTTCGGAACTGATACAGGTGAGCGAGGCCCTGCAGGAGAAGAAGATTGTGAAGATTGCCGAGGAGATTGATGCCCGCTTCCATCGCGAACAGAGTCCCGTGAAACTGGTACTCATCACAGGACCATCATCATCGGGCAAGACGACGTTCTGCAAACGTCTGTCGGTACAGTTGCTGGCATGCGGATTGAGACCGGTGTCGTTCTCAACGGACGACTACTTCGTGAACCGTCTGGACACTCCCAAGCTGCCCAATGGCGACTATGACTTCGACAATATCGAGACGGTGGACTATCAACTGCTGGAGGACCATCTGACACGCCTGATGAAGGGTGAACGAGTAGAGGTGCCGGAATACAACTTCGTCACCGGCATGCGTGAATACAACGGCAAACGACTGAAGCTGGGTAGCGACACGGTGCTGATCATCGAGGGCATCCATGCCCTGAACCCCTTGTTGACAAAGAATATCCCCGACGAGGTGAAATACAAGATTTTCATATCGGCACTAACGAGTATCTCGCTCGACGACCACAACTGGATTCCCACACGCGACAACCGTCTGCTAAGACGCATCATCCGCGACTACAACAAGGGAGCCTTCACGGCACGGGAGACCATCAGTCAGTGGAAAAATGTACTACAGGCAGAAGACCTGTGGATATCACCCTATCAGGAAACAGCCGACGTGATGTTCAACTCGGCCCTCAACATCGAGTTTGCGGTGTTGCGCACGCATGCAGAGATCATTCTCACATCGGTGCCCCGCAACTGTCCGGAATACTCGGAGGCTCACCGGCTGCTGAAGTTCATCCGTTTCTTCATTCCCGTGAGCGACCAGGAAATACCCCCTACTAGCATCATGCGCGAGTTTGTGGGTGGCAGCAGCTTCAAGTACGAGCGATAAGCACCTCCAACAAGACTGGACGACGGCTTTCCTGTTGCAGAAGGGTGGCGATGCCCTGCTGTAGTTGTGCCATATCAGCAGCTTGCAGATAGGTCACATCATGCTGACGGCAGATACCCTCGGCAGATGCATGATGACGGCCAGCCACATAACTATCATGTACAGGACAGGCTTCTAACCCCGGCAACTGATCGAAGATGGCACCATGGCCGTTGTTCAACAGGAGAATGCGCAACCGTCCATCCACATGCTGATTCCACAATGCATTCTGATCGTAGAAGAAACTGAGGTCGCCAATGACACAAAACACCCGGCTGTCGAGCGGCATGCTGGCGGCAAAGCCTGCTGCGGTGCTTAAACTACCCTCGATGCCGTTAACACCACGGTTGCACCACACAGGATGACCTTTGGCATAGGTATTGGCCAGACGTACAGATGTGGAGTTGGCGTAGTGGACCTCGAAGGGATAGTCGACCGACTGCAGCTGCTGTTCAAACAGACGCACGGCACCCGCCTCGGAGAACGATAGCGGACAGACATCAACCTGACTCTGTGCCTGTGTCAACAGCATAAGCCACTCACGGCGATAGGATGCCTGAGCTCTATTATAGAAACCACGTTGCTGCCGCAAAGAAAAGCTCAATGACTGTAACAGCCGTTCGGCATCACCGACTACAATAGCATGCAGATTCTGAAAAGTGTCCTCGACATCACCCGTCAGACTGATACGCCAGGTTCGAGCCGAGGTTGCACTTCGGAGAAAATGTTTCAGCCTTTTACTGACAATGCTATCGCCAACAAAGAGGATGAAATCGGGAAGTAACGCCTGCTGGCAATCGTCGGGCAACCGCTGTAGTAGCTCATCAACCAGACTGATACCCAACAGTGGCGATAGCGACTCATGGAGCACGACAACATGACTGAACAGGTAATCAACACCTTCATTGTGGAAACGACGGGAGCTGAGCTGTCCGAAGACAACAAGGGGACGACTAGCCGCCAGAAGATCGTCAATAAGCGGCTGAGGCAACAGATTGGAACAGACAGCCGGGATATATCGACGGATGATACGTTGCGATGGCAGCTGACTGACGGAGAAATCAAACAACGGCTCCTTAATAGGAACGTTAATATGCACACATGGATGATGGTCGGCAGTGGCAGAGAGCAATGCCTCGTTCACCAGCCGGTTGCAATGCCAGGCATCTTCATCTGGCAAGTCGACCGTAACACTTACCCAGGGTGACAATGCTCCTGGCTGCTGCAATGTCTGTCCGTCGAGCTGACCAATCCATGCAGCAGGACGATCAGCAGAAAGCACAATCAACGACTGATGCTGATAGTGAGCCTCAGCCACAGCAGGAGCAAGGTTGAGCAAGGCCGTGCCACTGGTGACACAGACGACGACCGGCTGGTCGGTATGCTGTGCTATGCCAAGGGCAAAGAATCCCGCCGATCGCTCGTCGGTAATGGGATAGCACACGATAGAAGGGCACTGGCTGAGATTATGTACCAGAGGAGCATTGCGCGACCCTGGGCATACGACAGCATGACGAATGCCATGAGCCACAAGCAGCGAGGTGAGTATGTTAACGTTGGTCTTGTTACTATACATTATTATATATGGTAAGAGTTAACTGACAAGCAACGAACCTGCATTACGTTCAGCAGATAATATTGCGCATCGTATCCATCTTGGCCTCTGTCTCCTGCCACTCATGGTCTTGCTGACTCTCGGTCAACAGACCTCCTCCAGCATAGAGCGTCAGAGAGTCATTCTGTATCTTCATACAACGTAAGGTTACGAAGAGATGAGTGGACGACAATCCACCATCGTCTTGCTGGTCGAGAGGACCCATAAACCCACTATAGTATTCACGGTGGCTATGCTCATGTTCAAGGATGAATTGGAATGACTCCTGCTTGGGAAGCCCGCAGACGGCAGGAGTAGGATGTAGGGCTGCAATGACACTACTCATGCTTACCTGACCAGGGAGCTGGAATGTGAAGTCACTACGCAGATGCACCAAATCGGCAGCACGCACCGTACGCGGTCCTCGTTCGTCATATGCTATGCTTAGAGCCTTGAGCTGGTCGGCAATATAGCTGGACACCAGTCGTTGTTCCTCAATGTCTTTCGCTGCCCACCGCATATGCTCACCCTCTCCAAGGAGCTCATCGCCACTGAGACGCATGGTACCGGCCAAAGCCATCGTACTATAGTTATGGCCACTGCCCTGCAGGAGGACCTCAGGTGTGGCCGTGAGCCACTGGCTACCATCGGGCATTGCCACTAGTGCCACGAACATGCGGGGATATCGCTGGCAGGCACGTATGAAGAGAGAGAAGGAATCGCAATTGCCTACAGAGACCGTTGACGTCCGTGAGAGCACAAGCTTGGTCATCGCATGCTGCTCGAGCTGATGATGAAACTGGAAGAAATCAGATACATAGGTATCATGATTGTCATGAAAACCTAGCACATCGCACCGCTTCGTCGGCACATCCTGATATGAAAGCCGTTGACAGACGCCACAGGAGTCTATCAGCACTATAGGCGTCTGATCTGTTACCTGGAAGGGAGCTACCACAAAACCATTGCAGCCCTCGAGCTGTTCGAAGGAATGAAACAGACGGACCTCGGTACAGGCATCGGGCAATGCTATATAGTGATCAGCATACGGAAGACGATAATAGGCAAAAGACTTCATGCTGCTACTCTTTCTTTTGCTTGATGATATAATTGGTGACACGGACACTGGAGATAAGATCACCAGCAGAATCGACTATCGAGACATTCCACACATGGAGGGTAGTGCCCTGGTGAAGCATATGGGCATGAGCAGTGACTGTGTCACCCTCTACAACAGCCTTCACATGACTGCCACTAACCTCGATGCCCACACAGACACAGTCAGGACAGAGAGCCGACGAGCCTACACCTGCCACATTCTCGGCCAAAGCCAGTGATGCTCCACCACTGAGGAAACCAAACGGCTGACGATTGCGCTCATCAACCTTCATGCGGCCCATACATGTATCGTCCTCGGGTGTGGAGATAAATTCCATCCCGAGGGCGGTGCTAAGATTGGGCTTCTCATCAATGAGTTTCTGTATCTTGTCTACGTTCATTTGAAAAGAGAATATTCCTTGATGCCCCATGCTAAGGCACTGGCTCCCAAGACATCACGCTCGTGGTTCTCAAGCTCGGAAATGAGAAATTTCACACGGCCTCGTATATTGTGGAACACATACTTTTCAAACTCCTCGTAGGCAGGTTCTAGGATCCAGTGACCAGCCTTCGATACACCTCCGGCGAACACGATGGCTTCAGGATCGATAAGGGTAGCATAGGTGGCCATTGCCGCTCCTAGCATCTTACCTGTACGACGATAGACCTCAATTGCCATCTTATCACCAAGATCGCAACATTCTGTAATGATTTTGGGGGTGAGAGGCTCAATGGCTCGCATCATCGTTGGCTCATCACTCTCGGCCATCATCTCCTTTGCCGTGAGGACAATGCCCCTGGCGCCACAATAGGCCTCGAGGCATCCTTTCTTTCCACAGCCACATATGCGTCCGCCATAGACGCTACAGGTATGTCCTACCTCTCCAGCAAAACCATCGGCACCAAGGTGCACCTCACCATTGGAAAAGATAAGGCTACCAATGCCATGCCCTAAAGTAATCAGTATGAAATTGTTCATGCCATGAGCACTGCCAAAGGCATGCTCACCCAGTCCGGCCAGATGCGCATCGTTGCCTAGCGCCACGGCAATGCCAAGACGATCACGAAGCATGGCTGCTATAGGCACGATACCTTTCCACTTCAGATTTGGTGCGTTCTCAATACAACCTGTAAGATAATTACCACTTGGCGAACTGATACCCATAGAACGAATGTTCTCGTATCCGCCATTGGCCTCTGCCAAACGAACTACTTGTTCACTCAAATGGCTGACATAATCAGTAGCATTCGGAAACAGTTGGGTGTTGAATCCATCGCGAGCAATAATATTACCTCTGACGTCGACAATAGCAAAGCTGGTACGCTCAAGACTGATGTCAACACCGATCACTCTGTTCTTGATTGTCTTGTTCATTTTAAGTCTAGAATTGTTATTTAAATAAGGAATATTCCTTCACTTCCCATGCCAGGGCACTAGCTCCAAGCACACTGCGCTCGATGCCAGTAAGGGTAGAAGTAAGGAACTTAACCCTCCCTCTCAAGTTATGGAACACATTCTCCTCGAAAATCTCACGTGCAGGATCCAGCAACCAGTGACCAGCCTTGGAGATGCCTCCTGTGAAGATAATGGCTTCAGGATTAATGACCGACGCATAGAACGACAGGCCCAATCCGAGCCGTTGGCCTGTACGCCTGTAAACCTCGATGGCCAGTTTGTCTCCCTGCTCGCAGCACTCAGTGACATTTTTGGGATCAAGCACCTCAAAATCGCGCATCAACGACGGTTCACTGTTTTCTGCCAACACTTCCTTTGCCGTTAATGCAATGCCTTCCTCTGCACAGTAAGTCTCGAGACAGCCAACGCCTCCACAGCCACACTCACGCCCATGAGGATCGACACAGATGTGACCAATCTCACCAGCAAAGCCATCATATCCCAAGTGAGGACGACCATTGGAAAAGACACAGCTTCCGAAACCTGGACCCAAGGTGATGATGATAAAGTCGCTCATGCCATGAGCACTGCCAAAGGTCTGCTCGCCCAGAGCCCTTACATGGGCATTATTACCCACCGCGACAGCCATTCCGAGCCTGTCACGCAACAACGAAGCCAATGGCACCTCACCCTTCCAGGGTAGTGTAGGCGAATGCTCTATGCAACCTTTAACAAAGTTACCACTCGTCACACCGATACCTACAGAACGAATGGTATCATAACCATCGTTGGCCTCCATCATTTCTATCAGCCGCTCACTGAGAAAAGCAACAAAATCATTAATACCAGGATGCTCCTGCGTTGGAAACTCATCCTGGGCGATGATATTGCCACGCACGTCAACAATAGCAAATGTAGTAGCGTAAAGACTGATGTTTACGCCAACGACCCGCTTTTTTGTTGAATATTGTATCATAGTTCAATAGATGTAACGTTGAAAGATTTGGCAAAAATAATAATATTTTTCAAAAAAGCCAAATGATTCTGCATTTTTTTTGTTTATGTCAACTATTTTTTTTAATTTTGCCAGCGAAAGATGTGTTTTTTATTTTTAATAATGTACTAAGCGTATGAAAAAATTGTTTTTTGCACTGATGACAGTAGCTGCCATCACATTGACATCGTGCCTGGGCAAGACTGCTGCCCCTGGCCAGAGTGATCCACAAGCAGAGGCTCCCAATGAGACTTCTGCCCTCTCCGATGCACTGTCTTCGTCATTGAAATCTGGTAATGGCGAGGGATTCTTCGCATTGGTTGGCAACATCCAGGAGAAAGCCATCAGCTTTATCAAGGACAATCCAGAAAAAGCCAAGGAGTATCTTGGTACGGCTCAGAAATTCCTCAAGGACAATGCTGCACAGATTTCGGAAATGCTAGGTAAGATTACCAACAGTGACATTGCACAGCGTGCACAGGACGTCATCAAGAGCGTCAGCGAACAGCCTGTCGAGCAATTGCTTGGCGTGATGGGAGTTGTGGATGATACCAAGGAAGCTGTTGGCGACCAGGTTGAAGAAATGAAGGATGCCGTTGGTGACAAAGTCGACGAAGTAAAGGATGCCGTTGGTGACAAAGTCAACGAGGTGAAAGATGCTGTTGGCGACAAGGTCGAAGAGGTGAAAGAAGTTGTCAAAAAAGCTGACGACGTGAAGGACGCCGTTGGCAATTTGCTCGGAAATTAATTGTTTGCAGAACAAAACGGGGCATTTGCTGAATGGATTTGCCCCGTTTTTTGTTTCTCACTATCTTTGCAACGTAATTTATAACCAAACAACAAGAAAGGGTACAATTATGAAAATGGTAATGAGAACAATGATGGTCATCGCAACGATGGCATGGATGCAGAGCTGCAGCTCTGAAAACGACGACTGGATTGATGACTGGTATGGAGAAAACCAACAAGGACAGGATGTCACACCGAATAATTCAACTAATGGCGGCACTACCGCCGCCTCAGGCACACTGACCTCGTTCACTATCGACATAGACAAGACCACTGCCGAGCCATCATCTACTTCTAGCGAATATTTCCCTGAGGATGAAGACAACCTGGACAACAACTCGTTCGAGACAGAAGTGAGCATCACATTCGACGGAACATCAGCCACCTACACTGCTGCCGATGGCGTAACCATCAGTACCGATGGTGCTCATGTGGTTGCCGACCACGGCTCCACAAAAGGTATTTGCTACAATGTCAGTGGTAACACCAGCAGTGGATCATTGACCATTATCGGAGACAAGAAGTATGAGGTGAAACTGAATGGAGTGACCATCACCAATCCCGATTCCACAGCACTGAACCTGCTGAGCAGCAAGCGTGCATACGTCGTGCTGGCCAGTGGGACCACAAACACACTGACTGACGGCAGTTCATCAAAGGCCGACCACAAGGGTGCCTTGTACTGCAAAGGTAAGCTACTCTTCAATGGCAGCGGCAATCTGGAGGTATACGGAAACTATAACAATGGCATCCACTGTGCTGACTATATCGTCTTCCGATCGGGCAATAATGTCTACGTGAAATCGACAGCCAACCACGGCATCAAGGCCAATGATGGTGTATTCATCAATGGTGGCATCATCAACGTAGAAGTAACGGCAGCTGCTGCCAAGGGCATCAATTGCGAGAGCAACATCATCGTCAATGGCGGACGTACCACCGCAATTGCTACCGGCAATGGCACCTACGACTCTGACGACAACGAGGTAAAGGGTGCTGCAGGCATCAAGTGCGATTCTACCTATACACAAAATGACGGAGAGGTATACCTGAAAGCAACAGGATCGGGTGGCAAAGGCCTGAAGACCGACTACGAGGCCTATGTTACAGGAGGAACACTCAACGTCATCACCGAAGGCGGTACATACAGCAGCAACAACGATTCTGCCTCGCCAAAGGGCATTAAGATTGGTACGAAGAACGTACACGGTCTGCTCAATATCAGTGGAGGTAGCATCATGGTCCGTACCAAAGGCAATGGTGGCGAAGGCATCGAAAGCAAAGGAACTATCACCATCAGCGACGGCAGTGTGCTGGTATCTGCATTAGACGATGCCATCAACTCGGCAAACGACATGTATATCAAAGGTGGAGACATCGTTGCCGTAGGCACTAGCAACGATGGTCTCGATGCCAATGGCAACATGTATATCGAAGGTGGCAATATCGTAGCCTTTGGAGCTAGCGGAGCAGAAGCGGGTATCGACGTTGGCGAACAGAGCAAGCTCAACATATCAGGTGGCAACATCTTCGGCATTGGCGGACGTATAGATGCCAGTATAGGCAGCACCACGCAGGGCATTGCCAGCACTAGTGGATCGGTATCGGCCAACTCAACCGTCACCATCAGCGATAGCGGAAACACACTGGTGACATTCACCATGCCGCCATACAACTACAATAATGGAACCATCATGGTCAGTGCCCCAGGAATGACGAGTGGCAGCAGCTATACCCTCACACTGGGCAGCAGTTCACAGACCGTCACAGCCTCAACATCTGTCAGCGGTGGCATGACAGGAGGTGGCATGCAGCCTGGCGGAGGCTTCCCCGGAGGAAGATAACCCATCACACAGGGATGGGGAGTCTGCAAATAGACACCCTGTCCCTGTATAACTTTCAAAACAACAAAACTCACTCACCCTTTCATAATCATAATTAAACCCTCAAAAAAACAATAAAAATGAAAAAAACTCTACTCCCCATTCTCGCCCTAGCAGCAAGTATCAACAGCGCAATGGCTATTGACGACAACACCGTCGAGGTGACATTCTCTGGCAGCACAGCCACCGTCGAGATAGCCAGCAACATCAGCAGCTATATCACTAACAATAGCAGCGGCTCGCATGTAAAACTAGTACAGAGTGAAAGCTTTGCCGGCAACAGCACAGGCCAGATTATCTACGTCCTCACAGGATCGTCTACCGATGGTGAATTCTACCTGGAAGGCTCCTACAAGTGCGAAGTAGACCTCAATGGTCTGACTTTGAGCAACCCCAGCGGTCCTGCCATCAACATCCAGAATGGCAAACGTATCGACGTCAGTGTGAAGAAGGGAACCACCAACACCCTTTCTGACGGTGCCAACGAGGACTATAACGGTTGCTTCCATTGCAAGGGACACACGGAGTTCAAAGGCAAGGGAACCCTAAACATCGTGGGCAACAGCAAGCATGCCATCTACAGCAAGGAATATGTTGAAGTGAAAAACTGCACCATCAACATCACTTCTGCCGTGAAAGATGGTATCCACTGCAAGGAATACTTCCTCATGGAGAGTGGTACCATCAACATCAGTGGCATTCAGGACGATGGTATCCAGGTAGAACAGGACACCAACTCCACAGTGACCAGTCAGACCACTGGACATGAGGATGAGAACTCGGGCAACTTCTATTTGGAAGACGGAACGCTGACCATTGCTGTCTACGATTACGGTGGCTATCATGTCAAGGCCGACGGCTCACTCATCTACGGCGGTGGCACATACAACTATACAACCACTGCAACAGGCATCAATAATATACAGGCATCAGAAGCAAACACAGAAGTGTTCGATCTCAATGGTCGTCGTGTCAATGCTACTCAGGCAAAGGGTCTCCACATTGTACGTCAGGCTGGAAAGGCTATCAAGATAATAGTCAGATAAGCACAAGCACAAATGCTGAACAAGAAATACAACAAGCAGGAACTGCTCATATATGGATTGATATGGGCTATTCTGTTCATAGCACCCATAGTGGCTCACTACGTCAGTACCAGCTACGAGAATGGCAGCACCATCTTCGAGTGGAATCAGGTATTCTTCGTGTGGAAGCAATACGTGCTGTTCCTGATTGTATTTCTACTCCACAACTTCCTGCTGGCGCCGTTGCTCATTGAGCAGCAACGACGCTGGCTCTATGTCTCACTGGTAACCGTACTGGTAGGCGTTTTCGTCTTCATTCAGTGTACCAACCGCCCTAAGGAAGGAAGACCTGGCGACGATCCCAGAATGGAGGACCACAGACCACCCATGATGCATGAGGAAGATGGCATGGGGCCTCATGATGAATTCAGAGAACCCGATGGCAAACCTATGCCGTTCGATGACTTTACAGAGACCCGCGACAGTGTGGGGGCGTTCAACCACCATGGAGAGACTGAAAATGAAGCAGAGCCATTCAACGATTTTGAAGAGCCTCCCCTACCCTTTGATGACGAGTTCGGCGATGGTCCGAAGCCTGACCGCAAACCATTACGAGGACCTCAGTTCGAAGATCATCCACCACTCATACTAGGACAGCACGACCTCGTTGCCACTATCATCCTCATTCTCATGCTGGGTATCAACCTGGGCATAAAACTCTATTACCGACAGAGGGGTGACAGAGAGCGACTGACCGAACTGGAAAAGCAAAACCTGGCGCAGCAACTGGAATATCTGAAGTATCAGATCAATCCCCATTTCCTCATGAACACGCTCAACAACATCCATGCTCTAGTCGACATCGATGCCGAGCGTGCCAAAGAAAGCATTGTCGAACTCTCTAAGATTATGCGATTCGTGCTTTACGAGGGCTCCCAGCCCACAGTTCCACTGAATCGCGAACTAGCATTCACACAAGACTATATCCGACTCATGCGCATGCGAGTCACCGACCGGGTGAAAATCAATGTTGAGATACCCGAGGCACCAGCCAACAGCCAGTTACCACCCATGGTGCTCATCACCTTCGTAGAGAATGCTTTCAAGCATGGCGTCAGCTACCGCCAGCCATCTTTCATCGACATCAAGATTACCATCAACGATGATAAGCTACTTTTCACCTGCAGAAACAGCAAGATTCCCCAGACGGAAGACCAACATGGGGGTGTGGGGCTGCAAAACGTACGACAGCGACTGGATCTGATCTACGGGAAAAAATACACCCTTACCATCGACGACACACCATCCGAATACAATATTTCGCTCGTCCTGCCGTTATAATAGCATGATTAGAGTACTTGCTATCGACGACGAGCCACTGGCACTGCAGCAGTTGGCAGCCTACATCAGGAAGATGTCGTTCTTCGAACTCTGCGGTGAATGTATGAGTGCCCTTGAGGCCAGGGAGATCATGGAGCACGAGGTCATAGATGCCATTTTCTGCGACATCAACATGCCCGACCTCACCGGCATGGATTTTGTACGACAACTCGTGGCACCCCCACTTATTGTATTTACTACGGCTTATGCCGAATATGCCATTGATGGATATCGCGTCAATGCTATCGATTACCTGCTTAAGCCTTTCGGACTGCAGGAGTTCCAGCGGGCTGCCATCAAGGTTAGGGACATGTACAACCTGCAGCATGCCAACCGCCCAGAGGACAATACCACAAGTGCCATACCAACGCAACCTTCATCGGCCGATGATACCATCTTCATCAAAACCGATAGCCGCACAGTACGCATTTCCATTAGTGATATCCGCTATGTCGAGGCCATGAGCGAATATCTGAAACTGCACCTTGACAGTCAGCCCAGACCTCTCATCACCTATCTTTCCATGAAAAAGATGGAGGAGTTCCTGCCTGATCATTTCATGCGCATCCACCGTTCCTATATCATCAACCTTGACAAGGTACAGGAGGTAAATAAAAACCGTGTCATCATGGGGCCTGACGAATATCTTCCTATCGGTGACAACTATCGCGAGGCTTTCAACAGTTTCCTCAACGGCCGTATACTGACCAAATAATAGGAAGCCATCAACAGAATCATTTTCCAATATGCTACAATGAAGCAATACCTTGACATACTCGAACGCATCTTGCGAGAAGGTGCTCGCAAGGACGATCGTACCGGCACGGGCACCCTGAGCATCTTCGGAACCCAGAGCCGATACGACCTGACAGCGGGATTCCCACTGCTAACCACCAAGAAACTACACCTGAAGTCCATCATCTACGAACTGCTCTGGTTCCTACAGGGTAATACTAATGTGAAATACCTGCAGGAACATGGTGTGCGCATCTGGAATGAGTGGGCTGACGAGCATGGCGAACTAGGTCCCGTCTATGGTCATCAATGGCGGTCATGGCCCGACTATCGTGGCGGTACCATCGACCAGATACAGATGGTGGTAGACCAACTCAGAAACAATCCCAACTCACGGCGTATGATTGTTTCGGCATGGAACGTTGCCGAGGTCAACGAAATGGCCCTACCCCCTTGCCATACCATTTTCCAGTTCTACGTCGCTGATGGGAAGTTGTCGCTACAGCTATACCAGCGGTCGGCCGACACTTTCCTAGGGGTACCCTTCAACATCGCTTCTTATGCCCTGTTGTGCATGATGATGGCACAGGTGTGCGGACTACAGCCTGGCGAATTCATACATACCACTGGCGACACCCATTTGTATCTGAACCATCTCGATCAGGCACGCCTGCAACTCACTCGCGAGCCGCGGCCACTGCCAACCATGAAGATCAATCCCGATGTTAAGTCTATCTTCGACTTCCAGTACGACGACTTCCTACTCGAGAACTATGACCCCTGGCCTCACATCAAAGCAGACGTAAGCGTATGATTAGCATGATTGCTTCCGTAGCCCGCAACAGGGCCATTGGCTATAAGAACAAACTGATTTACTGGTTGCCCAACGATTTGAAGCGCTTTAAGATGCTCACCACTGGACATACCATCGTCATGGGACGCCGCACTTTCGAGAGCCTACCCAAGGGAGCCCTTCCCAATCGGCGCAACTGCGTGCTTACACGTAGCCAGAAAGAGTTCAACGGATGTGAGTGCTTCCCCAACTGGGAAGCGTTTATCGACAGTTGCCAGCCCGACGAGGAAATATTCATCATAGGAGGAGCAAGTCTATACCGCAACCTTCTCGACAAGGCCGACCGTCTGTGTCTGACAGAAATAGACGACACACCGGAACTAGCCGACACCTTCTTCCCCGAATATTCTGGTGAATGGACGGAGGAATGGCGTGAAGACCACCCTGCAGATGATCGTCACGCACATCCCTACTCTTTTGTAAACTACAGACGCCTTACACGTCAAAATCCATGACGGGCATCTGACGGCTGATGGCAGAGTGGAACGAGATGATGGTCTCGCTACGTGCCAGGCCCATAGGCTGCAGCTTGTCGTGGATGATATTCAGAAGGTGATGGTTGTTCAGGGCGTAGATCTTGATAAACAAATCGTAGTTGCCCGTAGTATAGTGGCATTCCACCACCTCTGGCAACTCCTTCAGTTTCTCTACTACCTCGTCAAACGACTCAGGATTCTTCAGGTTAAGACCAATAAAGGCACAAGTCTCATAACCCACTTTCTCTGGGTCTACGATGAACTGCGACCCTTTCAGGATACCCGCATTGGTCAGCTTCTGAATACGTTGATGAATGGCAGCGCCACTCACGTCACAGGCACGTGCTACTTCCAGAAAAGGTACTCGTGCATCATCGGCTATCATCTTCAGTATTTGCTTGTCTAGCCGGTCAAGTTTTACATTTGCCATTTTGTTAGTTGTTAATAATATCTTTCTTTTCTGTCGCTGAATAGTTGATTTTCAGTGCGTACGATTGTTGCAATGCTTGTTTGATGTCGGCAATCAGACCCATTGGCGCATCTTTGTCGGCTTTGATGCTTACCGTCATCCTCGCCTGGTCCTCACTCGACATCCGTAGTCGCTCTTCCTCTACGAAGGATTTAATATCGTCGATCGTGGCCACCTCGTTGTTCAGCTGTATGCAGAAGTCACCACTGCCATTGGCAGTTTGCTCACGTCCCACGTAGATGCTGACTACGCTTCCCTTGTGTCTCATCTTCTGCAACTCCGTTCCCTGTGGCACCTCATAGTGCACTTTCAGGGTTACATCACGCATGTGAGTGACAATCATAAAGAAGAAGAGCACGGTGAAGATCAGGTCGGGCAACGAGGCCATGTTCAGCCCAGGCACCTCACGGTCTGAGCCATTTCGCTCAAAATAGCGGTTCCTCATTGTTCACCTCCCTTCTCATCCCGGGGTAGCTGCTCACTGATACGCTGAGGGTAAACCATCGCTATAGCCTCTCGCTGCTCCTGAGAGCACTGGGCATATGACTGTCCGAAACGATGCTTCGCCAACTCATTGCGCAAGTGGTAGTAGCCTTTTACGATGGCATTCTGCATCCTGAAGTAGGCATTATAGGTGGTCTGCCGGTCTATTTGTACAGAGATCACATGACGGTCGCTCACCTCGGTGAGTCCCATTAAGTACACCTCACGCTGGCTCTTCTCTGGCAGGGAAGGACTGTTCGATGCATTGCCGACAAACTCCACCACCCTGAGCGCCAGTTCGTCGTAAGTAGCAGGCTCCCCATTGCATGTCAGCCGGTCGTAGGCATCCAGCTGCAGCTCCAACACATTGCGATCTTTAACGTGCACCTCTTCCACCAGCGTACTGTCTTCGGGGGGAGGCAACTGTCGCGGCAGTCCCTGGTCTGTATCCATCGACGAGGTGACGAGGAAGAATATCAGCAACATAAACGAGATGTCAGCTGTCGATGTGGTGTTCAGCACAGGCACCTCCCTGCTACGTCGTCTAAACATGATGCTTCCTCCTCACTATTTCTGAGATAATCATCAACACTCCGATAATCGCTATCAGCACAAGGGGTGTCATAATCAGCATATCGCTGGTGCGCAACCAGAAGGCATCGGCATAAGGCTGGCCGTTAACGCTCAGTGGACTGGTACTACCGAGCAGCCAGGCAATGGCCATCACCACCACCACAAGTCCTAAGGTGGCCAGGGCTACCTTCCGCTGACGTCTGTCAGCAACAGCAAGGTCTGCCCTACCCTGCCTGCGCATGCCACGCACCACCGACCAGACTGTCAGACCGACAGCCAGCAACAGCAGTGCATAGATGGTGTAGAGCACAATGCTGACATAGACAGGCGATTCGTAATCAATCATCCCTGTTGGCGCATTTTACGTTTCATGATAATATCGAGCAACGTGATGGCCGTCTCTTCCATTTGCGAGGTCAACCGTTCTATCTTCGACAATATATAATTGTAGAATACTTGAAGCACAAGAGCCACTATAATACCGAAGATAGTAGTTATCAGAGCCACCTTCATACCCTCTGCCACAATGCTAGGGCCAATGTCGCCTGCCTCCTGTATACGGTCGAAGGCTATTACCATGCCTATCACCGTGCCCAGGAACCCCAGCGACGGGGCGATGGCTATCATCAGGCGAATCCATGAGCAGCCCTTCTCCAGGTTGCCCGACTGAACGGTACCGTAACTCACGATGCCACGTTCCACGGTGGCCATATCCTGGTCTGCATACATCAGTCCCTGATAACAGATGCTTGCCACCGGACCACGGGTATCACGGCAGATGGTCTTCGCACCTTCCAGATCGTCATTGTCGAGTTTCTTCTCGATATCCTCTAGCAACTTCCGAGCATTTATTTCCGACAGAGTGAGGTATACGATTCGTTCTATGCACAACGCCAGGCCAATGACCAGGGCCAAGGCCACCAGCGACATGAAACCGGCAGAGCCCTCCACAAACTTTCTCTTCAGCTGCTCATGAATACCCATGCCATCGTCCTGCACCATCATCTGGAGTGCTGTCATGTCTTCCTCGCCTATCAGCTCCTCTACCGAGGCCATCCCGGCAGTATCGTCCAGCAGCGAGTCGGCAGTTGTCGTCACGACAGGACTAGCTGCCTGCGAGTCGGTCTGTGCCTGCAGAGGCTCACCGCCAAAGGTAATGGCTGCCAGGGCCACTGCAACAAAAAATCTCCTCATATCCTCTTTCAGAAACGTAATTATTCAATTTTGTCTGCAAAGATACACAATCTTTCGCTACTACACAATAATTCAACTGCTTTTTTGGATTTTTTGAGATTGTAAAGGGATTATTCTCCTAAAACGCATAGGGATTTGCCTAACCCTTTTTAGGAAAAATCCCTTTCGACAATAAAGACAGAAATCGTATCTTTGCACTGTCACAATAAAACTCTACGACAATGAAAAAGACTATGGTTTTCCTGCTCAGCATCATGCTTGGCTTGCCGACAATGGCACAACATCGTGGCTACCACGTAAACTATCCGTCACGCAGGCATGCCACCAGCGTTTACAGTCATCACAACTGGAATGACACTCATAATTACTACGGACTACGTGTGGGGCTGGCACTCTCTACCGTCAGTTCGGACGATGCCTATCTCGATGGCAGTGGGCTGTCATCAGGCATCAATATGGGCATCGTGGCAGGCTTTCAGATGGTGCCACGAACACCGCTCTTTTTCGAGACCGGACTGAACTATACGGAAAAAGGCGGACACGGACACTACAATGGCAACAAGTTCACCTACGACCTCAACTACCTGGAAGTGCCACTACTACTAAAGTACGACTACCACACTGGTCACAACTGCTCCATACAGCCATTCATAGGAGGCTATTTGGCACTGGGCGTTGGTGGCAAGGTGAAAGACTTCGGATCGCGAAAGGCTTCCAGCAGCTTCGACGATGATTTCTTCAAGCGCTTTGATGGTGGACTACGCATAGGCTGCGGACTAGCGTATTCCCATCTCTATGCCGAGGTGGCCTACGACCTGGGACTGAGCAACATCTGTCACGACACGTTCAATACTTCGCGCAACGGCTGCCTGCTACTCAATTGCGGACTGAACTTCTGAATATTGATTCTGCGTGATTGTCACGGGCTGAGATATCTGCTCGTGCCCATATTCAGAACCTAAGGTTTGATGAACGGGGTGAATTTGAATCCTTATATATTAAGATGTATACATATTATATAAATAGGGACTGGCAAGAAGGACTTCGTGTCCCCAAATTGCAACTGTCATTTGTCACAATTGTCACTGTTGCAAGCTGCTGCTCTTTCACACTACCTCGCACTACCCTACTATACGCTGATAGGCCAGACGCTCATCACCATTAGCCAGATAGATGATACCACAATAGGAGAAACCTGTTTTAACGAGGTTATGCTGCATGATCGTGTTGTCACGGTGAGTATCGATGCGGATGTTCTTGTCGACAGAAAAGCAGAAGTCCATGATATCGCTAAACACCTGATGGACATCAGGATAGCTGGCGATGCGATGAACCACATGGTAAGGCTGCTCACTGTCCAGCCACCATCCCTGATAGATTCTGGCATAGGTGGGCTCTGGCGAGGGTACAAACGCAAAATAGGCCACCAGACGACCCTCTTGTTCCATCACGTAGCCATAGTCACGTTCTATATCGTCTGAGATGACCTGGGCTGAGGGATAGCCAGCCACCCACTGATGCTGGTTCCCACTACTCCGCATAATCATCCTGGCTGCCTCAACAACCATCATGATGTCAGACAGATCGCCAAGGCCGGCTTTCCTTATAACTCTTCCCATACACTATATCTCCTCCAGGGCTCCCGTCTCAGAGTCAATGATGAAGCCTCTGACTGTTACGTCTTTTGGCACCAGAGGATGGGTCTTAATCGTCTCAACGGTCTTTCGGACCGACTCTGGCGTGTCCTTGAACCCCTCCAGCCAGGCATTGAGGTCTATACCGCACTTACGGATGATGTCGAGTGTGCCGTCAGTCACCCCACGCGCAATCATCTCGTGGTGGAAATGGTCATAGCTCATGTGGCAGGCACCACAATGCGAATGGGCCACCACCATAACTTCCTGCACACCTAGTTCATAGATAGCCACAATCAGACTACGCATGGCAGAGTCGAAGGCCGAGATGACCAGGCCGCCTGCATTCTTGATGATTTTCGCATCGCCATTCTTCAGCCCAAGGGCTGCAGGCAACAGCTCTGTCAGCCGGGTGTCCATACACGAGAGCACGGCCAGCTTCTTGTCGGGATACTTGTCTGTGATATACTGCTCATAGCCCTTCTGGGCCACGAAGGTCTTGTTGTACTGGATAATCTGGTCTATCATCATTGTTATTTTGAAGGTTTTATTATTCGTATCAAGTCAACATAGCGTTTCAATGCTGCAAAAGTAATCATTTTCTGGCAAACGGATATATTTTTTCATGTTTTTTTGAGGTATCGTCTTTATTCTTACGTACAATAAGCATATGTTCGTGGATCAGCTGATGGCTATCATGAGTAACCAAAAAAACATTAAAATTTTTGTTCGTTCATAAAACTATTTGTATCTTTGCAACATTCAGTCTTTGAGATTGGAAATACTACTATCAACATCCATAAGGGACAACCATAATAAGAAACAAGATGATGAGAACAATCCTATTGACACTATTGTTGCTTTGCTGCCTGAACAGCCAGGCACAGAACATCAGTTACGTAGAGGCCAAGAACTCGTGGTATCACATCTACGACGAGGACGGCAAGAAGACGGGTGCCCTGAGCAGCAATCTCGGTGAGCTGGCCGGCTACGGCACGGAGTTCATCATCCTCAAGACCAAGAACTGGTACTATCTCTACGACGGCAAGGGCAAGAAACTCAAGGGACTCAGCCGCAGCACCATAGGCGAGGTCATTGCCGTCACGGGCAAGACCTTCACCTCCCGTCATGGCAACTGGATCTTCACCTGGGACAAAGACGGCAAGAAAATCAGCTCGCATTCTGCACGATAGAAGTTGGAAGAAGGATGCACTCAGCTCTAACGCACAGGGCGCACGGATCGACCGTAGCAGCGTTCCAAGTAATCCGTGCGCACGCTCCCACTGTAGAAGTAGAGGTACCACGCGTAGCCCGGACCGTACCCGCGGAGCGTCGAAGACCAGTAGCTGCCATCCGAGCCTGCGTCTTCGAGAACGTTACCCCAGCGGCCAGCAGCGGGAAGGAAAAATAGAGTTACCATTGCTCGTGCTCGTGAACTTACGGCCATACACCTCGTTCTGAGTCACCCCTTCGTTCGTCGTATTGGCTAAAAATGGTTCATCCGACATTTCGAGTGATACGGCAATCGTGCAGAGCGTAGAGCCTCAGGTCTTTAGCAATCTCAAAATAGGGACACCCTATTTTGATGAACCTTTGTCATCCATGAAAGTTCAGTGTGACTTCTTGATTTTAACACTTCGTTCATCACGTAATCACGGAATTCCCTTTTCCCTTTTCCCTTTTCCCTCTTTCTTTATCATTCACAAAAGCCCCTCTACAAGCTTTTTTTAATTCCGAAAAAAATCCGAAAAACCGAAATACCCGAAAATTCTTCTTTTTTTCCAGTACCAGGTGCGGCAGCGGGGAGATCCGAAAAAGGTCGAAAAGCCCCGAAAGGTCGAAGGGGTCGAAAGGGTCGAAAGCCTGAATCCCGAAAGCCGCGGGTGTGTTCTTTAGATTCCGAAGAAATCCGAAAAACCGAAAAACCCGAAAATTTTCTTTTTTCCCCAGTACAAGGTGCGGCAGCAACCTCCGGTGTCCACACTCCGCATGGCCTCTGCCGGCCCGCAACGAGGGACACGCAACGAGGGTGGTAACGCTAGGTGGTAACGCTAGGTGTAATAGATAGTTCTGCAGACCCCACCCCTTGCCCCTCCCCTAAGAGGAGGGGAGGGGAG
>JAIKWS010000012.1 GCA_024684515.1 Prevotella sp.
GTCGGTAAAATCACAATGGTCAACCCAGCAGTGTTTTGCACCGGTGCATGAGATAAGGTCGTTACCTCCTACATCAATAGATCCTGGGCCTACCAGTTTTAAGTTGCGAATAATGATGTTTTGACAGTTATTCAGTGAAAAAATCCCTGATTGGCGATAAGTCTCACTATTGTCTCCTGTCATTTCTATAATGATTTTGCGCGTATTATACTCAGCTTCCTCTGAAACTTTCGTGCCATTAGGCAATGTACCACCTCCACCGCTAGTGCTCATACTGGGAACACCGGCTTTGTTAAGGGCATCCTTGATCTCCTGTGTCACATACCACTGGACACAAATACGCGCACCGTTGATGCCAAGCAGCGTCTTGTTAGATGCGGTGATTCCGATATTCTTAGATACCATAAAATCGCCGTCAGAACCGTCAAAAATGACCACCTGATTACTCTTAATGGCATTTTCAATGGTACCTTTCATATCCTGACCGTTAGATTTCAAAACAATCACCTTGCCACTGAAATCATTGGGAACAGGATAAGAGTAACATCCACCACCGGTAATGTTGTAAGTACTGGTGGCATCAGTGCGTGAAGATCGGGTACAGAAGCCAAAGGGGGCGTTCAGATCATAGTTTTCAGCCGTCATTGCTAATGCCAACATCAGCGTTGCTAGCGTGAGTAGATATCTCTTCATTTGTTAGTATTAATACTTTGGTGCAAAGGTACGAAAAGGATTTGATATTCCCTTCGTACCTTATTCTTTTTAACATCGTAAACGTTTACGTTTATCTTTTTTTTATTGCATGCGGTGCAGTCCTTCCCATCTGACATCCCAGTTGCCGTCCTTCGGGAATCCTGGGTTCAGTCCGTCGCGGTTACCGTCCCATCCTGCACACATCATGGCGATTGCTGTCAGCAATGCTCCGTTACCAGGTAGGTAGAGGCGTAATCTGTCTGCCGTCTGAAAGTTATGACCATTCTTCAGATAGGTGTTCTTCTGGGTGTCTATGAGCAGGGCATCCAGTGCTATGTCGGGACGTCCCAGCCGTGCAGCCGTCATGGCTATCATGCCATAGTCCCATCCCCATGTCGTCTGCCAGTTCCAGTGGGCCATCACCCAGTCGAGGGTTTTCGTGGCTATCACCTTATCACCCAGTCCCGGAGGCAGCATACCAAATGGTCCTAGCACGGCAGGATGGTCGTTGCGACACTTCTCGGTGAAGGTCTCTGTTGCCAACACAGGTGCAGCCCCACTAGCCACTGCATCGAAGGGGTCAAATGATTTCAGCCCTGTTGTCTTGCCCTTGGGCAAGCCAGCGGTGTAGATGCCCTCTGCATTCTGTGGCAACGACGAGAGATGGCTGGCGATATCATCCCATAGCTGCTGCCGAGGCAGTCCCCTGCGTTCACGCCATTCGTTGGCCACCCGCAAGCCATACTGCCAGTAGGCCAGCTCGAAGGGATGGTTATAGCTGAAATCCTTCGACATCGACTCCTGCATGGCGGTAGCCCCTTGCAGATAGTAGGTCTTCGTTTTCTTGTCGTAGCTCACGAAGTCAGCCATAAACTCAGCCGTCTCCTCTACCTGCTTGCCATAGTCGTCGAGAGTCTTGTCCGAGGGATTGGCACGCCACATCTCCTCTGCCATATATATATAATGTGGCTGTTGCCAGATGAGGAAGCTGCCCGTGTTGGATGGTGCCTCACCCGCCCATGGGTCTGTCATCTTCATCCATCGAATGCCCTTGAAGCCCTGTCGCTGTGCTATCTTCCTGGCTTCAGGATAGGCCACCTTGTTGTACCAGTCGAGCACAGTGGCCACCGTCTGCGGTCTGTTCCATAGTGCAAAGTCAATCATGTGCCACCATGTCATCTCCAGATGAGGACGTCCGAACCACGAGTTGTAGGTCAGTCCCGTCTCCTGTGGGGGCAAGCTATTGGCACAGTTGACCTGCGTCAGATATTGCGACAGCACCACCCTCCGCTCCAGTTCCCTGGCACGTGGATCGGTGCACAGCCCGAAGTCGACGATAGCCCCTTGCTGCCACCAGCGGTTCCAATGTCGTATAATGGCTCTTAGTTCCTGGTCGAACACCAGTGGTTCTGCTATCGTCTTGCCGTCGACAGGCTGCTGTTGATAGGTGGCTTTGAGTGCCAGCACATCGTCTGTCGTCGACAACTCGAAATAGTGTCGGTCGCACTCCTGGAGTGTTGCCTCACCCTGCCAGTTCAGCACCAGATAATAGGTGGTAGAGTCGATGCGATGCTCTATGAGAGCCCCATGACTGGTAGTAGTCACGATGCGCGACTGATGGCTGTCGGTCTTTGTCCAGTCGCTGGCAGCATCGGCATGCTTGCCTGTTGGATAGGGAAAGCGGATGCTGACGACAGCCCGTCCCTGTTTCAACATGGGACTCTTGATGCGATAGAGCACGCCATCCCTGTCGGCCTGTGCTGCCGTGGTCACTTCTACGGACTGTCCATTGGCACGGAAGGCCGACTCTATCTTCCCGTCATAGAGTTGCAGTTCCTGTCGGACATCCGTCAACGCTTTCAGGGGTATGACAGTTCCGCTTGCATCTTTCATCTCCAACCCTATGGCACCCATGTTCAGCCGGTGGGGGTTCACGCGGAAATACTCCGTGGCCTGCTTGTGACGTCCGTCTTCAGCCTTCTTGTATTCCACGGCATATACTTCCTGATGCCCATGTCCGAAGTCATAAGCTTTCTCGCTTTCGGCAGGAGTCAGTTTGTTGGTGTTTTCGAACTTATGCCATGCCCAGTCCGACATAGCCGTCAGAGGCACACCTGCCTCATAGTCAAAAGGGAACGACTGCAACCCTGTCACGTCGACGGTAGTAGCGAAATGTCCGTTGCCCACGGTAAGCGAGGCCAGTGGGTCGGCAGCTGTGATGATGGGATTGTTGCGGGAGACAACAGCCTGGCGATTGATCTCTGCCGTGGTATTGTCGGTGTCATAGCCCAGCATCTCCATCTCGAGTGCAGCCCAGATGAAGGGTCCTAAGCCCTTGGCATCGTTGTCGCGGATAGGCTCAGAGAGATAGTAGTCATAGCCACCGTCACGACGACGGTTCTCCTTGACCTTGCCCTTGGGGTTGATACTCTTCATGGCACTTACGACCTCGTCGGTGGCAGCAGGACCGAGACCTGCCACACTGCAACAATTGGTCAATGAGATGGTCTTGTCGGCATTCACACGGATGAAATTGTTCACGATGCCCTTGAAGGCCTTGATGCCGGCATCGCGGTACTTCGTGCCTACATAGCCCTTGCGATAGGCTTTCAGCAGGGAGTAGGTGAACATGGCCGAGCAGGTAGACTCCAGATAGTTACCCTCGCGGTTTGGGGAGTCCATCACCTGATACCAAACCCCCGTTTTCTTATCCTGCCACTTGATGATGCCATCAAAGTCCTTCACCAGCAGATTGATTACTTCCTGCCGACGGGCATAGTCCTCAGGCAGGGCATCGAGCACCTCTACCAAGGCCATCGTAAACCATCCCTGTGCACGTCCCCAGCAGTGTTGCGACAATCCCGTCTCCTTGTCTGCCCAGAAGGTGTTGCGGGTCTCGTCATAGGCATGACGGTTCAGTCCTGTCCTGGGATCGAGGGTACGCTCGTAGGTTGTCACCAACTGGTTCACGGCATCGTCGTAGATCTTCTCCACAGCTCCCTTACGGGCATCCTTGGCCGAGGTGGTGATGGGGGCCGTCAGACAACGATAGGGCAGTCCCATGAAGATGCCGTCGAGCCACACCTGATAAGCATAGATAGCCTTATGCCAGAACACCTTGTCGGCCTTGGTGCGGGGCTGGTCCTGCAACTGCTTCATCATCGTCTGCATGGCCAGCAGGTTCTTCTGCTCGGGCCACTGCTGATACATACGGGTCACGAAATGTCCTGTGCGGATATTGTCAAGGTTATAGTCCAGGATATTGTAGCCACGAATCTCACCTTTCTCGTTGATCATCGTGTCGGTATATTCCTGACAGTATTTACGGATGTCCTCACCGCCATAGCGGAGGTAGGTGTCGAGCATTCCCTCTAGTTCGATACCCATGACATAGCTCCACTTCGGCTTGGTAGAGAAGTCGAGGAGGTATGAACGTGGCACCCGTTTCATCTCCGAATAGGTCATCCACTCGGAATAGTGCTTGTAGGGCCGTTCGGTCAGGCATAGCGAGCCATTGACGAAGAACTGGTCATAATGGAAGTCGCGTGTCTGTCCTGTTATCTTATTGCCCTGCTGCACACCGTCGAAGCGGCAGTTCTTGATATTGACATCGTAGACGTTACACACCGTGTCGAGGGCTGTCACCAGCACGCCATATCGTGACTTGCCGCAGGTGACATTATCGACGTTGACATTGCGCACCGTGGGGTTGAAGCCCCGACAGCATATCTCATTGTGCTCGTAGTCGAGATTGATCTTCACCACAGCCTCGCCACACTGTCCCACCTTGATATTGCGCATGTTGATATTCTCGATGATGCCACCGCGACAGCTGTTGGTCTTGATGCGCAGCACACGGTCCAGGTTGGGTGAGTCCATCACGCAGTCGTGGGCATATACATTCTGACATCCGCCAGAGATCTCACTGCCAATGACCACGCCACCATGACCGTTCTTCATCTCGCAGTTGCGGATGATGATATTCTTCGAAGGCATGTTACGCTCTCGTCCGTCACGGTTTCGTCCACTCTTGATGGCAATGCAGTCATCGCCGGTATTGAAGAAGCAATCCTCTATCAGCACACGATCACAGCACTCTGGATCGCAGCCGTCCCCATTAGGACCGTCGTTGATCATCTTCACCCTACGCACGGTGATATCTGTCGAATGCAAGGGATGGATTACCCAGAAAGGAGAACGCAGCAAGGTCACATCCTGAAGGAGTATACGCTCGCACTTGTTGAACGATACCAGCTGTGGCCGCAGTCCGTCCTGAGGTCCGAACACCCGTTGTGGCGACCGTTGTCCCTGTTCGTCGTACATCGGTACACCATCCTCGCCATTCTTCAGCAGTCTAGGCCGTGCCTCCAGTTTCTGACTCACCGTGCCTGGTGTCCACCCATAGTGTGTGGCACCACACCAGGGCCACCATGTCGTCTTCGAGCCACCACCATCGATGGTACCCGTACCTGTCACGGCAATATCGTGAGCCTTAAAGGCATAGACACATGGCGAGAGGTTGAAACACTCCAGTCCCTCCCACGAGGTCTCCACGATGGGATAGAGCTCTGGCTGGAACACGAACTGCAGGGTAGCACCCTCCTGTATCTCGAGGTTGACACCCGATTTCAGTTCGATAGCGCCAGTGAGGAACGTGGCTCCTGCAGGCACGATCACCTTGCCCCCACCCTTTTTCGAGCACTTATCGATGGCCTTCTGTATGGCTTGCTGGTTTTTTGACGCTTCCCCATCGGGACGAGCGCCATACTTGGTAATCAGAAACTCACGGTCGCCCAGTTGAGGGGTCTGGATACTCTGCTCTATCTGCCTGTATTGCGCATCGTCCCATTCTTTGGAATGGACCGACAGCACCACGGCAAGCAGCAGTAGCAATGGGAAAAATCTTCTCATAATAACCTAGTGCTTTAGTAGTTAGGGTGCAAAGTTACAAATAAAAGAGCAAAACACAAAGAGAAAGCACGATTTTTTATCCTACGGCACCATTACGACGGTGCAGTGGACAACTATCATGCTGAGAAAGAACCGATTTTCTACCGTTCTATCGTCTTCTTCCCGTCAACGATGTTCAGCCCCTGTCGTGGCTGTTGCAGCCGTATGCCATCGAGGGTATAAATGGTGTGTGTACCCGTATCGTCGCTATTGGCAGCCGGTGTGATGCCCGATGTCTGGGCATACAGCTGGGATACCTCGTCAGAGGTGAGGGCATAGTTGTAGATGCGCACATCGTCGAGATAGGCCGTGAGATAGGGGTCGCTGTTAAACTGGCTGCGTCCTATATAGTTGATGATGGGGTTGACATCCTGTGGACTGATGGTGATGGCATCGGTCTGTGCCAGCTGTTCGCCATCGAGATAGATGGCGGTGCTGCCTGGCTCGATGGTGAGCACCACATGGTGCCAGCTGAGCAGTGGCATACGCTTGGGACAGTCGAGGACCTGTTCGTCACCGCCATTCTTGATGGCAAAGCGCATGCGTGACGAAGCGTTGTAGGTGGTCAGGAAGAGATAGTGGTCGGCATCGTGACCGAAGTCGAACAGCCGTTGCCATGCCTTCGAACTGCTGGCCTTCACCCACATGCTCACCGTAAGCTGGTTGCCCTTGACGATGCCCGTGGGCAGCTGCAGGTACTGGTCCTTGCGCAGATAGATCGACTGTGCACCCTGCTGACAGTCGTCGTCATATTCCGCATCGGTGACGGCTGCGAGGGCATGATGCTGATTCTCCGTCTGGTCTTCCAGGCTGCCCTCCATGGTCCAGTGGGCCACCATGGCCTTCTGTCCTGACGTCATGCCAGCGACCTCGGCAGAGGCATCACTCATATTCTGCGACTTGTCGATGGCTCTCACCTTATAGCGATAGCCGTGCCCCTCTAGGATGCCATTGTCGACAAAGGGTGGGTACACCTTGCGGGCAATGGTATTCCAGCTGCCTGTGGTGCCATCGTCCAGGACCTCTGCCCGCAGCACCATATAGCCATCGAGGTCGTCCTCACTGCCATGTTCCCACGACAGACTGACGGCAGCAGGTAGCGACTCGGCAACGGGCTCTGAGGGCACGGCAGGTGCCTCGGTGTCGTAGGCCACATCAGTGGGCAACAGACGCCACAGCTGACAGGCATGCAGGGTGGAATCGGCCTGCAGTGTACGCTGGATCACACTCAGCCCGTTGGTAGTGCGGTTGGAATTGGCCGAGAGGTAGAGGGCACTCTCGCGGTTGCGCACATAGTAGTAGCCGTTGCCGGCATACTGCAGGTACCACTGCTGATTGCTGGTGGGATTGCCCGACGGAGTATAGGCAATGACATTGGCATTGGTCAGACATGAGTAGTTCTCCACGTCCATGCATGTCTTGCCATTGCTGGCCACACGGAAGTCGTAGAAGCTGTAGTCGCCTCCGATGCGTGGGTCGCAGGGTGCCACGTTCCATTGCTGGCTCTTCGTGCCCGTATATCTCGTGGTTACGATATTGTTGCCCGATACGGCAGCCACGTTGCCGTTGCCCTTGTTCACCAGTTTGTAGGTGCCTGCCGTGATGGCTGTTGGTGGCACGTCGTCTCCCCATACGACATCAATCACCCGTTCGGCATTGGTCTGTCCGTTCTGATAGCTGCCCACACTGCCTCCTGGTATCTCCATGCGGAACTGCCTCAGTGGTCCCTGTCCGTCGTAATAGACATCCCTGTCGAGCGACACGAACTGATAGCTCGTGGTGGCCGCCTGTCGTTCTGACGATCCTATGAATGCTTTCACCCGTCCGTCATCGTGTCGATAGACCGATGCTGCCGTCCAGTTGGTACGGTGCTCGCCATATGCCAGCCGCTCTCCATGCCTGCTGATGTCGCAGAACTCACCTCGTGCCCTGCTGTCGAATCCCCACCAGATGCCCACTGATGCTCCGTACTCGAGGGCTATCATGGCCTCGCCCACATTGTGCATCTCGTCGGCATAGCCTACCTTGCCGTCGTTCTTTACGGTCTGGTAGAACTTGGCGAAGTTGGCAAACGATCCTGCCAGCTGATGGGTGTTGCCCCATCCGAAATACTCGCGACTGGCATTGTACCACTCCAGTGCCTTGTCGTCGTTGAGGGTGTTGCCACCGGCAATGACCACATTGTCCAGCCGTGGGTAGCGTTCACGCAGCATGCGTGCTATCTGTGTCTGCTTGGCTGTGGTGGCACCCTCTTCCACGGTCCAGTAGTCGGGCTCGTTGAAGATGCTCACTCCCACCACGGGATGTCTGGAGTTTTGCTGCAGCCAGTGTACGTGGCTGTTGATATTGGCGGCCCAGTGGTCGGTCTTACAGCTTTTGTTGACCACATAATACTCGTTGGTGCCTCCCTCCTGATCGGCCGTAAGCACCACGGGTAGTGTGTCGCTGACCAGGTTGAGCCAGCGGTTGCGCTCCCGCAGCTTGCTGACCTCCGAGCTCTCGAGCACCGAGTCGTTGACCAGTGCCTTGTTGGTACGGAAGCATGTTCGTCCGATGCCGATATTCTCCTTACCCATGTGGTTGATGCCCTTGCGTGCGTTCTGCTGGCTGATCCATGCCTGGTCGATGCCCCATGTGGGACTGAAGCGATGTCCCTGCTGACTGAGGTCGAAGGCTATCGTGACGTCGGCCTTGGCGGTCACCTGGGCATGAAGGGAACTGCCGACAGCCCCCATGGCAAGTATCAGGATGATGACTGGTGTCTTCATTTGATGATGATTTTCTGAGATTTTCCGTTGCTGATCTGGATATAGACGCCAGCCTTGGGCTGCTGTTCCACCCGCTGTCCACCCAGTGTGAACAGCTGGCGGCTGTCGTCGGTCGTCGTCTGTAGCAGTGTGATGCCATCGGCAATCTCCTCGTCGGTGATACCCTCGATGGGCATGGTGGCTCCGCTCCAGTTGCTCACCACGGGTATCGGCAGACTCTGCTTGTCGTTCAGGGGACGCATGATGGCCGAGAATTCAGCCATGCGCGGACGATTGCTGCTGTCTGTCACCTTGGTCCACTTGCCGTCGCCAAGCACGAAATAGCCCACGGGCACCCGTGCCGCCGTCTTGAAGAAGCCACGCAGATTGCCGGCACCATCCGAGGCCCTTGCCACGGCATCGCCATATTCGGGCATGGTGGCCACGGCCGCTTTCGTATACCAGATGAAGGGCACACCGGCATCGACACGCTCCACGGGCTCCAGACAGAGCGAATGGTAGTCGCTGGTGATGGCCACAATATTATAATAGGTCATGTCGGGATGGGGTGCTACGGCATATGGCAGACAGGCCACTCCCCACTGACTGCCTGCCGGCTGCCGATAGAGTGGATGATAGATGAGCTGGAAGTTGGTCACGGCCCACGACCCCTCGCGATAGTCACCACGGCTGCTGCTGTTGCCTACCTCGCGCCAAGCCAGGTCCTGTGCTCCCTGCTTGGAGCCCTCGAAGCCTATGACGACACTGCCGTCTTCCTCTACATACACGGGCTGTGAGAGCAGTGTCTGCCAGCGGAGAGAGTCCGCCATGCCTGGCAGGTCTAGATAGTCGGCCGACAACGTGGGTGTAGCCAGCGAGTCGGTGCCGTTGCTGATATAGGCATGCTGGTCAGTCAGGCTGTAGTGCCAGGTGGTGGCATCGCAAGCCACGGCATATAGTCCGTGCGACAGACCGTCGACCTGCTGGCGTATGCCCATCGTCTGCTGCTCGTTGCCCTCGGCCTTGATTGTCCACAGGGCACGGTAGTAGCCGTCGCCACTGCTGATACCCTGTTCGCCATCGCCATAGGTGCCACTGGGTGTCCAGCCGGCAGTAGCGGCAAAGGTGGGGTTCTGGACGATGCTGCTGAGTGTGGTCATGGGCATATAGGCATCCAGGGCTGCCGACAGGGCTTCATAGCCCTTGGTGATAGACGCTGTGGAGGGCAGGGCACCCTTCACGGTCAGCAGTCGTCCTGCGGCCTCGTAGGCCTCCTTCACGGCATCGTAGCCGTCGTACAGCAGTTGCATATCGAGCAGTCGGCCGACGTATTGCCACAGGTATTCCAGTGCTGGCCATGCCCGTTGCGAGGCAATGGCCTGGTCAATGCTTGCTCGTAGGTATTGCAGACGGCCATCGTTGCTGTCCGACATGCCCTCCACCCCGTCGAGCTGCTGTTGCAGGCTCAGTGCCAGTGGTGTGCGCAGGCTGGCGATGGCCGTCATGGCCCGCTGCTGCTCCTGCTTCAGTCCGTCGGCAATGGCATCGCTCTGTTGCTCGAACAGACGGCAGAGCATCATATTGTCAAACCGTGCCTTGTTGCCCAGGCGGTTGAGGGTGATAATGGCATTCGTGAAGCGTCCTGTGCCGAAGGTGGCGAACAGGGTTTGCCAGTTGCTGCCTGCCTGCGTGAGACGCATCACCGTCGAGTCGAGGGCTTCGCCATCGGCACTCAGCACCACACGACAGGTGTTATACTCGTTTTCGGCTACGGCAGCCGCGAAATAATAGGAGGTGTTGGCTTCTATGCCGTCGACGGCCAGCTGCATGGACTCGTCGCTCTTGATGGTGCCGTTGCCATAGCACTGCAGATAGGCACCTCCGTTGCTGCCTCCCTGGGCAATGGTCTCAAACCATGGCTGTCCGACATGGCTGTCGCCCATACCGTTGACCCATCCTGTCAGTGCGAAGTCGAAGTCGCCATTGGTCAGCACGTTGCCACCCAGATACCAGGTCTGTCCGTCTATGTCGACGGCATCGCCAGCCTTCATGTTGCCACTGGCAGCCATCACGACGTTGGTATTGCAGAGCTTGCCCACAGCATCCTTCTCGCGTATGCGGAACTCCCATCCCTGCTGGGCAGGAACATCGGTGAGCACACGTCGTCCGGCTTCCTCACCGCCAGTCACGTCGGCCACGACCTCCCAGCCCGAGCTGCCTGTCTTCAGACATTCCAGATGGATATAGTCGTTCATCTCACCGTTGTACTCCATCCAGCTGATGGTGGCCGTCTGCCTGTCGCTGTCGAAGTCCACCACCAGGTCGGCAGGGGCTTGCTGCCTGGGAGCCTTGGGCACATAGTCGTACTTGCCGTTGTAGCCCACGCCACCGTCCAGCTGTGCATACATCTGTCCGGCAGGTGTCAGCTGTCCGTTCTTGTAGAGCTTCGAGATGTCGGCTTCATGGTTCCAGTAGTAGTATCGCTCCACGTAGTCGTAGCTGTTCAGGCTGTTGCAGATACGGCTCAGGGCATCGCGCACCTGATTCTGGGTGACACCACTGGCAAAGGCACCATTCTTGTTCCACGAGGCTCCCCAGCACCATTCCGATATCCAGATAGGACGGTGACAGCTGTTCACCCAGTTCTTGATGGTGCTGAAGTTGCTCTCAGGCCAGTAGCAGTGCAGGTCGATGATATCGCATCGCCAGCCACGTGCATCGATGCTGTCGAGGAATCGCTTCAGATAGCCCGTGCCGTTGGTATAGTCGCTGCCGTCCCACGACGATGGTGTGCAGATGCGCATGCCCGTCCGCATCAGATCCTCCCAGTTGGCCAGCACAGCATCCACGTCCTCCGTCTTGCCCTTGGGGTCGTCGGCAGTGTTCATGGGCTCGTTGTTGGTCTTCATGTGTGGCGAGGTGGTACAGGCTCCCAGGGCCGAGGGCGAGGGGTAGTTCTCATAGATATGGTGGGGCACGTTCTCAATGTCGGGGGCCATGCTGCTGGTGGTGCCCCAGGTGTAGGTGCTTGTCACGTTCAGGGCACCACAGGCGGTGGCATCGGTAGCCGCCAGCTGGGGCTTGCCCGTGTCGTACCATGTGAACACGCGGTAGCTGCTGATGCTGCGGTCCATGATGGCGGGCAGCGAGGCCATCTCCAGGTCGCTGTCGGCAGCGATGAAGCAACGGCTGTAGCCACGGCCGCCAGCACGCAGCGAGAAGGTCACCATATAGCCACGCTTCAGCTTGAAACTGCGGATGCGGTTGTTCAGCTTCCCGTCGCTCAGCGTGTTCATGAAACCACCCGTATGCTCCAGTCCGAAGTCATCCGACTGCTCACCCTCGAAGTTCTGCTCGGCATATACCGTGAGGGGCTTCAGGTTCTTGTCATAGGGCAGGATGATGCAACCGCGGTTGTAGAGCTTCAGCTGGCAGTTGGTGCCATCCACGGCCTTCTTGCCGGCTATCTGTATGCGGCTGCTCAGGATGCTCTTGGCCTTCGAGGGCTTCACAGCGGCCAGTATGACCACCGCATGGTCGGTATTCTGGATGTTCACCATGCCGTCGCCACTGAAGGGGGTGGCAGAGGTGATGACATAGTCCACGTCGTCGGTCAGGGTAACGGCAGTCGTCACCTGCTCAACGCTTGTCTTCGTGTTTGCCGCCCATAGCTGGGCTGAGAGCATAACAAGGAGTGCTATTAGTAGTTTCTTCATTTTAGATGTTTTTTTGTTATTCGAGTTTTCAAACTGCAAAGTTACAAAAAAAATTCCTAAGGCAGACAAAAATTACTGATAATTAACATTACACAACTTAAATATAGCACGTGGCCGTGGGAGAGAACCGGTTTCCACAGAGCACGGGGGCTAGAGCCGGAGTTTCCGGAGTTTCCGGATTCTCCGGATTGTCCGGATTTTCCGGATTGTCCGGATTCTCCGGATTCTCCATTGGAGTGAAAACGCCTTCCACAGGTTACGAGGGTCGCCAGCAATAGTTGCAGCATTGCATCTCGCACCTCCTGTGCAAGAGGGAAATATTTCCCGCTTGTATCACCCATGGCGGGTGCCATCAAACTGCTGTCGGTACCCACATCGCTCTTGTTGAACTTCACCAGGCGTTCAACAGCCTTCACTTTGATTGCCACAATTGTTAAGAATTTTTTGTTAAATAATTTGTACGCCCTGTGCTTTTCTATACCTTCTAGTCGCTCGTCGCTCTCGGGATTATCCCTGCTTCCACCCTGGGTAAAATCTGCTCGTGCACTAGCAAAAATTTTCGCCATGGTGTGGCCGCAAAAAAAACAGTCCTCAAACGATATTGCAAAGTTACAAAAAATTTGAGAAACCTGCAAATGTTTTGCGTACCAAAATTTTAACAGTTGTCTGCAAATGTAAAAATATTTTCAAATGCGGTTATAGCCTGCTTGAAATGTAAAAAAGGAAAAAGGGAAAAAGGGAAAAAGGGAAAAAGGGAAATTTATGATTCCAGACAAAAGTTGGCACAGAAAAAATAATTAATA
>JAIKWS010000026.1 GCA_024684515.1 Prevotella sp.
AAAGGGAAAAGGGAAAAGGGAAATCTATCGATTTTATCTTCTCTTTTTCTTCTTGGCATGTCAAGAAACCACGGAATTCCCTTTTCCCTTTTCCTCTTTTTATATGCAAAACCTCCGAAACCCCAGTGTTTACTTTGGATGTACGAGATTGGACATTAGCATCGCTTAAGAAGCAAGATCTGGTTCAAATCTCACGGTGCTCACTCGTAGTGGGATTACGACTCACTCACAGCGGGATTACGGCTCACTCGTAGCGGGATTACGGCTCACTCACAGTGGGATTACGGCTCACTCACAGCGGGATTACGGCTTCATCCCCCTGCAGTCGTTCTTTACTACTGTTATTGTACAATGCCTGTTGACGTCTGACGCTTCATCCTGAGAATACGTCTGACGCTTTGGTTGATGCGCTCCTCGCTGATGTCACCATGCTCTACGGCAGCCACCACGGCATCGAAGCCCTCTGCGAAGTTGCGTGGACTCAGGACGATGTCAACGCCAGCCTTGATGCAGCCAACGACAGCTTCCGGACAGGTATACTGCTGAGTGATGGCTCCCATTTCCATCGCATCAGAACAGATGATATTGTTGTAGCCGAGTTCACCTCGAAGTTTGTCCTGAAGGACGACTGACGACATGGTGGAAGGGACATCAGAGCCCGATACGTTAGGCACACTGATGTGAGCAGTCATGATAATCTGACAGCCCCAGGCGATGCCGGCCTTGAAGGGTATCATCTCACAGCCGACCATCTCCTCCCATGTCTTGAGAGACTGGGCATAGCCATAGTGTGTGTCCGACTTGGTATCGCCATGACCAGGGAAGTGCTTGATGCAACCGATGATGCCAGCGTCGTGCATTCCCTGAAGATAGCTGGTGACCATCGTAGCGGCTACCTCAGGATCGTCGCTGAAGGCTCGCGATCCGATGACGATATTCTCGGGGTTGGTATTGACGTCGGCAACAGGGGCAAAGTTGATGTCGAAGTCGTAGTGCTTCAGATACGTGCCGATGGTGTTGCCGCACTCATAGGCGTTCTGAGGGTCGCCAGTGGCACCAATAGCCCCCATCGACTCATATTTCTTCACGTCGAAATTGCCATTGTTGGCAATGCGTGCCACCAGTCCTCCCTCCTCGTCGATGCAGAGCAGCGGACGACCGTTCAAGCTGCGTAGCTGCCCAATGAACTGTGCCAGCTGAGCTTCGTCCTTGATATTATGGCCATAGAGAATGATGCCGCCAATGGGATATTTCTCGTTCACGCCACGCATCTTGTCTGTTACCTGCTGTAGCGCCAGAGCCGACAGGTCGGAGTATTTGACCCAGTGGATGGTGGTGTCGAGTGCCTCAGGACGTACATAGAACATCTGACCCACTTTTTCCCGTAGCGACATTTCCTGAAGAGCAGTCTCTACCTGATCTGCGGGCTGTATGGCGTCGTCGTCGTTAGAACAAGAGGTAAGGGTACTGATGCCACACAGCAGGATGATGGTGGCTTGGATCCATAGAATTCGTTGTAGTTTCATGCTTGTCAATCATTTGATTTGGTTTAACATATGGCGCCAATGGCGCATTCAGGGAGCAAAGTTACACTTTTTTTTTCAAATTGACTACTTTTCCTTACCAAAACAACAGCATTTTCTATTGTCCGACTTCCAGGCATGCGTCTTTCCTGCTTGCATTTTCATGACACATGACAAACATGACAAATGACAGCGGCATCCTGAACGCCACAGCAAGCTGTATGAGCATATATTCGTGGGCAAAGGACATCTCTTTTACTAAGAACCAAAAAAAAGAGACTATCATCATCGATTGTTTGCATTTTTTTTCGTACCTTTGCAACACGAGTGCCTCACCAGTCCGCACGTGGTATGCGGTTTCCCGCATGCATCATCAGGACAGGGATAGGCCCAGAGTCTGGAAAACGAATCAGAGCATCAACCTCCTTTACGTAAAAACCAATCATTATGGCTAAAAAAAGACAAGAACAACAGACCGCTTACGACAACCGCGTGAAACTGTATCCTGACGGGAAATACCACTGGATACACGAGGTGAGCTTATTTAAGAATCCCGCCATACTGTTCGACGTTTACAAGGTCTTTGGCATCACGCTGGCGATATGCTTCTTCCTCTTCCTGTTTATCTTTCTGCTAGCAGATGGATTCAGCTGGGAAGCCGTCGTAACACCATTGAAGATAATCGGCGTTATGGCACTCATCTTCCTGGTATTGGTGCCGCTCGGCTATTTGCTCTATGCCGCGATGTCAGGCGGGAAATATGGAGCACACTTCATCATGGACGAGACTGGTATTGTACACCAACAGGCACCGCAAAGCCAGAAGGTGGCCAAGCGGATCGGGTTCCTGACAGCCCTGGCAGGCATTGCAGGCAAACGACCTGGCGTCGTGGGGACAGGCATAATGGCTAGTAGCAGGACATCCATGCGCTCCAGTTTCGACTCTGTCAAAAGCGTGAAAGCCATTAAGTGGCTGAATATGATCAAGGTGAACGAGACGCTGGAACACAACCGTGTCTATGTCAACGGCGAGGACTTCGACTTCGTCTACAACTTCATCAGCTCACATTGTCCAAAGGCCAAGAAGTAATACACATTCTTTTCACGGCTCGAGCGAAAAGGAAAAAGGGAAAAAGGGAAAAAGGAAAAGGTGAAGGCTGCAAGTACTTCTCCACAAACACGGAGTCTAACCTCTGCTGGAAAGAGCAACAGGCAGCCAAGGGACAGAAACAAGCGAAGGCACTCCATCGTCCGGAATGCCTTCGCTGCCTATTTTATGCGTATATCGTCTTTCTTACATGGTCACCTCGACGGTATGACTGCCTGGTGCGTAAGGAATCACGGTACCTTCGACAGGAGCACCGTCAACCACGATGCTTTGCACACCCTTCTGATGGCCATTGGTATGAACCGTGATATTGTACTCCGCATCACGGAAGCGACGCTGGATGGTATAGTCCTGTGCCGACTCGGGCAGACAAGGATCTATGCACAGGCCGTCGTAGTCGGGCTTGACACCAAGGATATACTGCGACACGGTGAGCCACATCCACGCTGCCGTACCCGTGAGCCACGAGTTCTTGCCCTCGCCAGGACGGGCAGCATCCTTACCCGCCACCATCTGGCAGTTGACATAGGGCTCTACCTTATGCAACGTCTGATATTTCTCTTCGACATACGAAGGCAGGATCTTGGCATAGTGCGACCACGCATCGTTGCCTCGGCCAGCCAGTGTCTCGCCAATAATCACCCAGGGGTTATTGTGACAGAAGATGCCGGCATTCTCCTTGTAGCCCTCAGGATAGCTGGAGATCTCGCCATATTCGTAGATGTATTTCGTGAAGGCAGGATTGTTGAGGACAATGCCGTGCTCACACTCCAGATACTTCTTCACCGAGTCGAGGCTCTTGGCCACCATACCCTCGTCGGCACCAATCTCGGCCATCGTACACCATCCCTGACTCTCGATAAAGACCTTGGACTCCTCACACTCGTGCGAGCCGATCTTGTTGCCGTAGAAATCGTAGGCACGCAGGTACCACTCTCCGTCCCAGCCGTCCTTCTTGACAGCTGCTGTCATCGCATCGACAGCCTGCTGCATACGGTCGGCTTCTGCATCCTTGCCCAGATGACGGCAGAGGGCAACGTATTCCTTGCCCGTCACGACAAAGAGTCCTGCAATCATCAGCGACTCGGCCTTCGAGCCCTCGCTCTTGTTCTCCGTCGTCTGGAACGACTCGTTGGGATCCCACGAGAAGCAGTTCAGGTTCAGACAGTCATTCCAGTCGGCACGACCGATCAGCGGAAGCTTGTGGGGACCAAGATTGTTGATGACATGGTCCATCGACACTTTCAGATGCTCGAACAGCGTCACCTCCGTACCTGGCTGGTTGTCGAAGGGCACCATCTCGTCGAGAATGGAAAAGTCACCCGTCTCCTTCAGATAGGCCACCGTGCCGAAAATCAGCCAGCAAGGGTCGTCATTGAAACCACCACCGATGTCGTTGTTGCCACGCTTGGTCAAGGGCTGATACTGGTGGTAGCAACCACCGTCGAGGAACTGTGTCGAGGCAATGTCGATGATGCGCTGGCGGGCACGGGTGGGAATCTGATGAACGAAGCCCACCAGGTCCTGGTTGCTGTCGCGGAAGCCCATGCCACGTCCGATGCCACTCTCGAAGAACGAAGCCGAACGCGAGAAGTTGAAGGTGACCATGCACTGGTACTGATTCCAGATATTGACCATGCGGTCGAGCTTGTCATTGCCCGTGTGTACCTTATAGATATTCAGCAGCATCTCCCAGTAGTCGCAAAGCTCACTGAATGCCTGGTCGACCTTCTCCGTCGTGTCGAGATCTGAGATCAGCTGATGAGCCTTCGTCTTGTTGATGACCTGTGGGGCAGAGAATTTCTCATCTTGTTCATTCTCAATATAGCCAAGCAGGAAGACGAAATCTTTCGACTCACCAGGCTGCAGCGTCACCTCAAGATAGTGCGAGGCAATGGGACTCCAGCCGTGGGCATGACTGTTGCGGGGCTTGCCCTCAAGCACTGCCTGTGGCTCGTCAAAGCCATTGTAAAGGCCTACGAACGTCTCACGATCGGTATCATAGCCCTGAATCTCGGTATTCACATGATAGAAAGCATAGTGGTTGCGACGCTCACGATACTCCGTCTTGTGATAGATGGTCGAACCCTCTATCTCCACCTCGCCCGTAGAGAAGTTACGCTGGAAATTCTCCATATCGGTAGCTGCATTCCACAGGCACCACTCCTCGAACGAGAACAGCTTCAGATGCCTTACCTCTGCCGATTGGTTCGTCAGCGTCAGCTTCTGCACCTCTGCCCATTTCTTCAGCGGCACGAAGAAAAGTACCGAGGCCTCGATATCGTTCTTGCGTCCAGTGATGCGGGTGTAGCTCATGCCATGACGGCACTCGTAGAAGTCAAGGGGTGTCTTACAGGGCTTCCATCCTGGATTCCACACGCAGCCACCATCGTTGATGTAGAAATAGCGACCTCCATTGTCCATCGGCACATTGTTGTAGCGATAGCGGGTGATACGACGGAACTTGGCATCCTTATAGAAGCTGTAGCCTCCTGCCGTATTGGAAATCAATGAGAAGAAATCTTCGTTGCCCAGATAGTTGATCCAGGGCCACGGGGTCTGCGGGTCGGTAATCACGTACTCGCGATGTTGGTCATCAAAATGACCGTAGCGTTTCTGCTGTTCCATATATTGCTTGCTGATTATAATAATGTCTATTTGATAATGGCAGCCCATCCACCACCAGGGGCTAGCTGAACGGATAGGCGGTCGCTAGATTTGACTGTAGAACGAGTAAGTTTATAGTCCATCGCCTCCTTACTGCTGAAAGCATTCACTCCATCGGCAAAGACCTGGGCCTGATGACTGCCTGAGCCAAGGAAGGAAAGATCAAGCTGGATGGTGCGTGGCGTCCAGTCCGTCATCGCTCCCACATACCATGTACTGCCCTTACGACGGGCAATGGCTACATATTCTCCTAACTCACCACTCAGGGCTATGGTCTCGTCAAAAGTGGTGGGTATCTGACGGATGAAGTCTGTGGTTGCCTGCTCTCGCATATACTTCGAGGGGGAGTCGGCCAGCATCTGCAACGGAGCATCGAAGACGACATACATGGCTACCTGATGGGCACGCGTACCCTGACTCATCGGATGGTTGTTGTTGCCGAAGAAATTGTCACGAGTGGCATTGTCCATGGCTCCTGGCGTATAGTCGAGAGGGCCACAGAGCATACGTAGATAGGGAATGGTGACATCGTAGCGAGGCTGATTGTGCAGAGGACCGTCTCCCTGACGAGGCTCCCATTTCGAATTCTCCAGGCCTTTCACTCCCTCGAAGTTAAGGACATTAGGCCAGGCAGCACTCACACCCATTGGCTTCAGACCGTGATAGTCGAGCAACAGATGGTGACGAGCGGCACACTCGGCCATGCGATAGGCTGAAGCAATAACCTGCTGGTCGTCACGATCGAAGAAGTCGACTTTAAAGCCCTTGATACCCATCTCGCTGTAGTGCTTCATATAGCGCTCCATGGTTGCTGATCCGTCAAGGGCATCATTGCCAATCATATTGCGCCACGAACTCCAGAGGATGATTCCCACATTGCGGCTATTGCCATAGGTAATCAACTCGCGAAGGTCGATGGCGGGATTGAGATTCTCGGTCAATGACTCACGACCACTCCAGCCTTCGTCTATAATAATGTACTCGAGATGATTCTTGGCAGCGAAATCGATATAATACTTGTATGTGGCAGTATTCATGCCCGACTCGAAGTCAACACCCCACACATTGGTATTGTTCCACCAGTCCCAGGCAACCTTGCCAGGACGTATCCAACTGGCATCGGTCAGCCTACAAGCAGGAGCCAGACGCATGGCCATATCGCAGTTGAGCAAGTCGGCATCATTCTGGGTGACGACCACAGCACGCCAGGGCAACATTCTGACTCCAGAGATCTTGGCTATATAGGGGGCCCGCTTGGTAGAGATCATGTTCAGACCACCCTGGCCAAGCACTTTCTGCTCCAGCACGTAGGGAGCGAACTCCGACGTAAGACTAGTGCCATCGCCTTTCTTCAACATCATTCCTGGATAGTCCTCTACGCCACAATCCATCACCACAGCCTTCTTACCATCAGGCAGACAGATGCAAAGTGGCGTGATGGCCAGGGAGTCAGGAAACATCTGCGACAATCGCTGCTCGTCATAATAGCTCTCAAACGAATAGCTATAACGCTCACCACCACGAAGGTCGTTCACATAAGGCACAAATGCCTGATAATCACCTGCGAAGCGGAACTCTACCTTCTCATCATCTACCTGAGAGGCTTTCTTGTTGCCGATGCCAATACGATAGGCGGCACCATCATCATAGGCACGAAACTCGACGGTTGTGCCCTGCGAAAATTTCAGAACAAGCATACGATAGGTATTCGCCACCTCTTGCTTGCGATATACTGGGGGCTTCACTGTCGAAGTGATCATCTGCATACGGCCAACACGACCAGTACCCGTGATGAGCTGTTTTCCATCAACGACAGCCTGGATAACCGAAGGAGCAAGTACCTGAGTGCCACCACTTTTGATAGCCCACGTCAGACAATCACCATCCGAAGTCACTGTAACTTCTATATTACCACTTGGCGACGATAGGGTGTTCACCTTGACTCCAGCTTGAGCTGCCAAGCCACACAGGCTTAGTAATAGCAAAACAACTATTTTTCTCATATTATACGTTTTTGGTTTACAAAAAAAACGTTTAAGCAATGCTATTTATTGTATAAACTCTTGACAAAATACCAGAATATTCGTATCTTTGCAAACAAAAGTGCTATTTATGACAGCTAAAAGACTCTTAACAGGTTTTATATTGACAATTCTGCTGCTATCTGCCAACCGCATATCAGCACAGCAGCACTTCACGATTGACACAATCAGCGACGAGGTCTTTGCACGCATGAAAGGAAAGTCGTTTCCCAATGGATGTACCATTGCAAGACAAGACTTACGCTATCTGCGCGTGCTCCATCGCAATGCCGAAGACTCAATCTGTCACGGAGAGCTGGTATGCAATAAGCGAATTGCACAGGACCTCATTGATATCTTCAAGAAACTATATGAAGCCCACTACCCTATAGAACGTATCAAACTGATTGACGACTACGATGCTGACGACGAACGCTCTATGTCCGACAATAACACATCGAGTTTCTGCTTCCGAACTGTTCCTGGGACGAAAAAACTTTCAAACCACGCAAGAGGAATGGCCATCGATATCAATACATTATATAATCCCTACGTACGACATAATCGTAAAGGGCAGTTACTTATATCACCAGCAAATGGCAAGCGATACGCTAACCGTAACTTCGCATCCCCATACAAAATCGAGGCTGGAGACCTTTGCCATCGCCTATTCTTAGAGCACGGATTCACTTGGGGCGGTAGCTGGAAGACGATGAAAGACTATCAACATTTCGAAAAGCGCTAAGTCTCGCCAGATTCACTCAAACATAGTTGGAGCAAAATTGGTAGTCGGCCTAGAGGAGAGCCAATGAAAAAAGGATATGACAAGAACATTTGTCAAGCTACTGAAGACTCATCCAAAGGAGTTTTAAGGGCCATTTTTAACGAACATATGTTCAACGGACAACGAACATATGTTCAACGGCTCACGAACATATGTTCAACGGGCAACGAACATATGTTCAACGGCTCACGAACATATGTTACTTGGCACATGAACCCAAGATCCCTATTTTCACCATGTTCATATCACTTATTCCTTCTACCCAAACCCTAGCCAAACCCTATGCATACTCAGGAGTATGGCTTAAGTGGACCGAAGCGGAAGGGAGGGGAGCGCCATCCGGCCATGAGCCATCCGGACCACTTTATGCGAATTCTGTACTACAATCATTATGTGTACTGAGGTTTCATATAAATTGTACCTAAAAATTTATATACTTGATTATCAGCGTAGTGTGATTATGTATTTATGGGCAAGGAGAAGCGCGATGACTGTAAATAGTGGTGCACATTTGTACCTAAATAATAAAATAGTCAACTCTGTCACGCCTCATTTTCAGGGAGTTGCGAATTACAGGTACAAATCATGGGAAAATTCAGAATGTGTACGGCCATGATAGGCTTCTTTCTACAAGTATCAGTCTTCAACCGCACAGGTCAAAAAAGAAATGGAGGCCACAATCCGCTAGGACTATGGTCTCCGTGTAAAAAGAAGGCGGCCTCCTACTCTCCCGCATTGCATTGCAGTACCATCGGCGCAGGCGGGCTTAACTTCTCTGTTCGGAATGGGAAGAGGTGGAACCCCGCCGCAATAACCACCTGAATGGGGTTTGACATCCACACACAAGAACCATAAGAACCGGACTCCTTCCCCTTCCGGGGATGCGCCCTCCATATCGAAGGACACCGTCATCACTGCTTACAGCCGAAGGCATGCGCCTGGAGGCGGAAGTCTTCGGGCAATTAGTACAGCTCGGCTTTGACGTCGCCGTC
>JAIKWS010000047.1 GCA_024684515.1 Prevotella sp.
GATGACAAGCACCTTGCGGTTCTTCTTGATACGCATCTTCTGGATGAAAACGTCCATGATGATAAGCGTCACCAGTGGGAACAGCAATGGATCATCCTTAATGGTATCAATCTCAAAGACAATGAACGTCTCATCGAAGAGCGTAGAATCCAGGTTCTCGTTTAGGGTACGCTCATGACTGCCTCCCCTGTAGAAATCCATCAGCATATAGTTGTAGGTGGAGATGTCTATACCGGCAATCTTATTCTCATTGCAGATATATGGAATGCGCTGAGTGCTGTACTCGTAGAAGGAATTAAATGACAGTTCCTTAACCTTCAACGCTTTCCTGCGGTCTTCCATCTCCTTGATACGTTTATTGATTCGAGCCTCCACTTCCTCATTGGTGTCTGTCGCACTGCCTTGTGTCGCGGTTTCGATGAGGAACTTCTTATGCAAAGCATCCCTCTGGGAGGCACTATACCCATTGAACCCGACAAAATAGGCTTCATAGTATTCGGTAATAACCTGCTCTATGAGACGGTCTTCTGTCTTGCTCACTTCTCCGTTACTTCCTTTCCAGATGAGCATGATAAGGTTTTTCAGAAACCCGATTTTCTCCACGTTCAGCTCCTCTCGCTGGATGCGGAACGGATTCATAGTGATAGGATTTTCCTCGGTGTAACTGATATACTTACCACCGACATACTCACAAAGACCTTCATACGAGTTACCTGTATCGACCATAACGACATCGGTGTTCTGCTCCCAAAGCTGCCTGACGACACTATTCATGTGGAAGGACTTACCGCTACCGCCGGGGCCGCGAAATTACATTTCGTTACATTATTGCGCAATATGAAAAATAAACGAAAGTTGAAAGGCAAATATCCTGTCATATTGTTACATTTCGCTCAGGATAGTTGGCTCGGTAGGCCTCTTTATGAAATCCTCGTTTATTTTCCCCGTATGCTGCGAGGTTATTGCAGCCTCTCCTCCCCGGCAATTCAGTCCTCACTTTTCCGTTCTTACCATTAAAAAAGGCGGAAGCCTTGTATTGCTTCTGCCTAATGGCCACGATACGATTGTGGGTATCGCGCGGTGTGTTCAGGATTTCGGACGGGGGGAGGGGGCTGCTATAGATTGCAGCTTACGGATCGCGCTGTCCGATTTGATTTCATCATCAGAAGTTGTCCATGTGTACCTCGAAGAAAGCCTTCGGGTGCAGACAGACGGGGCATACCTCTGGGGCTTTGGTGCCAACCACGATATGTCCGCAGTTGCGACACTCCCATACTTTCACCTCGCTCTTCTCGAATACGGCTGCCGTCTCCACGTTCTTCAGCAGGGCACGATAGCGCTCTTCGTGACGCTTCTCGATGGCGGCAACCATACGGAACTTGATGGCCAGAGCCTTGAAGCCCTCTTCCTCTGCCGTCTTGGCAAAGCCTTCATACATATCCGTCCATTCATAGTTCTCGCCATCGGCAGCGTCACTCAGGTTTTCTGCTGTGGTGCCAACGCCGTCGTGCAGCTCCTTGTACCAGAGCTTAGCGTGCTCCTTCTCGTTGTCGGCAGTCTTCAGGAAGAGTTCTGCTATCTGTTCGAAGCCCTCTTTCTTTGCCTTCGATGCAAAGTAGGTGTATTTGTTGCGTGCCATTGATTCGCCAGCGAATGCTGCTTCCAGGTTTTTCTCGGTCTGGGTACCTGCATACTTGTTTGCCATAGTTGTAATGTTTGTAGGATTAATGATTTGATTGTCTTGAAATGATATCGTTGAGAGTAGCTTTTCTACTACTTCTACTGGGAAATCGGACGATGGTGGGTTTTCCGCCAACGATGTCAGGAGCGAATGGGTGTTTTGCGACTGGGGGAGCATGAAGCCAGCCTCGCGCATCAAGTCTTCAGCCATCACTCGCGAGCTGCCGGCAATGGCTCGCATCAGCCTGTCCAGGGTATCGCTGCCCGTCTCATCAGCCAGTTGCCGTGCCAGCTGTTCCGTCCTTGCCTTCTGCGCCACCATGCTGTTCAGGGCACTCGTCACAGCTTCTGTCTTCTCCTGTGGGAGAGGCATCTCCACGGGCACCAACGATATGGCTTTCGACGGACAAGCATTGGCACAGGCACCGCAGCCGATGCACTTGTCGCGGTCTATGATACTGTTCTCAGTATCTGTAGCTCCTGTCGGACAGACATACAGACACAGGCAGTCCTTGGTGCAGAGACGCAGGTTCCTTACTGCATACTGCGACTTGTTTGTTGTTCTCATGACTTTTTCCTCCTTTCTATTTGACTGAATCTCCACGATGGAACCTTGCACACGGGACAAAGGTCGGGTGCTTTCTTTCCGATATAGACAAATCCGCAGATGCTGCATACCCATATCTCGGTATCAGCCAGGAGGTTGTCTCCTTCACGCTGATAACGGGTCATGAGTGAGTTCAGCATGCGTGTGGCTTTCTCTCCCCAGCCTACTACCCGCTGTGCTCCACGATCGCCATCCTGCACACACGTCTCGTTGAGCGCTGGATAGTGGGAAAGGTCTTGTTGCAGCTGCGAGGCTAGTGCCTCTACTGTTGCATCATCGATTCTGGGAGAGCGCTGTGTAAACCACGCTGCCAGCTCATTAAAGAGAGCAGACTCCTGCTCCATGTACTGCTTCTCACATCCTCGTGCCAGGTTGGAGCATAGCGCAGCCATCTGTCCCACCGACAGAGGGAGCATGGATTCATCGTCAGCGATCTCCGCAATTGTAGCCTCTGCGGCCATAGGCTCTGCGCCATCTGTCTCCGCAGCAGGGGCACTAGGTGCTGTCGCCTCTTGTGCCACCTCGCCAACGGGCTCGAAAGCTGATTTGGGTGCCCCACAGAGCGGGCATTGCCAGCTGTCGGGCAATTCCGCAAACGGAACACCTTCTTTCGCTTCGTCGTAGACGTACCCGCAAATTGAACATTTGTACTTCATCATATATTTTATTTTGGTTAGTAGCATTCCCTTGGCTGTTCAGGTTTCTGAAGCATCTTTATAATAAAACCCCATCTGTCAGATCAACCTTTTTGCTTCTTATAACAAATTCCTCTGTCATATCAACCCTTTGCCTGTCTCTGGCGATGTTGACTACATCAGAAACCTGAGAGCATTACTGATACTGGCTGATGAGCTGCCTGAGGTCGCTCAGCCCCATAGCCCCGCTCTGCCGCCACAGCATATTGCCATTGCGGAACAACATGAGCGTTGGCACCGACTGAACGTGGTAGTTCATCGAGAGACTCTGATTCTTATCCACATCGAGCTTGATGATACGAATGCTATCCCCGAGCTGATCCTTCAGCTGCTTGAAAACAGGGTGCATCATCTGACAAGGACCGCACCAGGTAGCATAGAAGTCAACCAACGTCAGTTGGCTGCTGTTGATGATTTGATTGAATTTCTCCACTTTACGTCTCCTTTCTATATTATAATATGTAGTCGTTATGTAATGGTGCTGCAAATATACGGAAAAAAATCAGAATAACAAATGATTTTCGTGATTTTTCAACTATTTTCTGTCACTTTTCATAATTTCCTCATTCACAAGCGTTAAACTTCATTAATAATCAATACTTTTTGAACGTATGTTCGGAAAATGCGCTATTTTTGCATTCGATTAATGAACATATGTTCAAAAGTATGGGAAGAAGTAAACAATTACGCATAGTGAGTTCCAATCCCTCCGTAGCAGGATTCCGACCTTATGGCGGATGCCGGAAAAGGACCGACGTTGTGACATTGCTATTTGATGAGTACGAATGTGTAAGGCTGCTCGACTATGAGGGACGGCAGCAGGCGGAGGCGGCAGAGATGATGAAGGTCTCCCGACCCACATTGACACGCATCTATATGGAAGCACGCAGAAAGATAGCTTCGGCAATAGTAGAGGGGCGACAGCTGCTCATCAGCGAGGGGAACACCGACTTTGCCTCACATCAATCAAACAAATCAAATATCATTATGATGAATCAGAAAATTGCTATTCCTACCAATAGCGGATATCTATGGCCTCATTTCGGCAAGGCTCCACAAGTGACAATCGTAACCATAGAAGAAGGTAAGGTAAAAGAATCTGTAGTATTGGAGGCACCGGAGCATGAGCATGGAGCGATGCCTAAGTTCATTGCTGCCCAGGGGTGTACGGATGTTCTCTGTGGAGGACTAGGCCCCGGTGCCGTGAACATGCTCAATCAGCTGGGAATACAGGTACATGCTGGCGCACCGGCCATCCCCATCGAAGAACTCCTGTCGCAATATCTTGGAGGAACGATTGTGTATGGAGACGGCAACTGCCACCACGACGGATGCGGAGACCATCACCACGACGGATGCGGAGGCCATCACCATGACTAATCGGAGGCCACCACAATAAATGAAGTGGTGGCCACCACACCAACCGATGTGAAGGCCACCACCACAACTGATACCCTAAGGCAGCTCCGGCTGCCTTTTTAATTGGGGGCATACAAGGCTCTTTAACATCCACTCCGCTAGCCGAGGCAAAATCAGCACCTTTGGCAGCGATGTCCGTGTCATGCGGTTTTGCCGCATGAACCCTTTCCTCGTCCCGTTCCTCGCCATCAGGAGCGGCATAGATGTCCTACTATTTGATCACCTTCTTGCCGTTAACGATGTAAATGCCGGAAGGAAGGGCATCCAGCGATGCCGCTTTCATCAGTATGCCACTAAGGTTGTAGATGCCCTTTGAAGTATCTACTGTCTTCCCGGTCTCCACATCGTCAATACCGCTGACCACACCCCCTAAGCCTCGCACAAAGCCGGCATAGACATGCTTGCGGTAGTAATTGATATCCCAGATGCCGACGGGGGTATTGGCTCGCCATCCGCTGTTGCTAGGCGAGTCGGTAGGACACCACTGGCAGATGCCCCATTGCTGCTCTGGCGGCACCAGACGGAAGAACTCCTTGATAATCCACTCATAGAAATTGGCCATGTTCTTATGCTGTGTCTCCGTCATCTGTCCCGTAGCGACATTATTGCCGCTGGCATTGACATAGCCCATATCCAGCTCGCTGACGCGGACATACTTGCCTGTTGCAGCCATCAGCTTGAACATATTGGTGATGGCACGCTTCTTGCTGGCCTGCGTGTTGCTGTTCTCGTAGTAGGATATGTGCATCTGCGTACCGATGCCGTCAATCTTGGTGACGCCATCAGCCTCCCACTTCTTGATCCAGTTGATGAGCGACTTGAGCTTCTTGTTCTGATCCCAGTCCGACTCCAGGTTATAGTCGTTGATGAACAGCGTCACATCTTCAGGACCGTACTTACGGGCCAGGCGGCAGGCCTGACGCACGTATTCAAGGTCGCCCATGAAGTCCTGCCAGTAGAACGCATCGCCGCCCACATCCCATGTGCCATTGGGATTATATCCCTCGGAGTGCTGCAGCGCATAGTTGCCCTGACCATCGTCACCACCGCCCGAGATGGCTTCGTTGACGAGGTCCCATGCCTTCACCTTGCCGCCACAGGCGTTCATCATGCCCTTGATCCACTTGTCCATAGCATAGACCAGCGTGTCGTGACGCTCCTCCTGCGTCTGGGGGATGGTGGTGGGCACATAGATATAGGAGAGGCTCTCGCAGATGGCAGGATCGACAACGCTGCCACCCGACTCCTTGACCTTGAACGAACTGACGTCAGTACCCTCGAAGTCGCCATTCTTGATCTTCTCCATACCACCTATCTTCAGGCTCACATTGTCGAAATAGTAGTTGTTCTCCTCGGCAAGCTCGCTCAGGTTGAAGGCGATGCTCTGGCCGGCAGAAGCAAACTTTCCACTCACGGTGATGGTCTTCCACTCGGTGGTAAAGCTGATATTGCCCAGAGCCTCATAGTGCACGTAGGAACCTGGGGCATTGTGTATCTGTGTAGAGGCGTAGGCAGGCTTGTCGGCACGTACCTCGGCGGTGAACTCATAGCTGGTGCCGGAAGCAAACGAGCCAGGTATCACCCACATCTGATTGTCCCATACCTCGGACTGACGGGCTGTGGCATGTGCCTTCAGGCAGCGACGCTCCTCGTTGATGGTCTTACCCATCTTCTTCTCCTCGAACTTGATGCTCCTGATATAGATATCGCCTACGAAGTCGCCACATTGCAGAAGCAGGAAATTGCTCGCCAGGGTAGCCTTGTAGTTGATTTCCACATCCTGCCACTGTGTCGTGAACGGGATATCGGCATTGGCGCCACCGTTCCAGTCACCTAGCTTGCTATGCAGCTTGCCAGCCTTCGACCCGCGCACCGTCATCGTCATCTTATAGGTCTTGCCAACGGTGGTAAGGATATCGCTGGCAGCCACAAACTGCACCACCCATGACGACTGCGACTTCGTGGTGTGGATGCGAAGGCCGTCCGTAGCATCATACGTGAGTGTAAAGCCATACTGGTTCTGATCGGCCGTCCACCCCACACTCTGATCTGTGCGGAAGTCCTTGCCGTAGATCTGCGACCACACCTCCGTGTCGCCATCGGTAAGCTCTGGTGCCGGCTTGTCGGCGATGAGCTTCCTCAGCCAGCCATTGGGCTGCTGCGAGTGCCAGGCCAGCGTGTGGCCATAGACATTCAGACCGGCCTTGGTTGCCGTATTGACATAGTTGGTGACGGTAGTGAAGTTCATGTTGCCATTGCCATCGACGCAGCTAGCCATCTTCATGGCATTGCCAGCCACCGTCTCCGTGAAATTCTTGTTGGTCATGTTCCTAACCAGCGAATTATTGAGATAGCTGCTGACCGTCGTGCCAATGCCAAGCTTAAAGTTGGGGTACTTGGAATAGTCGATATACTCCTTGAGTGCCTCATAGTCATCCAAGTAGCGGTAGTTACTGTCATTGGGCTTTCCCAACTCATACTTCTCCTGCGCCATCGTCGGCAGCGACAAGGTGGCAGCGGTTAAAAACAATAATAGCTTCCTCATATTAACGATTTTAGTGTTTCTGCTTGTAAATCTGCTTGCAAAATTAATAAAAAGATTTCGATAAACCGCCGATAACTCAGCAAAATATGGCGTATTTTTGCCTAATGAGACAAACAGAGAAAAAGAAAGGACGACAAAGAAACAAATTAGGCAGAAGAAGGCCCACATACTGTTATCAAAAACCTATAAAGTTTGAAGTTACGCATAAAATTATCGCTTCAAAGATGCAACAAAAATGTGACATAGAGCACGGAAATGAATAGGAATGAGTGCGTGGAGGCCTTGATTTCCAACTTTTCGGGGCAATTCGTTTGAAATTTTCTTCTCGACGGGCTTATAATTCGGGAAATTTATCTAAATTTGCAATCAAAATAGAAAATGATGACAACATGCGGCATGACCTCCATACCTCTTATCAATTTATCAACGTCAGCGTGCGTATAGCGAGATGAGACTTTCTTTCTGCATATCCCGTTAGCTGCCAACACTCTTTTGCCTAGTCTTCCTCTCTCAAGCCAGCGCACAGGAGTCGTTCAGCTTTGGTCGTGCTTTGGACAGTCTCATATCGAAGGTCGTTATGGCAACCGATATTGATACCTTATACGTAGAAAGACCGATGGGGAAGTGGGTGGTCAAGGGACGCTTTAATTTCTCAAGTGCGGAAATAGGGACACAGGGCACAGATCAGGGGCAGCACTTCAGGTCGGAGCTGATTGCCGACTATAAGTCTACGCTCTCCATTGCTGTGGGGTACAGAGGGTTGACGGCAGCCCTAGCACTCAATCCGGCGAAGCTGCTTGGCTACTATAATGACTACGAGCTGAATCTTCAGTCGTATGGCACACGATATGGCTTTGAGTTCAGCTATCAGGATGCTCGCAACTTTACAGGATGGAGCCAGGTGGAGGAGGAAGGCCGTATGGAGCTACCGTCTGATTTGCTGTCAATGAAAATGCTCCATCTCAACACCTATTATGTGTTCAGCCATCGCAGGTTCTCCTATCCAGCAGCCTTTACACAGAGCTATATTCAACGCCAATCTGCCGGCAGCTTCCTTCTGGCTGCATCCGGACAGCGACAACAGGGGACGGTCGGTGCTGAGCAGGATTTCAGATTCAGGATGACCAATATTGGCATTGGTGGAGGCTATGGCTACAACTACGTGCCAGCCCGCAACTGGCTGCTTCATATCTCTGCCTTGCCAACATTTATTATCTATAGCAAGACCTCGGTCATCTCTGCCCACTTGCACGTGCCGCTCAAGAGCCAGTTTCCAGAAGTCATCATCACAGGTCGCGGCTCCTTTGTCCGTGAGTTTGGCAATAAATTTGCCGGTCTTTCTGCTGTATTCAACTACAGCAACATTGGTTCGAAGGACAACCTCTGCGTTCAGAACATGAAATGGCTCACCCGTATTTTCTTTGGCATCAGGTTCTAGCCATCTGCCTTTGTTGGTTCATCGCATTTTAGACCCCATTTTTGCTATTGAACGAAAAAATGTGTCAAAAATATTTGCTGTTAAAAGTTTTTTTTGTATTTTTGCAATCTAATAATCAAAAAGAAGGAACACATGAAAAGACTTTTGGCTCTATCTCTTGTCATCTGTCAATTGTCACTCCTCACCGCCAGGGCGCAACAGGTCAACCCCATCATTCCAGGCTTTCATCCCGACCCTAGCATCTGCCGTGTGGGTGACGATTTCTATCTTGTGAATTCCTCTTTCCAGTATTTTCCCGGCGTTCCCATTTTCCACAGCAGAGACCTGCAGCACTGGGAACAGATAGGCAACGTGCTCGACCGCCAGTCGCAGGTGCCTCTGAAGAATGCTTCCTCGTGGCAGGGCATCTATGCTCCCACCATCCGCTATCATCAAGGTACTTACTACATGATTACTACCAATGTGGGTCAGGGTGGCAACTTCATGGTCACCGCCCAGTCGCCTACAGGCCCGTGGAGTGAGCCCATCCAGTTGCAACAGCAGGGCATAGACCCTTCCCTGCTGTTCGAGGGAAAGAAATGCTATATGGTGAGCAATCCCGACAACACCATCACTCTCTGTGAGATAGATCCTCGCACCGGCCGGCAGCTAACCCCAGGCAAAGGCATCTGGACAGGCACTGGCGGCCGCTATCCTGAGGGGCCACATATTTATAATAAGGATGGCTACTACTATCTGCTCATCTCAGAGGGAGGGACGGAGCTGGCACATCGAATCACCATTGCACGCTCGAAGAATATCTATGGTCCCTATGAGCCCAATCCGCAGAATCCGATACTTACCCATTGCAGCATGCAGGCACAGGGTAGCCAGATTCAGGGTACCGGACACGGCGACCTGGTACAGGACAAGGACGGCAAGTGGTGGTTAGTCTTCCTGGCCTATCGCAACTACAACGGTTCCTATCACCACATGGGCCGCGAGACCTTCCTGGCACCAGTGGAATGGCCTACTGGCGGATGGCCGGTGGTCAATGGCGGAAAGCCTATCGAGCCTCTACAGCGACAGCCCATCAGCCAGCGTTGTGACTTCGACAAGCCTCTCGGACACGACTGGGTATACCTGCATAATCCTGACTCGTCGTGCTATGTGCTCAGCGATGGCCATCTCCGGCTAAAGGGAAGCCGCTATAATCTGGAAGAGAACAACAGGTCGACGTTTATAGGCCGTCGACAGGAATCTCCCAACTTCGTCTTTGAAACGAAGATCGACTTCTTCGACCTGACGAATGGCGATGAAGCAGGCATCACCGTCTACCAGATGCACGAAGGAAATCTGCAGGCATGTATCGCCAATAATGGCAATCGGCTGAATGTCAAGCTGAGGCTCAACCTGAAGAATATCAGCCCCCAGCTCTTCGTGCGCGAAATCGGACAGAAGGAATTCTTGTGGCTGCGAGTAGAGAGCGATTCGAAATACTATATCTTCTCCTATTCCACCGATGGCAAGGAATACCACCAGATGGAAAAGGTAGAATGCTCCATCCTCAGTACAGAAACCGTAGGAGGCTTCACGGGTGTCACCCTGGGTCTCTATGCCTATAGCGGCAACGTCAACTACCAGTCAGGCTCATCGTTTGCCGACTTCGACTATGTAGAATATCGCGAGCTGGGCAATGAGCCTTAGGACGCGTCAGACAGAGATCATACTATTGTTTAACCCTTTAAAATAAAAAGTAAGCATGAAAAAGTATCTAGCTGAACTTGTAGGAACGTTTGCATTGACGTTTCTGGGCTGCGGTGCTGCCGTAGCTCTTGGCTGTGGCGCAGACAATACTGCCGCCATCGTAGGAACCGCAATGGCTTTTGGCCTTGCTGTCGTGGCAATGGCTTACACCATTGGTGGCATCAGTGGTTGCCACATCAACCCCGCCATCACCCTTGGCTGCTTCCTCACAGGACGCATGACTTCCAAGGACTGTGGTATGTATATGGTATTCCAGGTTATTGGTGCCATCCTGGCAGCTGCTGTGCTGAAACTGATAGTAGTGACAGCCGAGCCGAGTGCCATCATCACCACAGACACGGGTGCCAATACCTGTGCCTTTGGCGTCACCAATGGCCTCATCGTAGAGATTGTGCTCACCTGCCTCTTCGTGCTCGTGGTGCTGGGTGCCACCTCAAAGACCAATGGTGCTACCAACAACTTCGCGGGCCTGGCTATCGGTCTTAGCCTGATCCTGATCCACCTTGTGGGTATCCACTTCACAGGTACTAGCGTCAATCCCGCACGCTCTATCGGTCCCGCAATCTTCGCAGGTGGCGATGCCCTGAGCCAGCTTTGGGTGTTCATCGTTGGTCCTTATGCCGGAGGTGCACTAGCAGCAGGCATCTGGAAAGCTATCCATCCCGATAAGGTGAAGTAATCTTCATAGAAAAGGGACAGATACCAATTTAGGCACGGGCCATCACAATGGTTCGTGCCTAAAATGTGTAGAAGGGCTCTAGTATCTCCAGATATCCTGGAAAAATCTGGAAATTCCGGATGTTCCGGGCTTCTGGATTTAGCCTTGCATCAAGTGGAGGTAGCGCATGCCCTCTGCTATCTGCTTTGCTGTGTCCTCGTTGGTTAGCATCGCCAGCAGCTGATAGGCAAATGGGAAAGCGGCAGCAGGGCCTTCGGCAGTCACGATGTTGCCATCAACGGTACAGAGATCAGCTGTATAGGAAGCACCCTGAAGCAGCTGTTCGAAGCCGGGATAACAGGTTGCACGCTTGCCGTTGAGCACACCCAGCTGTCCCAGCACTACGGCAGGAGCCGCACAGATGGCAGCTATCAGCTTGCCTGCGGCTTGCTGACTAAGCACAGCCTTGCATACAGCCTCACAATCGTAGAGGTTGGAAGCACCAGGCATGCCGCCAGGTAAGAGCAGCAGATCGGCATCGGAAAAATCGCAGTCTGCCACGATGCAGTCAGCAACAATCTGCACGCCATGTGCCGAGGTCACCACCTGATCGTCGTCCATCACGCTTACCGTCACTACATCCACACCGCCACGACGAAGTACGTCAACAGGTATGAGGGCTTCGACATCCTCGAAACCGTCTGCCAGAAATACATAAACTTTTGCCATAATGATTGATTCTATTGGTTCGTTGGCAAAAGTACGAAAAATTCACCAAACGACCAAACATTTGCTTTCTTTTTCATGCGGGATGCCTCAGCCAGCAATATTTTGGATAAAGGATATGCCTTTACATGCGGGATGTCTCAGCCAGCAATGTTTTGGATAAGGGATCGTCTCCTCTCTCCCTCCTGCTATTTCAGGAATGGGTTGACGGTCTTGTCAGGACCCAGGTAGAATCCCGTTTCGGGCGGCTGGTTGTAGGCGGTATTTTCGGCAGCTACGCTAAGCCTGTATGGGATGTCTTCCATGAGGCAGTTGATGCGATAGTCAGTAGGAATGGTGCTCACATAGAGTCGCAGTTCTGTGCTCTCGCGGTTGCGTATGAGCACCTCCTCACGCCAGTCACCCAGCATATCTGCCGATAGGCATGGGTTTGACTTACTGCCGTTGTTGAACTGTCCTTCAAATTTCTTCACGTCCACCACAGCATGGTTCTCCCAGTCGTATTTTGATACTGTCTCGTGGTCGAGCAGCTCCCGTAGCAAGTCACCATCCCACCAGATGCCGAAGTTAACAGACAGCCACCGTCCGTTCATGGTGATCTGGTTGTTGTGCTGTGGGTCGTCGCTATCCCTGGCGCCAATCACGATATCGCCCTTGATGTTCCTGACCCCGTGACTATCCGTACTCCACATCTCTACTCCTGGGTTAGTGGGGTCGATATCAGCAGCCATACATCGTCCTACATCGCTCTTGCTAGGAATCTTGAACAGCACCTCTCCCGTCTTGGCACGACGAAAGTCCGATCCGTCACGGCGGTTCTCGTGACAATCCCACACCTGCAGTTCTGTGGTGCTGGGATCGAAAGCCGTCAGGTGCATAGCGTCACCGTGTCCGAATCCTGTATTGTAAAGTCCTTTGCCATCATGGTCGATACACATAGCGCCATAGGTTATCTCGTCGCATCCATCGCCATCCACATCAGCAATGCGCAGGTTGTGGTTGCCCTGCCCTGCATAGCTGGCCCATTCCGACTGTCGGGTGTCGAATGTCCAGTAGTTTTTCAGCGTCTTGCCGTCCCAGTTCCACGCAGCGATGACGCTACGGGTGTAATATCCCCGGCAGAAGATGCCGCTGGCATGTATGCCATCGAGATAGGCCACCCCCGCCAGATAGCGGTCGGAGCGGTTGGCACGGGTATCGCCCCAGTCAGCCAGGTTGCCGCGTTCTGGAATATAGGGCTGGGTATCCATAACCTCCCCCGTCAGCCCATTGAAGACGCTGATATACTCTGGTCCTTCCAGTATGCGTCCCTCGTTGGGGATGCCCCTTCCGCGTCTTCTCCCCTGTTGCTGAGGCTGTTCCTGTGTGGCTTGCTGAGCTCTCTCGAGAGCCTCTTTTACACCAAAGCGATAGTCAGCATTCGCATCGCCGATGACCTTTCCCTTTCCGTCGATGGTGCCATCGCCCGTCTTCACCATCAGTTCTGCTTTCCCGTCGCCGTCAAAATCATAGACCATGAACTGTGTGTAGTGGGCTCCGCTGCGGATATTGGGTCCCATATTGATGCGCCACAGCCGTGTTCCGTCTAGTCGATAGCAGTCAAAGAGTGTAGGACCTGTGAATCCATCGTGGGCATTGTCGTGGGCATTCGAAGGGTCCCATTTCAGGAAGATCTCATACTGTCCGTCACCATCTACATCGCCAACGCTGGCATCGTTGGCCGAATAGCCAAAGCGCCTGCCGTCGGGTGTGGTGCCTTCTTCCGGCTTCTGAAGAGCGATGGGAATGTAGCCCTCTGGTGCATCGGCACAGAGTGTGTAGGTGCCGTCACAGCTGCCACCCTTCACTTGGTAGACAGCCTCTTTCGTCGAGGGCTGTTCGTCGATGAAAAAGGTGCCACCCGTCTTCAACGGTTGCTTGTTCAGCTTCTTTCCATCGCGATAGACGTCGAACTTCTCCCCTACGGCATCTGAGGTCAGAGTACGCCAGCTGACCACCACCTGCTGCCCCTCGCGTATGGCCACCACACCGCGGTTCAGCTTCTCCCGATTCATTTTCTCTAGGTTGTAACATGGCTGTGCGGAAACCATCAGCACGCCTGCCGTCAATAGGCATCCTAGCATTAGTTTGTGTTTCATTGTTTTTGTAGTTTTTAATTTGTTAAAAGTAGTTGTTTGTCTGTATCACAGATAATCGGTGCAAATTTACACAAAAAATCCGAATGGCGTACATTTCTTGCTCATTTTTTTGCTATTATAAAGAAATGTGTTCGGCCACTCCTGTCTTAGTCGCTCTTACCTGCTACGTTTTTTCATCAGTACAACATGAGAAAACGGAGTATTTATTTTGTTTTTTCTTCATTTCTTCGTAATTTTGCACCCAATAATAATCATGTGCAACACCCAGAAACTATGTCAGCAAGTCATATCACTTTTGCCCTCTTTGGAAATATCTACCAGCAGGAGAAGTCAAAGGCCATTCAGCAAGTCATCAGTTGCCTGCAGGATTATGGTGCCAACATCATCATCGAGGAGGAGTACTATGATTTTCTCCGATGTTCAGAAATGATAGGAGATGATGTCTTCAATACTTTCTGCGGCAGCGATTTCATAGCCGACTTTGCCATCTCGATGGGTGGTGATGGCACGCTTCTGAAGACAGCCAGCCAGGTTCGGGAGAAGCAGATTCCCATTCTTGGTGTAAACATGGGTCGCCTGGGATTCCTGGCTGATGTCAATGCTACCGACTTCCTTCAGACGCTCGATGCTATCTATCATGATGACTATGCTGTTGAGGACAGGGCCCTGATCAGGGTTGAGAGCAATGGTGAGCCTATTGACAGCTATCCCTGTGCCTTGAACGATGTGGCCATCCTGAAGCGTGATTCGGCTTCGATGATCAGCATTCGTGCCAGCATAGATGGTGATTATCTGACTACCTATCAGGCTGATGGCCTCATTATCTCCACCCCTACGGGTTCTACAGCCTATTCCCTTTCGAATGGCGGTCCCATCATCGTGCCTCGTACGGGTGTGCTGCTGATAACTGCTGTTGCCCCCCATTCCTTGAACGTTCGTCCTATCGTGATTCCTGACACAGCCGCTATCGAGCTTACTGTCAGCAGTCGTAGCCATACCTTCCTGGTGGCCATCGACGGCCGCTCGACTAAGATGCCTGAGGGTACCACGCTGCGACTGACACGTGCTCCCTATAGGGTGAAGGTGGTGAAGCGTCCAGGCACTCGCTATTTTTCCACTCTGCGTGAGAAAATGATGTGGGGTGCCGACACCAGGGATGAACGCACCCCCATCGCGGACAACTGAGGTCTTAACCAGGATGGTCCCAAGGGGCGACACCACATCTGGCCCCTCGAAAAGAATCAAAGCTTTTGTCAACTTTCTCAGACTCAGGCAAGAACTCAAAATACTTTACGTTTTAGTCGTATTGAGGAGTGGGGCCTTGAGGTGATAAGACTTGAGGTGATGATGTGTCGATTGTCTGAGGCTAAGTAAACAAATTAAGTAAATATACACAAAAAACTGTTAAGGTTCATTAAATAGTGAGCCTAAAAATCGCAAATCCTTGATTCTGGTCAACAAATTACTTATCTTTGTAGGCCAAACAATTCGTAAACAGCTATGAAATTAAAGAATATTTTTCTGTTGATCGGAACAATCATCCTGGCAAGTCTTGCAAGTTGCCAAAGCAGCGACATGTATGACGAACAAGCAGTTCTGGCGCAGGATAAGCAAAAGGTCAGCGACAATGCCAAGCAGATTCTGGGGAATATCGACCCAGAACAAGACTGGGTGACCACCACAAAGGGAAGCATCGAGATTACTGCCGACGCTGACCTTCAGGACATTGTGAAAGTACAGATACTGACGGCATCGCCCATCATGAGCACAGAGGCCAAGGTACTGAACGAGGCAAAGGTCACAAAGGGACAGACCGTGACGTTGGTCTTCGACGCACCAAGCACGATGACACGACTGATAGCAGCATGTGTCAACAAAGAGGGTGCCTACCGATTCAAGGGCTTCGATATCGGACAGTCGGAAATCAGCTTCCAGAAGGCAACGACACGAGCAGCAAGCACACGAGCTTCGGAGGGAGACTATAACTTCCCTGCTGTCAGCAACTTCTACCTGCCGCTGAAGGAATCGTTCCTGTCGTATAATGCCATCCGTGCCACACGTGCCGACGAGGGTGTGACAGAAAGTATGGCTGGATCGAAAATGGAATTGTGGAAAAACTCCGGATGGCACAACGAGCGTCTCTGGCGCACCAATAGTGACTATCGCTCAAACCAGGCCAACTACAGAATCGAATATGCCGGTTCTGACTGGTATATGCAGAACTATAGCATCAGAAGAGACGTCACTGAAGACCTCACAGATGAAGAAAAGCAGGAACTGCAGGATATTTTCGAGGAATGGCTGTTCTGGGAAGACAACAATCAGAACAGACAGCTAAACAACCTGAGCAAAATCAGGAACAGCGAGATGGTGAAGCTGTTCAACAATCAGTTCGTGGCAACTGGAGACCCCGTTATACTGACACCCGTGCAGATTACATCAAACGACATGAGCTCTGTTGACGTGTACTATTATTATTATAACCCCGCCGACGTGATGGGGATGACAGAAGAGCAGGAAATCCAGTATATCAAAGACCTGCCGAAATTTATGGCCATCGCTCCACACGACCTCATGATTCCCGTTGACCAATGGAATATGAAGGGATTCGTGGAGTTCACGAAAAAGTCGGAATACGTGCTGCCATACTATGGTGATGCACCTTGTTTCAATGCCACAACACTCGAGGGATATGAAAGTGACGGCAAGGTATACCGCATACGCAACGCCTACAAGGTGAACAATGTGACAGACTACTACATGGTCTACGACAATACAGAGAAAGAACGTATGGACCCCATATATGGCGAGGATTCGCTCAAGCTGCCGTTCCAGATGTGGCAGATATTCAAGAAGGTGGAGGGCAACGATACCTATTGCTATCTGTATAATGTAGGTGCACATTGCTTCCTGGACGTCAACGGCGACTGGAATACCAGCTGGACAAAGTCCGATTTCCTGGAAAACACAGGCAACGCAAGGACCACTACACACAAGTACAAGATGCTGCCAGGAACGGTAGAGGGCTCGCTCAAGTTCAAGGCTGAAAATTCTGGCTACAAGACCAACATGCTAGGTTGCGACATAAACAAGACCAGTGGCTTCAACTTAGGCATCTGGTCTGACAAAGACGACTCGAAGGGTGCCTGTGACTGGTTTCTCGATGAGTACACAGGCAGCTGGGATTTCAAGAATAGCATCAAAACGGAGTTGAAGCAGATTAGTGGCGACATCACAAAGGTGATAACAGCACAGAGCTTCTCTATCCCCAAGGGCTATAAGGTGGGATTTATGATGAAGAAAGCCAAGAAAGATGCTACTGGCGCGTACAACTTCTATTATGACAACTCCTACACAAACAAGTTCAATGGTGATTTGTTTGGCGATGGCCGCCTGAACAAGGAGATCAACAGATTCCCAGACCACTTCATGGGTAATGCCAACAAAGACGTCATAGAGCAGAATGACCCACGTATGGCATTCTTCAGTGCCAACGGCAAGACATACATGACATTCGAAGACGGTAGTGATGCCAACTTCGTGGATATGATCGTCGAGGTGACCAATGGTGTGGAGCTGGTAGAGGAGACACCCGAGCCAGAAGCACAGGCCTACACGATGTGCTTCGAAGACCGTCCAAACATTGCCGACTATGACCTCAACGATGTCGTGCTGCGTTGTACGAGAAAGAACAAGACGACGCTGGTGCTGTCGCTTATTGCAGCTGGCGCCAACGACGACGTCTTTATTCATGGTGCCACGGGCTGGGCCAACGACTCAAAAGAGGTACATGAGATTTTCAACCATACCGCCAAAGGTAGTGATGGCAACCGCTTCATCAACACCGTCAGAAACGGCCTGCAGCTTCCTATTGTCTCTGGCGAGGTCACTGTCGATGCAAACACCTCTATCATCGACTACCTGAAGGGTATATACATTGAGAACAAGTCGATGGGGCTCAACGTAGGCGTTGCCTCAAAGGGTGATCCCCCCTATGGCATCATCATACCGATAGAATTTGGGTATCCAGAGGAATACGTTCCCATCAACAAGGCCTATCTGAACTTTATCCAGTGGGCAGAGGACAGGAACAGTGCCAAGGACTGGTATCTCTCGCCCACAGAATAACAGTAGCGGTATGGTAGGTCTATGGTAGGTCTTGGTTCAAGACCTACCATCTGAAAAGACTTTTGTGCTAAGGGTTTCCATCATGCTATGGTAGGTCTGTAGGCCTATTTCGAATCTACGTTTTTTATCTTATACCAATCCAGAATATCCCCTCCACTAAAAATGGACCTAGGGTTCATGTGCCAATGAACATATGTTCGTGGTCCAATGAACATATGTTCGTGGTCCAATGAACATATGTTCGTAAGCCAATGAACATATGTTCGTAAGCCGATGAACATATGTTCGTGAGCCGATGAACCTATGTTGGTAAGCCAATGAACCTATGTTCGTGAGCCGATGAACATATGTTGGTAAGCCGATGAACTTATGTTCGTGAGCTGATAGACCTATGTATCGAAAAAAGTCCAACTGAAAACGCTATGGCGACCTCAGGGAAAACGGCGAGTTTGCTCTGGAATGCGCCATCCGGCCAAGTCACTATCCTGGTTTAGCGAGATTGCAGGTTGTTCATAAGGATTTTAACCGCACAGTTCGAAAAATTTTGCTCTTTTTCGCCAACACCTCACTCAATCATGCGGAAATACCGATAAACACGGGGTTTGGAACGAGTGAGGTGTTGCCCAAACACCTCACTAACACCTCACTAACACCTCACTCAACACCTCACTCATCAACTCATTCAACAACTCACTCATCAACTCATTCAACAAGTCATTCAACACCTCACTCAACACCTCACTTCTAGATCTTTTCTTCGAGAGGTTTTTATCTCAATAATTGACTTCGCAATCTTCCCTTGTTAAATATTTTCGTTTTTCAAAATAGACGGTTTTTCCTTCAGTACTAGAGAAAAATATTTCCCTAGTGAGGGAAAAAGTTTTTCCTCACTAGGGAGAAAAAATCCCCTAGTTACACCATTTTTTTGATGTAAGGATTATTCACAATTGAAGCCTCCCTTTTTGCATGATTAGATCTCGTTTCCCCACATCCCAAGAGGACATTCATCCTTTTAAAATTGCATAGTGAGTGAGGTGTTGCCCATTTTTATAGTACAAACAATTTTTTTGTCATCTCGAGATCATCATCGCGAAAGTAGTTGTCCTTATTCTACTGTAAAAATGTTTTCACGTCCTGTTGTGCTAACAGTTCGTGTTGTTGACGAAAGGTGATTGCAGGCAATAGTAAGCTTACTAGGTGCTGGGAGATGGCAGCCTAGGTGTGAAATATTGGTATGCGATTTTACTATTGATGTTCAGGTATGAAAGGCCTCACCCCAAGAGTGCGCGGGTGCTTTCCAGGATTTGTAGCAGTTCGTCCATATGCGTTGCCCTCAGCATAGCAATGCGTGTAGCTCGGAAATTGGGAATGGCCTTGAATATGGGTGTAGCAGCCAGATGACGGCGAGTATGGATGATGCCACGCTGTTCATCGATACGCTCCACATTGATGCGCAGCAGTTCTTCAAGCACATCCAGCTTCTGGTTGAAAGTCAGCTGTTCGCGACTGAATATCCAGGGACATCCGAAGGTGGCACGTCCAATCATCACCGCATCGACACCATATTGCTGGAAATGGGCATCGGCATCGACCAGCGAGGTGATATCGCCATTGCCAATGATAGGGATGTGAATCCTTGGGTTCTGTTTCACTTGTCCTATCAAGGTCCAGTCTGCCTTTCCCGTGTACATCTGTGCCCTAGTGCGTCCGTGTATGGTAAGTGCCTGTATGCCACAGTCTTGCAGCTGTTCTGCCAGCTGGGTGATGACCAGCTGTTCGCTGTTCCATCCCAGCCTTGTCTTCACGGTAACGGGAATGTGTACGGCTTCTACAATCTGCCGGGTGATGTCGAGCATCTTGGGAATATTCTGCAGCATGCCGGCTCCAGCCCCCTTACCAGCCACCTTCTTGACAGGACATCCAAAGTTGATGTCAATCAGGTCGGGACCAGCCTGCTCCACAATACGAGCAGCCTCGACCATCGCCTCGGTATCGCGACCATATATCTGTATGCCTACAGGACGCTCCTCGTCGCTGATGGTGAGCTTGCTGATGGTGGTTTTCACATCGCGGACCAGAGCCTCGGCACTGACAAACTCGGTGTACACCATAGCAGCACCAAAGCGCTTGCACAACAGACGGAAACCGATGTCGGTGACGTCTTCCATAGGAGCGAGGAAGACGGGATGAGTGCCCAGTGCTATATTGCCGATTACCATCTATTTGTGCTGCTGAGAATAGTTATCGAGCTTGGTGAGATAGTAGTCGCGGAAGTCTTTCCAGTGATAGTAGGGTGCGATGTCGGTCTTCAGGGGCAGCGTGGCCTCATTCTCGTTGAGGAGCACCTTGAACACAACGTCTTTGTCAGCGGGATGAGCCCTGTAGAAGACGAACTGTAGGTTGCTAGCCATAGGGAACACACGATAGGCCACCCAGTTTTTACGCTCCAGCTGATCCACATCGTTGATCTTCTGTCCATAGCCGTTGACATCGAGCAGGCACACCAAGGGAAGGAGGATGGTCTCGTGGCCAAAGCGAAGGGTGCAACTGGAATTGCGCACGCCAATACAGCTGTCGGCCTGTTCGATGATATTCCTCAACAACTGCGTCTGCGAAAACGGCAGTTCGCCACCATTGATGTCAGAGAATCCAAATGCCAGAAACCAATAGGCATTTTCCTTCAGCCACATCTCGTAGACCTCATCGTCATTGAAAAGGTCGTAGAGCGTGGTATTCCTGCCCGACTGGGAGCCTTGTAGAATAGCTGCCTCGCGAAAAAGGAAATAGTTGAGCCGCTCTCCGTTAACATAACGATGCATATATGCGGTATCGGCAAACAAGCTAGTCACTACCCTCTGCCAGCACTGATGACGATTGCAGAAGGCCTGATAGTAGTCTCTGGTCTGTGGGTACACTTCCGAGCGAATGAAGCTTCGCAAGAAATAATGATCGTACTCCGTGGCATTCTGACGAATGGTGAGACCAGGACTGTGCCTGGCCAGTTCGACGGCAAAATGGGCCATAGAAAGAATGCATCGGGGGGTAGTCGTACTGCGTGCCATCACCACCGCATGGGCATTGAATACCTCAGGGAATCGCTCGTACATGCGGTTGGCAATATCGCGCACCTGCTGGGCACCCATAGGTGTCAGGTCACCATGACGTCCCTGCGCCTCCTGACGGATGGCAGTGGCCCTGCCCAGCACATCCTTGCCTAATGGGCTGAGTGCACCATGCTCGTCAGCTCGCAACAGCACCTCGTAGACATAGTCGTAGTCCACGGCCTTGGTGTGATAGCGTGAGCCATGACGGCCATAGTGGCTGATATAGAAGGCATGCTTGCCCTTGGGAGCTGGCGTCAGCTTCAGCTGCGTGGGGCCAGGATAGGCCAGGAAGTTCCCCCCCGACAGGGCCGGACACCTCTTGAGCTCTTCTCTTGGCGACTGTGCCATAGCGAAAAGAGCGACAAGCAGAAAAAAGGGTAACAACAGCTTTCTCATGTGCCAGATTCTTGTTTTATGATGCAAAAGTACAAAAAATATTAAAGAAGAGAAAGAATTTCCTCATTTTTCTCTATAAAGAAGGCAGAAGATGAAGATTTTTTCGTAATTTTGCACAATAAACAAATATGGTTATGGGCAGAAACACTGTTTGGCACGATGACAACTGGTTGCTACTATTGCAACTCTACCTGCGGAAGCCCGTGGGCACAAAGCCTCTCTACAGCCGGGAGATGGTCAATCTAAGTATGGAGCTGCATATAGCTCCTCAAGGGCTGCAAAACCGTATGAAACAGCTGGCAAGGCTTCAGACTCCGCGACTAGAGCGTATCTGGAATACCTACTCGAAGAATCCGGAACGGCTGGCACGGGCAGTAGCCTTGTTGCGGCAAATGAAAGGCTTTGGAGCTGCAGACGAGTTCTATGAAGGTGTTGAGATACAGGAAACCTTCGACTGTGACTTCCGTCCTCTTGCTGTTGACAAGCGCTTCACGCCAGCTATTCTCATTATCATCCTCGACCTCTACTTCCAGCTGACGCCAGCCACTATGGTGACCAACACCCCAGAAGTGGTGGAGCTGGCACGCTTGCTGAAGCTGACCCCCGCCGACATCGTGACGGTGCTGGAGGTCTTTCAAATTTGCGACCCCTATCTGGAACGTAACGAGGTGACGCTGTCGCCACTGCTGGCACCCTGCCAACGGGTATGGCAACGGATGAGCGACAAGGAGCCGGACCAAATACACAGTCTGGCAGAGGAGATGAAAGTGTACTTCCGTCGTAAATAAATTCCCAACACCAAATAATCATTCAGGAAAATGGCACAAAGCCAGATTCAACAGCAAAAGCAAGAACTACGGCAACAGCAGAGCATCTCTGCCCAGCAGTTGCTGCTGTCACAACTCGTGGAACTGCCCCTTCAGCAAATGACGGAGCGCATAGAAACGGAACTGCACGACAATCCAGCCCTGGAGAAGAAGGTAAGCGACGATGAACTGGCAGAATGGGGAACACCCGACTCCACAGAGACTGGCGATGGTGTAGAGGACTTCGACACACAGCGGGAACGGGAAGAGCGTAGCGATGCCCTTGACGAAGCCCTGCAAAACATAGGACGTGACGACGAAGACCTGCCCGTCTATCAGGGTGGACAGCAGTGGTTTGAGGGACAGGAGCCCTTCGTACTCAGTGAGGAGCGTACCTTCTACGACCAGTTGATGGACCAGGTAGGCGAGATGGAACTGGACGACCGACAGCGATTCGTGGTGGAGTATATCATTCAGTCGCTCGACGACGATGGACTACTGCGTACGCCTCTCAATGATATCTGTGAACATCTGGCCATCTTCAACGGCATCGATATCGAGACCAGCGAGATAGAACAGCTATTGCTAAAGGTACAGCAGATGGATCCGCCAGGCATAGGTGGACGATCGCTGCAGGAATGTCTGCTACTGCAGGTAGAAAGAAAGAAGGACTCACCACAGAAAGTGCTGATGA
>JAIKWS010000049.1 GCA_024684515.1 Prevotella sp.
AGCTTTACTCCACGGCTTTGAGTACATTCGGTCTGCAGCCGCGTCCGTGAGACCTCCCCGATTAAGAACATAATCTTTCACACTTATACCTGCTTGATTTACACCACCCGTTCCGAATAGCTATGGGGCTTTGACTTTTCTGGCAGTCTCACCCACGGGCAAATGCCTTAATATCAAGTTCCTGTACGTCAGGCCAGTGATTTGCCGCTGACTTCCTTTAGACCCAACGTCACCGTTGGCACCTTATCATTGGCTGTGCGCTTGCCGCTATTAGGCCGCGCTCGGGACTTGCACCCGTTAGATTATGCCCATGTCGGGCGAACCAGCAAAGAGGGAGTGTCACAGCATCGTGGCACTCCCTCTTCTTTCGTATCCTGAACCCCCTGTGGCTCAGTCATATAGGTGATTCCAGCAATCGTCTGGCTACTTCTGCTTCAGCAGATTGAGCTTGTGCTTTGGTGCCAGCACATTGTTCACCTTCTCAGTATATTCGTTCAGCTTGGCCTCGGCCGTACAACGGATGTCGCGACTGCTGGCACCAATGCGGAAGCTATACTTGCCAGCCTCGGTGATCCACTGCGAGTTTGCCTCGTCGAAGGATGCCATCTCACGCACCTGCATCAGCATAGTCAGTGTCTGACTCTCGCCTGGCTGCAGTTCCCTTGTCTTGCCAAAGGCCTTCAGCTCCTGACAGGGCTTCTCGATGTTGCCCTCGGGAGCGGAGACATAGACCTGCACCACTTCCTTTCCACTGACGCTACCCGTGTTCTTCACTGTCACACTCACTTCTACCTGATCACCCTTCACTTTCACGACAGGCTTGGTATACTCGAAGGTGGTGTAGCTCAATCCGTATCCGAAGGGATAGGCCACATTCTGCTTGAAGGTATCGAAATAGCGATATCCCACATAGATGTCCTCCTCATGATTGGTGTAGTCATAGCCGGCAACGGGACGATTGCCAGAGACGGCCTGCTGGAAGCTGAAGAAATCCATATTGCCAGGGAAGTTACTCGTAGAGGGATGATCGGTGGCGGCAATCGGCCAGGTCATAGTGAGCTTGGCAGAGGGATTGACCTTGCCGGTGATGATGTCGGCAATAGAGTTGCCACCTTCCTCACCAGGCTGCCAGGCACAGAGGATGGCATCAGGATAACCACTCCACGAGGATGTCTCGATGACGCTACCCGAATTGATGACCACCACCACAGGCTTGCCGGCAGAATGGAATGCCTGGCAGATATCGAAGATCATCTGACGCTCGTCGGTGGTGAGGTTGAACTCGGTGGCGATGTCACGGTCAATGCCTTCACCTGCCTGTCGGCCAATGGTCACGATGGCAGCATCGGCCTTGTTTGCCTCATTATTAATAAGGATGGGGCTGATGCTCATCTCAGGATATTTCTGCTGTCCGAACTGTGCCATCTGGTACCACTTGGCAGGATGACGCTCGGCCTGGAACTTGGTGCTGGCGAAATCCACATACTTGCGATAGACGTCTGTCAGCACCTTCGAAGAGCCGATGCCGGCATTCTGCAAACCCTCGACCAGGTCCACTACATAAGGAGTGTGCACGCAGCCAGAGCCAGTGCCACCCGACATGAAGTTGTAGGAGTTCTCACCAAAGAGGGCCACCGTCTTGATAGCTTTCCAGGGCAGTGTGCCATTGTTCTTCAGCAGCACGATACCCTCGGTAGCACTCTGACGGGTGATCTCGGCATGTGCCTTCAGGTCGGGCTTGTTCGTAGCGGCATAATTCAGGAAAGTAGGAGTCTTGACGATATATTCCAGCATGCGACGCACATTGCGGTCGACATCAGCCTGCGAGAGCTGTCCACTCTTCATACCGTCGATGATCTCACGGATCTGTGCCTCCTGTCCCGGCTCCATCAAGTCGTTGCCGGCATGCACCTCGTCAATGGTTCTCAGTCCGTTGCGAATGCCTATCCAGTCGGTCATCACAATGCCCTTGTATCCCCAGTCCTCGCGCAGGATGCTGGTCAGCAGGTCATGATTGCCCATCGAATACTGACCGTTGACCTGATTGTAGGACGACATGATGGTCCAGGGGTCGCTCTCACGCACGGCAATCTCGAATCCACGCAGATAGAGCTCGCGTGCTGCCCGCTGACTGACTCGCTCGTCCACACTGGTACGTTCGGTCTCCTGCGAGTTCACGGCAAAGTGCTTGGCCGAGACACCCACTCCCTGACTCTGCACGCCACGGATATAGGCAGCGGCAATCTTTCCCGTCAGCAGGGGGTCTTCACTATAATATTCGAAATTACGTCCGCAGAGGGGATTGCGGTGCAGGTTCATGCCAGGACCCAGCAGCACGTCGCACTTGTATTCCTTCGTCTCGTTGCCAATGGCTTCTCCCACACGAGTGACGAGCTCGGTGTTCCATGTCGATGCCAGACAGGTGCCGATGGGGAAGCCTGTGGCATAGTACGTCTGGTTGTCGTTCGGACGGGTAGGATTGATACGCACGCCGGCAGGACCGTCGGTAAGCACCGTTGAGGGTATGCCCAGACGGGGAATGGAGGGTGACGTGCCGGCAGCACCAGCCACCTGGCGGGATTCACCACCCACCACGGCACCATTGCTACGGAAATTATTGGCACCGCCAACCAGCAGTCGTGCCTTCTCTTCCAGCGTCATAGCTTTCATCACTTCGTCGATATTGTCGGCACGCAATTGTGGAGCCTGCTGTGCCAAGGCTGTTGTTGATAAGGCTACTGCACTCATAACAAAGAACAATTTTCTAATGGTCATAGTTGTTGCGTTATTGGTTTTTAGAATTGCTTCCGATGTTGTTCTCTACTTAAAAAACCCCGCTAAGTCCGAAAACTTTCACGGGGTTCATAATGAAAGGAGGAGTGGTACCTCCAGGAATCGAACCGGGGACACACGGATTTTCAGTCCGATGCTCTACCAACTGAGCTAAGGCACCATTGATTGATTGGTTGCTTCCTTTCGTTTGCGGGTGCAAAGGTACTGAAAATTTTTCGTCTGACAAAACTTTTTTATGTTTTTTTTCAAAAAAAGTGATATATGATACTTTTTTTATAAAATAATGTGTATCTTTGCATCATATTTTAATTAAAACCCCAAGATTATGAAAATTTTCAAAAACTGGATGTATGTCGCCATCCTATTCTGCGGCATAATGACCTTTGCTTCCTGTACGGTGGAAGACGACGCCATCTATGACGATCCCATAAGCCTGGAAGCCCGTGTGACCTCCAGTGTACATGTCGACGAGAAGAATCTGACGGTTTTCAACTTCGAATATCCTTCTACCGACCCCTTTGGGAAGCCCACTTTGCTCTCGGGAAGTATTGTTGTGGGTGACCAGGTGACCCCCGATGCCCCAGGAGCAGGACTGCTGCTTTATAACCACTACACCGTATATCGCTACGACCAGTGCCCAAGCCTAGGGAATCTGGATGTGGAGCTGCTTATGGCAGGTAGTGGCCTTATCACCATCTCTGCCGACTACTACGGCTTTGGCGTCACTGGCGACAAGCCCCAGGCATACTGTCTGTCGAAAGCCAACGCGCAAGCCAGTGTCGACGCACTTATCAACGCCAAGAAACTGCTGAAGGATATGGGCTATTCGTGGAACGACGACATCCTCTTCAATGCCGGCTACTCACAGGGTGGACAGACAGCAATGGCTGTTGTACGGCTGATTGATGAAAAATATCCCGACCTGCACCTCACCCACACTTTTGCCGGAGGTGGCTCGTACGACATTCCTGCCACCTACACCAGCTTCATCTCCTCGGGCATCTCGGGCATGCCCTCTACCGTCATCAGTGTGCTGCTGGCCTACAACCACTTCTACAACCTCAACATCCCACGCTCGGAGCTCTTCATTGACCCCGTGCTCAGCAATATCGACGAGTGGGTGCTCAGCAAGAAATATACTCGTGAGGAGATCGACCAGAAGATAGGATCGCTTTCCATCGAGCAGTTTGCCGCTCCCGACATGCTCGATTTCAACTCACCTACCTCACAGAAAATGATGCAGGCACTGGACGATGACAATCTGTGCAAGGGATGGACACCCCGCAAGGACGAGCACATCACTTTGGTGCACCACCTGAAAGATACTACCGTACCTGCCGTCAACACTGTGAACATGGCTAAATTCCTCCAGGAACAAGGTGTTGAGGACCTGAAGGTTATGGTGGGTGATTTTGGTACGCTGGGTACCTATCCAGAACATGAGAGCGGTGCCATCATCCTTGCTACTGCGGCTCTGGCCAAGGTCACAGAGGTGCTGGGTATCAGTATCTGGTTCAATATCTTTGAATTGCTGTAATCAGACCACGAAGGCATGACAGACGACGAGAAGTACATGCTCCGCTGCCTGCAACTGGCACGAAACGGACGACAGAATGCCAAACCCAACCCTATGGTGGGGGCTGTGATCGTGATTCCTCAAGATGCCAATAGCGGCACGCGATGCCGCATCATTGGCGAGGGCTATCATGTTCGCTGTGGTGAGGGGCATGCTGAAGTAAATGCCTTCGCATCGGTAAGAAACGAGGATGAGCCACTGCTGCACAAGGCTACGATGTATGTATCGCTGGAGCCATGCTCGCATTACGGAAAGACACCTCCCTGTGCAGACCTCATCATCAAGAAGGGCATACGTCGTGTCGTGGTGGGATGTATCGACGAGTTTGCCGAGGTACAGGGTCGAGGCATACAGAAGTTGCGCGATGCTGGTATCGACGTCACAGTAGGCATACTCGAAGAGGAATGCCGCAGGCTGAACCGCCGGTTCTTCACCTTTCACCGCCTCCATCGTCCGTACATCATACTAAAATGGGCACAGACAGCCAATGGGTTCATCGACGATCAGGGACAGGCACTGGCCATCTCTAGTTCCTTCACACAGATGCTCAGCCACAAGCTGAGGTCTGAGGAAGATGCCATCCTCGTAGGACGTATCACTGACGATCGTGAGCATCCGCAGCTGACGGTGCGACAATGGATAGGCAACAATCCGAAGCGGCTGGTCGTCGATCATCAGCATCCACTGAACATAGACAGCCTGTACCACCAGAACATACAATCGCTCATCGTGGAGGGGGGACGCAAGACCCTCGACTCCTTCCTTGCACAGAACCTCTGGGACGAGTTGCGGGTGGAAACCAATACACAGTTGGCGGTAAACGGAGGGACTCGTGCACCACACCTCCCTGCCAATGCACTGGTGGCCAATAGTCAGAAGTACGACAACCAGCTCATCGTCTCCTACATCCCCAAGCCACAGGAAAAGGACTAGTCCCCCACCCTACTATATCAGGAGAAAGGACAAGTACTCTTGCCCACTATACACAGAAAGTGAAGAGCCCCGCAAGACTCTTCACTTTCTATTTCTATGGCTACGACAAGGCTCACATGCGTTCGGGCACCTCAATGCCCAGCAGCTGCATACCGCTCTTGATGATCTTGGCCACGTTGCGGGCCAGCACAAGACGCATCTGCTTCTTGGCCTCGTCGGGTTCGTTCAGAATACTGTAGTCGTGGTAGAACTGGTTGAATACCTTCGTCAATTCGTAGCAATAGTTGGCAATGCCACTTGGCGAATAGTCCTTGCCGGCTTGCTCTACGGCAGCACCAAACTCGTTCATCTTCTGGATGAGTTCTGTCTCCTTGGCCGAGAGTTCTGCACCACTGACCTGTCCTGTGGGTGTTGCCTTGCGCAGGATGCTACGTATACGGGCATAGGTATACTGTATAAAAGGACCTGTGTTGCCATTAAAATCGATTGACTCCTCAGGATTGAAGAGCATGTTCTTACGGGCATCCACCTTCAGGATGAAGTACTTCAGGGCACCCATACCAACGATACGTGCAATATCACGACGTTCCTCCTCCGACATATCGTCAAACTTCCCCAGTTCCATTGAGGTATGATAGGCATCGTCCACCATCAGCTCCATCAGGTCGTCAGCATCCACCACTGTTCCCTCACGGCTCTTCATCTTGCCATTGGGCAGTTCCACCATGCCATACGAGAAATGCACCAGTTCCTTGCCCCACTTGAAGCCCAGGCGGTCGAGCAGGATACTGAGCACCTGGAAATGGTAGTTCTGCTCGTTGCCCACCACATAAATCATCTTGTCGATGGGATAATCCTTGAATCGCATCTCTGCCGTACCGATATCCTGAGTCATATAGACACTGGTGCCATCGCTACGCAACAGCAGCTTCTGGTCGAGACCATCGCCAGTGAGGTCAGCCCACACGCTACCGTCATCATGACGTTCGAAGAGTCCCTTGGCAAGTCCTTCCTCTACCTTGGCCTTTCCTTTCAGATAGGTCTGGCTCTCGTAGTATATCTTGTCGAACGAGACACCCATCTTCTGATAGGTCTCGTCAAAGCCGGCATACACCCAGCTGTTCATCTTCTCCCATAGAGCACGCACCTCAGCATCTCCCTGTTCCCAACGTACCAGCATCTCATGAGCCTCCTTAATGAGGGGTGCTTCCTGCTTGGCCTGCTCTTCGTCCATACCCTGAGCCACAAGTTCCTTGACCTGCTCACGATAGTGCTTGTCGAAACTGACATAGTAGTCGCCAATAAGATGGTCACCCTTCTTGCCACTGCTCTCGGGTGTCTCGCCGTTGCCCCATTTCTGCCAGGCCAGCATCGACTTGCAGATGTGTATGCCACGATCGTTGACGATGTTTGTCTTCACCACACGGTTGCCATTGGCCTGCATGATCTGTGCCAGACTCCACCCCAACAGGTTGTTGCGTACATGTCCCAGATGCAGGGGCTTATTGGTGTTGGGACTACTGTATTCAATCATCACCAGTGGCGACTGCTCCGTAGCCTCTTTCATGCCGAAGTGCTCGTCACGATCGATGGTCTCCAGCAATTGCAGCCAAGCACCACTGCCGATGCTCAGATTGAGGAATCCTTTCACGGCATTATATTTCTCCACAGCCTGACAATGCTCCACGAGATACTGTCCTATCTCCTGTGCTGTCTGCTCAGGACTCTTGCGTGCTGCCTTCACGAAAGGGAACACCACCAGAGTCAGGTTGCCTTCAAACTCACTACGTGTCTTTTGCAATTGCAGCATTTTCTCTGTGGCATCCATGCCATAGAGCACCTTCACGGCCTCGCCTGCTGCCTGGCTTATCAATGTCTCAATATTCATGTTCGCTCGATTTTGGGTGCAAAGGTACGAATAAGCGAGCGAAAAAACAAATTTTATTTGTATTTTCCGTGCGAGAGTACCTTCGACTGAAGGTCAGAGGTCGTGTAAATCGATTGAAATAGACCTAAAAGACATTGATATCATGCGGGGGAACCGCATGTCACTGAATATCCGCTACCTGATAGTATATTTCTCACCCTGATAGAGATAGATGCCTGTTGACAGATGGTTCGACAGATGGTCGGCCACCCGCTGTCCCTGCAGGTTGTAGACGCCAGTGGCAACAGGACGGTCAACGGCAGGATCGCTGATGGCATCGGCAGAGGCTGCTGGCCACACATCGTTGATGCCCTCCATGGCGGGTGTACCGTAGATGGTGCACTTGGCACGGTTGATAATGGTCATCGTGCCCTTGGTGCCATTCTGGTTACAACTGTTAATGTCCCACGTCATAGGCACCATACCTCCCATTTCCTTACACAGACGGTGCATCTCGCGATAATGGGTACGTATGCTGGCATCGTGCTTCTCCTGGCTCTCACCCTTCTGTCCTGAGACATTGCGCCAGTTAGCTCCGAACTCACCGATAATCACTGGCATACCCTTGTCCACGAACTTGGTCTTCATCTGCTGCAACTGTTGCTTCATGAAGTCCTCTTCACTGTGGTTGGCATTGTGCTGCGACCCGCTCACATGGTTGCCACTGCCCCAGTAGTAGAACACCTTACCCCACGACTCATCGCTTTCCATACCCCAGAACTGCCAGGGAGCATAGTAGTGCACCTCGATGGCCAGCCGCTGTTCGGCAGAGTCCTTAAGCTGCAGGTATCGCGAAGCATATTTCACGGTCTTGTTGATATCGGTCGACGGTCCCTGCACCACGAGCACGCGACTGGCATTCTGTCCTCCTGTGGCACGCACGGCATCGATAAAGGTCTGGTTATAGGCTATCAGATTGTTGATGGTCGATGTCTTGGGTGTTTCCTCCGAGTTAGGCTCGTTCAGTCCTGCGAAGAGCAGGTGTTCGTCATAGTCCCTGAAGGTCTCGGCAATCTGTGTCCAGATGGCAGTGAGCACGGTCTTGTTCTTCTCTACCGTGCTGGAATCGGTATCGGCAATATGGTTCTCCAGCCATCCACCGTCCCAATGGTCGTTCAGCACCACGTACAAGTCGTCTTTGATGCAGTAGTCGACCACCTCCTTCACCCGCTTCATCCACGAGGCATCGATGGCGTAATTTTCTGAATTGCTGATATGTCCGCATACCCACGCCACGGGGATGCGCACGGAACGGAATCCCTGTGCCTTGACGAAGTCGATGATTGTCTGCGTGGTCTTGGTCGACTGCCATGAGGTTTCTGACGCCAGTCCACCCTTGTTGTTATAAAGGTCGGCACCATTCCAGTGCTTGGCCTCAAAGGTATTGCCAAGATTCCACCCTGGTGACATCTGGTTGACGATGTCGAGTGCCGTCTGCTGTGCGGTTACTTTGCCAACTGCCGTTATGCAGATAGCCATCAAGAGAATTAGTCGTTTCATTATCGTTGGGTTTTGCGAATACAAAAGTACTAAAAAGAATACGAAATACACAAAAGGGCCTGATTATTTAACAATAATTATTTTGTCTCTTTGATGTTTGGCCTTCTGAACTAAAGTATCGCTCTTCCCGGCAGAAACAGACTGATCACCTTCGCACCTATAGTTTTATTGTTGTAGCCCCCACTTTCAGCACATACGGCTCCCCTGTTTTCACGGGTAGCGAGAGGTCATCACCTGTTGCGATGTTCCTAAAGATGATAATGCCCCTTAGGTCGTAGAGAGTGATGGGGGTGCCTGCTGCCACTCCTGTGAGATAGACAAACTGTTCGTCACGCTGCCATGTCCACTCTTTCTCTTCAACGATATCAATGCTGTTGGTAGCTCCGACGATGGGTGTGATGACAAGTCGGCTGCACTTTGGCATCGTCATGGAGAGCAGGGGTCCGTCAACCTCGTTGACTGACGACGACCCGTTGGTGAGCTGTTGCACCCGCCATCCTGTCACTGTCTGTTCCCCGACTGGCTCTCCCTGCAGTGTAATCTGTCGTCCGGCAAAGAAATTCCCGTCGAAGACTCCCTTCGAGAGCCTCACGCCATTGAAGGTGATGCCAACGTCCTTGGGCTCGTTCTCCTTGTTGACGGTCATCTGTATGGGTGTTCCCAGCTTGTAGTAGTCGCCTAGCTGCTGATAGAAGATGGCAGTACGTTTCTTCAGCCACTTATAGGCATTGTTCAGCTCGTCGCCATAGTTGGGCCACCACTGATTGATCAGTTTCCTGTGGTTAGGATATTCGTACTTGATCATTTCGTACATCGGGTCCCAGACCTCCCTCACTCCCTGCTCGTTGAGGAAGTCGCCCATATAGATGGCACAGTGGTCGATGAACTCACGGCTGAAGTCCTCGTCCTCCATGAGTCTGCGGAACAGCCGTGTTCCTTCATAGCCGTTGGCTCCCCAGTTCTTGCCACTGTCGAAATTGGGGTTGTAGAGCCATTCCAGGATGCGATAGTCCACAGGATCGCCATAGAGTCCCAGGGTGTAGTCGCAGTCCTTGGCTATCCACCTCCACCGTCCGTCGAAGCCTTTACGGTCCGAGTCCGCTTTCCTGGATCTCCACATGACGATATTGTTGCCTGGGAAGTCATAGTTGTTGAAGTAGAGGTTCATGGCCATGAGATTGATAAACTCCTGGCAGTCCATCCACTCCTCATATTCCGCCATGGTGTGTCCGTGCTCGCCATAGAATGTCTTGAAGCTGTCCAGATTCTCGCTATCACCCTCCTTCAGGCTGTTCCAGTTTTCAAACAGGTCGATATCCTCCAGTCCGTCGTAGTGGGTGGCGATATTGTTCTCGTTGCCCCGTTCCCTGATATTGAGCATGCCATGATAATTGCCATTGATATAGATGATGGCTGGTCTCCATGCCTGCCAGTCGAGGTCTGTATGGCTGGCCATAGTCCGCTGCACGATGGCATCTCGCATATAGAGATAGTCGAAGTCATTGCCGGCATTACGCAGCACGAGCGACTTGTAGTCGGTGAGACCTGGACACTGGTCGGGGAAGAACTCGTAGCTGAAACGTTTGGTACCAAACCGCTTGTGAGCATAGATGGCCAGCGACTTCTTGGCAGCACCTCGCGAGGCAGCACCAGCGATGCGAGTCTCACACAGCTGATTGATGGCACTGCCGCAGTCCTCGCCAAAGAAGAACTCGATGTTGATGGGTCGTCGCCAGTCCACCCTTGTATTGCCGTTGTTGTTGGCAAAGATGCCGAGCTTGCCGTCGTCGAAATATTTACGGTCACTGGCGATGCTGACCACAGGCAGCGTCAGCTGTCGTGGGAAGAAGATGTAGGACTGCGTGACCGCCTGTGGTGACAGCCATCCCTCGCAGAAGGGCCGCATCCTGATCACACGTGTGCTGCTGATGGTGAACGGTGTGAGGTATTTCTGGCTTTTCTCCGTAGGCTCAGAGCCATCCAGGGTATATCGCAGCACGGTGCCCTCTGGCGTCCCCGCTGGCATGGTGACGGCAACACGAAGGGTGTGACTGCCGGTCAGCACACGTCCTGTCTCGCTGAAGACGGGCTCTCCCAGCACGTGGTCGTGGTCGCAGACCTCACCGCTGTTAGCTGTCCGTGGGGTAGGCAGCAGCTGATATCCCCACTCGCTGCTGCCGTCGGTCTTCCTTCCATAGCCTATATTGGGAGCCGGCTGCTTCTGCAGGCCCTCCACCTTGTCCACTATTTCGCCATTGCAGAAGAGGTATAGCGAGCATCCCTTTCCCGATTCGAGCCTGAAAGGGGTGTGCAGACCGTTGGCCTCCTTGTCGCAATAGACCAGCACATGTCCGCCTGGCGACACCATCTGTCCGGGCAGTCTCCAGGCCTCATCCACATTGGGGGTCGTGCCCACCTGATAGTTATACAGCCGCTCGGCCGAGGTTCCCGCATTATAGAGCTCCAGCCAGGAGTCAGGAAACTCGTTCAGGTCGTCCATCACACAATTGATGTTCGACTGCATCAACTCGTTGATCACTAGCCCCTGCTGTGCTGTAGCCTGCATGGAGCACATCATCAGTACCGTCGCCAAGATGGCCTTCTGTCGTTTCATTCGCTTCTTTCGTTGGGTTTTTGCTTGCAAAGTTATAAATAATTGATTGGAATTCGTGCCTAATTCACAAATTTTTACTACTTTTGCACACTATACGAAACAAATAAGAACAATTATGAAACAAACACTATTGACCTTGGTTGCCTCGATGGCCGTTTTGTCGACCTTGCAGGCACAAGTAAGAACCCAGGTTCGCGAGTTCTCCCAGTCTGGTCCCTATGCCGTTGTGATGCCCTTCAGTGCCGATAGCGTTGACGTGAGCGGGCAGAAATTTGACGAGATGTCTTTGTTGAATGCCATTCCACTGGAGAGTCAGCAGCTGACCACCTGCAAGGCTGGCTTGCTGCCATCGCTGGCGCAGCAGAAGAGTGTTGGCGTGCTCAGCTTCTACCTGAACAATGCGGACTATGTGAAAGGAAAGATTGAGGTGAAAGGACCTCAGAAGTACAGGCTGTATATCGATGGACAGGAGAGCAGCGGCAACCTGGACCTATGGCCCGAGCACCATCTGGTGGCCATCAAGTACCTGGCACAGCCCAGCGACACAGACAGCATCAGCGTATCTATCGATGCCTCGCGGGCTGTGAGCACCACACTTGACAAGCATCACCCCTATATGGTCCATGACCTGACGGACGGACACCGTGTGCGGGGCATCAGCGTCTCGGCCGACGGGCAATATGTCTGCGTGAGCTATCAGGACACGGAGAGGGGAGGCAACAGCAGATGGCGATACGAACTGCTACAGCTGACCAGCCAGGGTACGACCTTCGTGCGCACACTGCCGGCCAGTGCTACGTGGATGCCTCGCACGTGTGCGTATATAGAAGAGGTGACCGAGGGCAGCAATCGCATGCTCTACAAGGTCGATGCACGTACGGGAGAACGCACGCGATGGATCAGCAACCTACCTAAGGGCAGCTACACCATCAGTCCCACGGAGGACTTCCTCATCGTCACGGCCGAGGCAGAAGGACCGAAGGAAGACAGAGACGTCTTCCAGGTGCTCGAGATGGACGACCGGCAGCCAGGGTGGCGCAATCGCAACTATCTGATGAAATACGATGTGGCTACAGGCATCTGCCAGCGTATCACCTATGGCACCAAGGGGGAGCATCTCTTCGATATCTCGCAAGACGGACAGAAGCTACTCTTCGGAACGTCCTATTCGCGACTGACGAGTCGACCTACGGAGGTGATGGATGTCTTCACGATGGATGTCAGGACCCTGCAGGTTGACACGTTGTTGCTCTGTGAGGGATTCCTAGGGTCGTGTGCATTCTCGCCAGATGCCACTCAGGTCCTGTTCATGGGTACTCCAGAGGCCTTCAACCGCATAGGCTGTCAGCTGCCGGACCATGTCACCCCTAGCATGACGGAGAACGAGTTGTTCCTCTTCGATCTGTCTACGAGGAAGACCACACCATTGACACGCGACTTCGACCCGTCTGTACAGAGCATGCAGTGGTCGGCAGCCGATGGGAAGATCTACTTCTCGGCCGAAGACCGTGACTATGTCAGCCTGTTCCGTCTCCATCCGCAGACAGCCACCATCGAGAAACTGCCACAACAGGGCGACTATACCTATCGATGGGCTATGGCCGACCAGGCACCGGTCATGGCGTACCTATCATATAAGACCCTCGAGCCGGCATCAGCCTATGTCGTGAATATCCCACAGCTGATGAAAAAGAAGGGCAAGAAGTCATCGTCGTCGTACAAGGACAGTGGCGAGGCACAGCTCTTCGATGGCAGAACGGCACTCGGCCAGGCACAGGTGGGCACCTGCGAGGACTGGAACTACAAGAACTCACATGGCGACACCGTCTACGGACGACTCTATCTGCCTGCCGACTTCGATGCATCGAAGAAATATCCCATGATTGTCTACTACTATGGCGGATGCTCACCCACATCCCGCTATTTCGAGTCACCCTATGCACCGCAGATGTGGAACTCGCTGGGCTATGTCGCCTATATCGTCGAGCCCAGCGGGGCTACAGGCTTCGGACAGGAATGGGCATCACGGCATGTCAACACCGCAGGAGGGGCTCCTGTCAACGGGGTGGTGCCTGGTGGAACGCCAGCTGGCGACATCATCGAGGGTGTGAAGAAAATATGTGAGGAGCATCCCTTCATCAACCCTAAGAAAATAGGGTGCATGGGTGCCAGCTATGGGGGATTCATGACACAGTACCTGCAGACCGTCACCGATATCTTTGCCTGTGCCGTCAGTCATGCGGGCATCGCCAACCATACCAGCTACTGGGGCGAAGGTTACTGGGGCTACAACTACAGCGAGGTGTCGATGGCCAATAGCTACCCCTGGAGCCATCGCCAGCTGTATGTCGACCAGAGCCCCCTCTTCAATGCCGACAAGATACACACGCCACTGCTCCTGCTGCATGGCAATGCCGATACCAACGTGCCACTCATCGAGAGCCTGCAGATGTTCACCGCACTGAAACTGCTGGGACGTGAGGTGGCACTCGTCGAGGTCGAGGGACAGAACCATCACATCCTCGACTATGGGAAGCGGGAGAAATGGCTGGCCACGCAGATGGCCTGGTTCCAGCGTTGGCTCAAGGACGACCCCTCGTGGTGGGATGCCCTCTATCCGAAGAAACATCTGTAGCCAACAACAATCATCCTCAGAATAAGATTACGGTTCACTGACCATGAGCCGTAATCTCGTTTATAGTGAGCCGTAATCTCACTTGTAGTGAGCCGTAATCTCACTTATAGTGAGCCGTAATCTCGCTTATAGTGAGCCGTAATCTCGCTTGTAGTGAGCCGTAATCCCACTTGTAGTGAGCCGTAATCCCACTTTATAGCGAGCTATTTCACTACTACCTTACGTACTGTTCTATCTCCCTCCAGTAGCATTGTCAAACTCAGGGTTGACGATTTCCACTTCGTCTCCTATCTCAAGGGTATCGTCAGCAAGGACAACTGTAGCAAAGACGAATGTGAAGATGGTTAGTAAAAATCTTAAGGTTTTCATACGGCTAACATTATTTAATGTATATTTATGGTTGCTGATATTTGTGCAAATTTAGCAAAAACGCAGGATTTTCTTGCTGAAAAGATGGCGATTTTTGACGAACTGCCATTTCTGAGTGACGAACTCGGTAGGTCTGAAGAATTCCAATGCCGTCACCTCGTGACCCACTAGTTGCAGTGTGGGGTAAATGAGAAAAGGCATGAGACTGGCGGCACCTATAAAAGGACGACTCTCAGATAGAATCCTGTCTGAGAGCCGTCGTGGGGGAGTGTTGTCTTGTATGGGGCCTACCCGATGGTGATGGTGTATTCGCTCATGAACGAGGCACCGGGCTGCAGGTGGTTCATGTAATATTTGTCCTTGAACTCACCCTTCCATCCGCGTGGGTCACCTAGTCCGTACCAGGGTTCGATGCATACGAAGGGAGCTTTCTTCTGATAGGGACTCCAGAAAGCAATGATGGGGCACTTGTAGTCGAGTGTCACTGCTGGCGAGCCGTCTGGATTGAGCAGACAAGCCTGGCAGGTCTGGCTGTCGTGGATCTTCACGCTGTCGTTGGCGAAGAATTCATCGTTGAACTGGATGAGGCCTTCCTTGATCTCGCTGAGTGCTATCTCTGTCATCTCGTGCGAGCCGTCGATATAGCTCTTCAGGCCCTTGAAGTCGGTGTTTGGCTGATGAGCAGAGGTCTTCAGGGCAATCACACCACGCAGATCCTCATCTTCCTTGCATCCAGGAGCCAGGAAAGCAGGATGTCCGCCTATCTGGAAGTGGATGTCCTTGTTGTCGGTGTTCTCCACATGCCATACCACGTGAATCTTGTTGCCACTGAGACGGTAGCTGACGGCCAGGTTGAAGTGATAGGGATAGACCTTCAGTGTCTCTTCTGTCTCGTGCAGGGCATAGGTCACCTTGTGCTCACCCTGTGCCACGAGCTTGAACTTGGTGTCGCGGGCAAAGCCGTGACGAGGCAGGTGATACTCCTTGCCGTCTACGGTATAGGTGTCGTCGTTGACGCTACATACGATGGGAAAGAGGATGGGTGACCGGCGGGGCCATTTCTCACCACCATTCCACAGGTATTCGCGTCCTTCACTGTCTTTGATGCTTTGGAGCTCAGCTCCCATCTCCGATACCTCGACCGTGAGATGTTCGTTCTTGATTTGTTCCATATAATAAAGGTTGTTGATAGATGATTACTGCTATTGTATCTTGCGGATGCGGTAGGCCAGGAAAATCGCAAGGATGGCGATCACCGAGCAAATGGCTATCCACACCTTGCTGTTGATGACGTCTTTGACAAGGAGCACAGCTAAAAGTGTGTAGACCATGACCAGGCCTCCAATGAATATCGTTAGTATTTTATTGCGGTTCATCGCTTGTTGGGTTTTGTTTCTTCTTGGGCAGACGCTTAGCCTTCCGCAGGGCTTCGGTGATGATCCACTGCAGCTGGCCATTAGTGCTGCGGAACTCGTCCGCAGCCCAGGCCTCTATCGCGTTCATCGTCTCGGCGTCTACACGTAGGATAAAGCTCTTCGACTTCTTATCTGCCATGTTTTTTTATTAGTTGTAGTCGTTCGTTCATGATGGCACAGAGGACCTTGGGCTTGATGGTGAGTCCGCTGGCCGTCATTGTCTCTTGACTTCCTGACACTTTCTTGTTCAACTTGCGCACGATGCGCTCCATGGTGCTAGCCTCCTCCATCTTAGTGGCTTCCACCTCGTTCTTGTAGTGGATGCCAATGGTGTCGTTGCTGGCTATGAAGAAATCTTCCACGTCGGCAAACGACACTTCGTATCCTTTACCGTCGAACACCCTAACGGATTGGTCGCCAATGATCATGTAGGGTCTGTGCGTTATCAGCTGCTTGAGCAGCAAATACAGCATGACGAGTGCGCTGCCCCCAAAGAAAAGGATGGAGAGCCATGCTAAGACAACAGTTTTGCCTTTGATCAGCATGATGATGGAGCTAACCGTAAACAGGACGCCCACCAGTATGGTCAGTAACGTCTTCCAGATGGAGTGGTAGACCCAGATTTCTTCTAATGACTCTTTCATGCAGTACGTTCTGAGACGTCTCTTCGACTTAATGGTTCAACGTACCTGTGTTCACTACTGGCTGTGCCGACTCGTCACCACAGAGCACCACGAGCAGGTTGCTCACCATGGCGGCCTTCTTGTCGTCGTCCAGTTCTACGATCTCTTCCGATGCCAGTCTGTCGAGTGCCATCTTCACCATCGACACGGCACCTTCCACAATCTTCTCGCGGGCAGTGATGATGGCCGATGCCTGCTGTCTGCGCAGCATCACGGCAGCAATCTCTGGTGCATAGGCCAGGTAGTTGATGCGAGCCTCCACCACTTCGATGCCAGCCAGAGCCAGTCGCTCGTTGAGCTTCTCCTCCAGTTGCTCGTTGATCTCCTCACCACCATCGCGCAGGGTCAGTCCTTGATGCGTATTGTCCTCATCGTCATAGGCATATTGTCCTGCCACCTGACGGAGTGCGGCATCACTCTGCACACGAACGAAACGCTCCAGGGCATTCATGATCGACCGCATATCGGCACCTATCTGTCCGGCAGGAGCGTTGGCCATCGTCTGGGTGTCGACCTCGAACAGGGCTTTGTAGGTATCGCTCAGCTTCCATACCAGCACCAGTCCTATCATGATGGGGTTGCCGGTCTTGTCGTTCACTTTGATGGGTTCAGCATCCAGGTTACGTGCACGCAGGCTTACCTTCTTTGTAGAGTAGAATGGGTTGATCCAGAAGAAACCGGTCTCCTTGAATGTGCCGCTGTACTTGCCAAACCAGGTGACGACACGTGCCTCGTTGGGCTCGAGCATGATCATGCCGCTCCACATAATCAGTGAGACAATCAGCAGGATGATGCCACATGTAAGTACCTTGCCACCTGGCAGGTCGTCACTCAGCAGCATGATGCCCCAAACGATGCCGGCGATGCTAGCCAGCGTCAGCAGAATGTTCAGGAACAGGAACAGGAAACCGTTCAGTACGGTTCCGCCAAAATCTTTTTCTTTCTTTTCCATAATCGTAATAATTAAAATGATATCAAAATGATATTGCAAAGATATGAATTTTCTTTTGATTCGCAATGGATGGAGCAGGATATTTAACTTTTATTATGAGTTGTCCGTCGCTACCTGCCGTTATCATCATTCAGTCAACGCAGTAGTTGTTCAAGGCCTTCCGGCTTGTCTAGGACTGTTTCTTAGCCTTTTCCTGATTCCACTTGGCTGGATTCAACACGTAAAGCCAGTCGTACGATAGGCAACACTCGCTCTAGCCTCGCTTCACTCTCGCTCTAGCCTCCTTCTAGGCTCCTTCTAGCCTCCTTCTAGCCTCCTTCTAGGCTCCTGTAGGAGTATGGCTAGAGTATGGCTAGAGTATGGCTAGAGTATGGCTAAGGTATGGCTAGAGTATGGCTAAGGCTTGGGTAAGACTGAAATAGATCAGGGAAATGATGGTCGAAGGTTCTTTCGCTCTGAAATGCAAAAGAAAAACGCGATTTTCTTTTGCATTTCTCTCGCTTATTCGTACCTTTGCACCATGATTGACGAGGAAATCAAGGACAAGCGGATAGCGGTGCTGCTCTCAGGAGGTGTCGACAGTTCGGTGGTAGTCTACGAGCTGTCCCGGCTGGGCTTGCATCCTGACTGCTTCTATATTAAGATAGGTCCTGAGGAGAAGGAGGAATGGGACTGCACCAGCGAGGAGGATATGGAGATGGCCACGGCTGTAGCCCATAAATATGGCTGTAGGCTCGAGGTCGTGGACTGTCATCGTGAATATTGGGACCAGGTGACTAGCTACACCATGGAGAAGGTACGCAAGGGACTGACACCCAACCCCGATGTGATGTGCAACCGACTCATCAAGTTCGGGGCTTTCCACGAGAAGCGTGGTCACGACTACGACCTCATCGCTACGGGCCACTATGCCCAGACCGAACGTGATGCCGACGGACGAAAATGGCTTTGTACGGCTCCTGATCCCGTGAAGGACCAGACTGACTTTCTGGCACAGATCACCTCGTGGCAACTCGAGAAAGCCATCTTCCCCATTGGACATTATATAAAAGATGAGGTGCGACAGCTGGCAGAACGTGAGCATCTGGTCAGTGCCCACCGTCGTGACTCGCAGGGCATCTGCTTTCTGGGCAAGATCGACTATAACGAGTATCTGAGCCGCTATCTTGGTGAACAGCAGGGTGACGTCGTCGAACTGGAGACAGGACGGCTGATTGGTCACCACAAGGGACACTGGTTCCATACCATAGGCCAGCGAAAAGGACTCGGACTGGGTGGCGGTCCCTGGTTCGTGGTCAGGAAGGACATCCATCGGAACATCCTCTATGTCAGCCACGGTTATGATCCTGCGGCTGCCTATCGCCAGGATTTTCTTGTTCGCGACTTCCACAGTCTGAATGGCGTGCTGCCGCCTGCAGCGGTTACCATCAAGATACGTCACACCCCAGAATGGCATGCGGCAACCCTTGAGTCGCAAGACGAGGAGGGCTCTTATCTCGTACATTCGTCAGTGCCTATTCACGGTGTGGCACCTGGACAGTTCTGTGTGGTCTATGATGCCAGCCATCACCGTTGCTATGGTTCTGCCGAGATCAGTCTCAGTGATACTGACAGACAACTATAATTCACGTATATCATTCCTATGACGACTATGACATCTTTCCGAAAACTATTCCTGTCGCTGCTGATGATGACCTTCGTTTCGTTGTCAGCCAGCAGCCAGTCCCGTCGTGTGCTTCTCCGTACCACCATGGGCGATATCCGCATCGTGCTGAGTGACTCCACCCCTCTGCATCGTGACAACTTTGTGAAGTTGGTGCAGGAGCATTTCTACGACTCGCTGCTCTTCCATCGTGTCATAGCCAACTTCATGATTCAGGGTGGCGATGCTACCAGTCGTCACGCAGAGCCAGGAGCCGTATTGGGTGACGATCCCACCGACTATACCATCCCTGCCGAGTTCCGCACCCCTCAGCTCTATCATTATCGTGGGGCCGTGGCCGCAGCCCGCGAGGGGGACGATGTCAATCCAGAACGACGTTCCAGTGGTCATCAGTTCTACATCGTATGGGGTACCACCTTCTCGTCGCAGAAGCTCGACGAGTATGCCCGTGGTGTGGAAGAGGCCACACAGGGCAAGACCGTCATGACGCCAGAGATGCGTCAGACCTATCGTCATCTGGGAGGTGCTCCCCATCTCGATGGCCAGTACACCGTCTTTGGATGGGTGGCAGAAGGGCTCGATGTGGTGAAAAGCATTCAGAAAGTATTCACCGACGACTACAACCGTCCAGTCGACGACATACGCATCGTCAGTGCCAGCCTCTATTAGCGTTGGCCAACATGCCCTTCTGACGAGCTACCAATTTCCGCTAAAAGGAGTAAACTGACAACAGATGCAGAAGAAATGCTAGAATTTCTTCTGCATATGGTATTTTGTAAACTATTTTCTTTTCTGGATATTCCTACATCACGCAGGATTTTTTGCTACCTCACTATGAAAAAATATTTCCCTAGTTAGGAAACCCAAAATCCGCAGAAGTTTTTTTGATGCGTAATCTTTGGACAAGCCGCCAATGGATTGTCCAAGCAGCAGCTGTAAGTAATAATGTTTTACAAGTTAGTACTCCTGGGCCCATGACTCCCCCTTTCCCCAAAATCGTT
>JAIKWS010000067.1 GCA_024684515.1 Prevotella sp.
CCTTTTTTGCCTATTCGTATTTCCTAATATCAAAAATAATAATTAAATTTGCAATTAGAATTGATGCCCCTAAAAGGCATTCTCATCAGTTTTTCACAAGAAATCATAACTAAGACAACCATAAACCTATTAAAACAATGAAACGTTTTTTGATGATGACAGCCTTGCTCGTCGCGATAGTGATGGCAGGCAGAGGACAGGACGTGTTGAACTGGACCAGTGTGGAACTCGGCAGCCCTGGAACGTTAGGCTACGAAGTGCTGTACAAAGTGAACTCGCTGGCGGAGGTGGAATATCTCCGCGTCAAAGGACCCATGAACGACGACGATTTCGCTACCTTGAAGAACATGGCCAACCTGAAAGGAGCCGACTTCAGCGAGGCCGCTTTCGAAGCCGTTCCTAACGAGCAGTTCAATGGTTTGCGGGACTTCCATCTCATTTTGCTACCAAAGAACTTGAAGAGCATTGGCCATGGAGCCTTTGGGGAGACCGCTATTGAATCCATCGACCTGCCGCCAACACTTACTTTTATAGGAGATTATTCTTTTGAATCGACCGCCATTGAATCCATCGACCTGCCACTATCCCTCACTTTTATAGGATATCGTGCCTTCTATAATTGTGACCAGCTGAGGAGCGTTGTCATACCCAGCGGCATAACGACATTGGAAGAGGAAGCCTTCTATTCTTGCGATTCCTTGAATTCGGTAGTGCTGCCTTCAGCCCTGAAGATAATCGGAGCCAAATGTTTTTGGGGTTCGGCGATCAAAAACATAGAGTTTCCGGCAGGATTGAGTGCCATATATGAGTCTGCATTTTTTGAAAATCGGTTTCTTGAAGATGTAGAACTACCTGCCGGTCTTACCTTTTTAGGTCATGATGCCTTCAGCTATTGCAGCAGTCTGAAACGGGTGGTGCTGCCTTACTCTCCCAATATTTATCAGGGAACATGTTTTTATGATACATCTGTTGAAAGAGTTGTCTGTCCCGCCGCCACTCCACCCGCAGTAGAGGATTATTTTTGGGGTAATTTAGACTTCAGCAAAGCGACCCTCGTCGTGCCTTCCTTTGCCGTGGTCGATTATAAACTCGACAACATCTGGCATCAGTTCGGCACCATCGTCGACGGTGTCGAGCCCTCAGTACTCATGGTGGGTAGCACTCTGCAACTGACCAATAATCGTCGTCCGACTGGCAAGGTGGACATTGAACTGCTGGAGAACGCACAACTCATCGTCGACGGCAACGCTCCATTAGAGGTGGGAACGCTGACCTTCACCACCAATATTAATAGAATAGCATACGGCCAGTTGCTGAACAGTGCCCCCGACATGCGCGTCGACCGTCAGTCCACCCGTTTCTACCTCGATGCCGGACAATGGTTTTTCATCACGCCGTACCATGACGTAAACATCAAAGACGTGGTTCACAGCGATCAGCAGGCATCGTTCATCTTCCGCTATTACAATGCCCAGAACCGAGCCGCCAACGGACCCTCGGGCAGTTGGCAGGACATCCTGGGAACCACGCTGAAAGCCGGACAGGGCTATATCGTCCAAACAGACAGGAATGGATGGTTGACACTACCGTCGGTAGCCAACAGCGAACCTTTCCTGATGCCTTCCGACGATGTCACCACGGCATTGAGCGCCTATGGCTCGGCCAACGATGCCGATGCCAACTGGAACTATGTGGGCAATCCCTATCCCTGCTTCTACGATACTTACTACATGGAACTGGCTGCCCCCATCACCGTGTGGGACTATTCCAACAATACCTACAGGGCCTATTCGCCCATCGACGACAACTATGTGCTCCGCCCCATGGAGGCCTTTTTCGTCCAAAAGCCCTCGTCGCTGAAGCAGATCTTGTTCCGTAAAGAGGGTAGGCAGACCAGCGTTGATGTGCAGCGCACGGAGGCAGCCCGCCAGACAGTCCCCTCCACCCGTCGTCTCTTCGACATAGCAGTCACCAACGGTGAGCAGAGCGACGTAGCACGACTGGTGGTCAGCGCGCAGGCATCACTCGCCTACGAGACGGGCAGCGACGTCGTCAAGTTCTTCAGCAGCGAGGCCACCGTACCCCAACTCTACACCCTCGACGCTGACAGCCATCCGCTGGCCATCAACGAGCGTCCCGACGCCGACGGCTCCGTGCGGCTGGGTGTCCGTGCTAACAAGGCCGGAACCTACACGTTCAGCATGCAGCGAGGCCAGGGAACACTACTGCTGACCGACGCCATGACCGGCCAGACCACCGACCTGAGTCGCAGCAGCTACACCTTCGCCATCGACGAAACGGGCGATATCGAACAGCGATTCACCCTCGCCTGGCAGACAGAAGCCACCTCTATCAGCGACATCAATGCGGCTGTCGCCACACCAGGACAACTCTATGACCTGCAGGGACGCCGTGTCGCTACGCCTGAGACACGAGGCATCTACGTGAAGGACAGAAAGATAGTGGTAGTGAAATAACAACCTTTAGGAGGACACAAGATGAAACATTCTGAAAGATATCTGCTCTTGCTCTGCCTGTTGCTTGCCTGCCTGGGAGTCAGAGCACAATATAACCCCGACAACCCCGAGGAACCTGGGGCCCGGCAGTGGAAGCTGACACTGAAGGCGACGCCTGCCAATGTCGGTTATTTTAACATCAGCAACCTCTCCTACTTTGAGGCAGACCAGGAGGTGTCGCTCTATGCCTACGATAACGGAGACTATCACTTCGTGAGTTGGGAAGACGAGCAGGGCAATGTGCTCTCTACGACAGCCAACTTCACTTATGTGATGCCCGAACGTCACGTCACGCTTACAGCCCGCTATGTCTATAATCCCGGTTCACCCGAAGAACCTGGCAAGATCAGCATTAGACGTCATCTCTACCTGAGGACGAACCCTGCCAACGCGGGATGGTTCAACCTGAGCAGTGATAACAACATCGAAGTTGGCAACACGGTATTCGTGCAGGCATACAACAACCAGTATTACAGTTTCGTCAACTGGACGAAGGACGGTGAAGTCATCTCCACATCGAGTGGTTTCACCTACACCATGCCCGAGAAGGACGTTACGCTGGTGGCCAACTACGCCTATAACTACTCTCCCGGCAATCCCGACGAACCAGGTATGGAGGAGGTCAACCGCTGCAATCTTTACGCTATGCGTGAAGGAGTGCTGCCCGGACAGGCCCATACCTATCATATATATATGGAGAATGCGGGCGTCGACGTCACGGGCTTCTCACTCGACGTGAAGTTTCCGGCTGGTTTCACCGTCGACCCGAACAGCATCTCATTAACCGCCCGCGCCACCAACCACACGCTAAAGGTTGAGGACGGCAGCGACGGTAGCCTGCACTTCATCGTCAACGGTGCGACAACTATCGACGGCGTCGGAGGGTCAATCCTCGAGATTCCCATCCATGTTCCCGATACCGTCACCGTAGACAACATCTACACCGTAGAACTGTCTGACGGAAAGGTCTTCAAGGCTGACGGAACGGAAGAAAGCATTAACGTGCGTAGTGGCTCGCTGCAGATCCTTCGCCAAGGCGGCGAGAATGTCGACAGCCCTGACTTCGTGGTTAACAACCTATCGACCACCACAGCCAACGCCATGCCCGGTGGCGTGCTGCACCTCTCGTGGCAGGTCGCCAACGAGGGCAATCTCACGGGGTACGGCAACTGGACGGAACGCATCTACCTCCTTTCGGCAGATGGCAGTAAACTGACTATCGGCACCATCGGTTGCGACAACGACGAGCTGGCCCCTGGTGCCATCGTCTCGCGTAGCGCCGATGTCGTGCTGCCCCAGCTCCTGGGCATGGAGGGGGCTGTCGACCTGGGCGTCACTATCGTTCCCGCCGTCAACTCAGGAGAGATCAGCGATAATGTGTTCAACAACAGTACGCAGACCGCCGATGCTCCACTAACGCTGGGTAAGCAACTCTTCCTCTCCCTTCCACAGATACCTCTACAGGAGGGTAGCACGTCCATCATCAGGTGCCAACTCTCTCGAAGTGGACGATGGGCGGCCCCGGAGACCTTCCAGCTGACGAAGGTTAGCGGCGACGCACGTCTCCAAGTGCCGCAGAGCGTCACCATCCCACGCGACCAGGGCACGGTCTATTTCTATATCACCCTTGCTGACAACGATGTTTGCGATGTCGATTCTGTCGTGAATTTGCGCATAGAGGCGCAAGACGGCTATGAGGCCGTGGAGGGGTCGTTCATCGTCCGCGACGACGAACTACCGCCGCTGAAGGTCACCACCTCTGCCACAGAGGTAGAGGAGGGCGATACCTTCCAACTCACCGTCAGTCTCTCGATGGCCGCGACCGAACCCCTATCCGTCAGCATCTCTTCCGAACATCCTAAACGCTTCCGCTACCCCGTTGCGGCCGTCATTCCTGCCGGGGCTTCTGAGGTGGTCGTCGATGTCAATGTGGTCGACGACGATGTTCCCGATGAGGAGGTGTCCTCGGCCTTCACCGTCTACGCACAGGGTTACGAGCCTGCCGAGACTATCGTCATCCTGAAAGACGACGACCTGCCCGTGCTGGAACTCACCTTAACGCCCAACAAGGTGAAGGAGGGCGACGGGCCGGTGAGCGTCACTGGCACGCTGCGCCGAATCACTAACCAGGACAAGCGCGTCACCGTCCGTCTGAGCAACGATAGCGAGGGAGCTCTCTTCTTCTCGCAAACAGAGTTGCAGATGGCTAAGAACGTGGAACAGATGACGTTTAACTTCGGTCCCGTGGATAACGTACAGGTTGACGGCGACCGCACCTACACCATAACCGCCGCCGTGTGGCTCTCCTCATGCAGTTGCAGTGCCAACGGTCAGGAGGCAGGTAATGTGTCGGCACAGTTCACCGTCTTCGATGACGACGGACCCGCCCTCTCGCTCTCTGCCAGTCAGAGCACTGTGAGAGAAGGTGTCACCACCCGCCTCATCGTAACGCGCAACACAGCCGTCGACCAGCCACTGACCGTAAGTCTGAGCAGCGATCATGACGACATGCTGACCTACAACCGTACGCTGACCATCCCTGCCGGACAGCAGTCGGCCTACGTTGAGGTAACACCCAGTGCCAACAGCGCCTCCGGCGATTCGCAGACCATCGTCTTCACCGTCGAGGCCGACGGTTTCAGCAGTGGCACCTGCTGGCTGATGGTTACCGACCAGACGCTGCCCGACGCACGTATCAAGGTCTTCGCGGCTACACCCGACCAGGCAGAGGTGGGCACTGACATCACGCTGACGGCAGAGGTGGTCAACGACGGCATGGCCGACCTGCGCGACGCCACTCCCGTCTACGTCTATCGTCGCGGTGAAGAGGTACCCGCTGCACGCCTCTACACCAAGGGTGCCATGGCCCCCGGCGAGGGTCAGGTACTGACACAGACGCTCACACTGCCCTCTACAGTAGGCGAACTCAACTATTATGCCGTAGTAAACGAAGACCGAAAGATCAAGGAACTGAACTATACGAACAACATTTCTGCCGACATCGCGGTCACCTCACTCTCGTCTTTCCGCGCAGCAGTACTGACCGACAAGTCTGTTTACACACAGGGAGAGAAAGTCAGCATCAGCGTACAACTCTCAGGCAAGAACACGGCTAACGCGGAGTTCGACCTCTATGTGGTCAACGAAGGAGCTAGAGAGGTGAGACGTCTCAAGGCCGATGCCTACGGACGCTTCCAGACCGAGTGGCAACTGCTGCCGCAGCAGTGTGGTCACTTTGCTGTCGGTGCCTGCTATCCCGACGAGGATACTTCTGAAGAGATGACAGCCTTCGACGTCTACGGAGTGAAACGTGTTGACAACAGTTACATCACCTGCGACGTCACCATGGACGAACCCTTCTCTGGCGAGATAGCCCTCCTCAATCCCGGCCTACTGGCACTTTCGGATGTCAAGGTCAAAGTGACGGAGACTCCGGAAGGATGCGACGCCCGTTTCGACATCCCTGACGCCATCGGCCCAGGAGAGCGTGCTACGCTGAAGTACACCCTTACCGGCAGCGTAGCAACGACGGGCAACGATTGGGACCATCTGAAGTTGAGCGTCTTCAGCAAAGAGAATACGAACCTTGACATTGATGTCTATTACTACTGTCGCAACGCAGCCTCGCAACTCGTCTGCAATCTCGACAGTCTGAACCTAAACATCACCAAGGGGACAACACGCGACATTCCGCTGGTCATCTCCAACAAGGGACGCGGAGAGACAGGCACCATCAGTCTGGCTCTGCCGACAGGATTCTCGCTCATATCGTCGTCTACATCGCTGAAACAAAATGAGGAGGCAACGCTCGTGCTGCGCTTTACACCCCCCGAAAACATGAAATTGAATGTCCCCGCAAAGGGAACCATCGGCGTGAACTGTACCAATGGCAACGGCATCGTCCTGCCTTTCGTCATGACCCTCGTTTCTGAGAAAAAAGGATTCCTGAAGGTCGATGTCTGCGACGAGTACACTTACTATACCGATGAGGCGCCAAAGGTGGAGGGTGCCGGCGTGAAGGTTATCTATCCCGCCACGGGACAGACCGTCGCACAGGGCCTGACGGGAAAAGAGGGCAGTTACACCGTAGAATTGACCGAAGGCTACTACCGTCTGGAGGTGGAGGCCGAGAAACACGAGAAGTACGCCAACTACGTCTTCGTGAATCCTGCAGCCACCGAACAGGTGACGGTGAATATCAGTTATCAGCCCATCACCGTCTCGTGGGATGTAGAAGAAACGGAGGTTGAGGATGAGTATCATATCGTCACCAACGTAGAATACGAGACCAACGTGCCGATGCCGGTGGTGAAGATTGACATCCCCAAGAGCATCGACGGTGACAACATGGCTGTGGGCGATGCCGTCGTCATTAGCATGAAACTCACCAATATCGGTCTCATCAGGGCAGATAACGTGGAGGTTCTTCTCCCGAAAGATTCCGAGGTGTGGAAGTTCGAAGCGCTGGGCATCCCCGACGGCTTCTCCATCCTGCCCAAAGACTCGGTCATCATACCCGTCCGTATCACTCGCATAGCTGACTCTAAGATTCTCGCTGCCCGCCGGAAAAATCCCGTTGAAACCATGGTCAATATCTACGGAAAGTGCATGATAGCCCTTGGCGATCGCTACGAGTGGGCGTGTGGTGAAGCAATCAAGTACAACGAGGCCGCCGAGACTATGGCTATGGAAATGTGCGCGCTCTCGGCAACGTCGGCAGCCGTCCTGGAGATACTTAACAACCTCTTCGGAGGTGGCGCAGGCAGCCCTGGCGGCGATGGCGGTGGCGGTGGCGGTGGCGACTTCGACTATCTCGAAGTAACCAAGACACTTGACATCTGTGACCTGTGCGACGCGACCAAAGCACAGAACCTGATCGAAACGCTGGCTGGGAAATCGGGACTAAAGCACCTGATGAAGGCCATCAGACTGGCCATCAAGATGTACCGTGACCAAGGCAAGGACGTCAGGGTGATTATCAAACGAGAAGCAAAGGATAAGGCACAAAATGCTGCCACGGACTTCTTGAACAGCAAAACGAAAGGTATATTCGGCTATATTGCTGAAATATACGAAGTGACGAAACCTTGTGAGAAAGATAATGGCAATGGAAATGAGAAAGCCCGCAACCGAAAACGCGATTCCAACAGAGACTGGCAGGTCGAGTTCGAAGAAATTGGTACGGAGTATGCCGAACAACTGACAGCACTCGACAGCATCCTGCTCTTCACCTTCGGCGACAGGATATGGTACGAGGAAGTGGATGACGAGAAACTGAACTTCCTCGAATATGCCACCAACCTGCCCGACGACTATTTCCCCAGCGACGAGGAACTGATGGAGCACAAACCCATGTCGGTGACGCTGGAGGAAATGAGGGCCTACATCAACCATGTCAACGGCCAGGGTCCCAACTATCCCACGACGGACATGCTCGACGAGAAGTTCGCCACCTACGAACACTATGACGAGGTGGCAGCAGCAAATAACTACGGCTCCATGCAGGACTTCTTCGAAGAGTCCTACCTTGACTATGTGGACAAAATTCATGAGATGACGTCTTCGTCTGTTTGTGCCACCATCTCACTGAGCATCGAGCAGAGAATGACGATGACGCGCCAGGCTTTCCGCGGTAGGCTAAAGGTATTCAACGGCCACGAGGAACTACCCATGAAGGACGTACGGCTGAACCTGTTAGTACGCGACATGTACGGCACGACAGCCACCGCCCACGAGTTCCAGATCAATGCGGAGACACTCGAAGGATTCCAGGGACCACTGAGTCTTATCGACGGATGGACACTCGACGCACAGGCCACTGGCACCGCCACCATCCTTTTCATCCCGACGAAGAATGCGGCACCGACAGAACCAGTGAGGTACAGTTTCGGGGGCACCCTCACCTACATCGACCCGTTCACGGGACAGGAGGTAATACGAGACCTCTATCCTGTTGAATTGACGGTGAAACCGTCGCCTGAACTTGACCTGACTTACTTCATGCAGCGCGACATCTTCGGCGACGATGCACTCACCAACGAGGTGGAGGCCATGCAGCCTTCGGAGTTCGCCCTCCTCATTCACAACAAGGGATATGGCGATGCCACCAATGTGCGTATGGTGACGCAGCAGCCCGTCATCACGGAGAATGAGAAAGACCTACTCATCAACTTCGAACTGATTAGTTCACAGGTGAACGGCGGCGAGGCTTCTCTCTCCTTCGGAAAGGAAATTGCCAACGATTTCGGGACCATTCCAGCACAATCGTACAGTTATGCGCAGTGGTGGCTCACCTCTACGTTGCTCGGACATTTCACGAAATATGACGTCAATGCCACCCATATCACAAGTTACGGCAACGAGGACCTCTCACTGCTTGACGAGGTCACCATCCACGAACTTATCCACGGCTTCGGCACGGTGGACGGTCATCGCGGTTTCATGGTCAATGACATCATAGATGCTGAGGACCAACCCGACATGATCTACTTCACCAACGGTGAACAGAAGAGCGTGGGCCATGCTTCTCTCGGCATCTCCAAACTCAGTGCCACCGACTACCTGTTGCAGGCCTCGTCGTCGACGATGGGGTGGTGCTACGGATCGCTAACCGACCCCACTGGCGGAAAGCAGAAACTCGCCAGCATCATCTGTCAGGACGACGGGACGGAAATTCCCGTTGACAACGTGTGGCAGACATGGTGTACGCTCCACGACGGCAAGGACCCCGTCCACGAGAAACGTCTGCACTTTGTCGGTGACCTGTCAGCAGGAGGTCGAACATTCCTGCTCTCCTTCGAGCCGTTGCCTGACATCGCACTGCGTGTCGACTCCTTTAAAACGGTACCTCTGGATGCCGAAGTGGTGACAGAGTCGGTGAAGGAACTGTCGGTAGTGTTCAACAAACCTATCGATGCTACCACCTTCACCAACGACGACGTGTCGCTATTGTGGCAGGGCATCCGTCAAGACGCTTCACAGATTGTTATCAGTCAGACAGACTCTAAGGAATACAAACTGAACATGGGCACGCTAACCAATCGCAATGGTTACTACCTGCTCACCGTTTATACCAACGGTATCATGGACAGTGAGGGATTCTTAGGCTCTGAGGCCAGCACACTGGCATGGACACAACTGGTCGATGGCACCGGAATAGCGTCGACTGAGGCCGACGGCCAGCTCTGCGTGACCATCTCCCCTATCCCCGTCACTGACAGGATGACCATCAGCGGAAATTTCAATGTCATCGACAGGCTCGCTGTCTACAGTATAAACGGCATACCTGTCCTTCAGATGCAGCAGGTGAAACCCAGCACTGAGGTCAACGTCTCCAGACTGACGGCAGGCGTCTACATCATTGCCCTGCAGACAGATAGGGGAATGTACAGAATGCAATTCCTGAAAGAGTAGGCTCATGCCTACTCTTTCTTTTTCAAAGCCACGAATTTCACGAATTTCGGGAGCGGAAAATAATCATGGTCATAAAATTTGGTAGTTCGACCGAATTGCACTACCTTTGCACCCAAAACGAGAAAGACTTATGGCAAGCAACCTGAGATTCCAAGTGGTGGAAGAAGCGTTCATGAAACGCCCGCTGGAGATTGAGGCTCCCAAGGAACGTCCTTCGGAGTATTTCGGAAAATACGTGTTCAATCGCGAGAAGATGTTCAGGTATCTTCCGAAAGATATCTACGACAAGCTCATTGATGTGATAGACAATGGCGCCCGCCTGGACCGTTCGATTGCCGATGCGGTGGCAGCAGGCATGAAACAATGGGCACAGGAGATGGGCGTCACCCACTACACGCACTGGTTCCAGCCCCTGACGGAAGGAACGGCAGAGAAGCACGACGCCTTCGTAGAGCACGACGGCAAGGGCGGCATGATGGAGACGTTCAGCGGCAAGCTGCTCGTACAGCAGGAGCCCGACGCCAGCAGCTTCCCCAATGGCGGCATACGCAACACCTTCGAGGCCCGTGGCTATTCGGCCTGGGACCCCACCAGTCCGGTGTTCATCATCGACGACACCCTCTGTATTCCCACCATCTTCATCGCCTATACCGGTGAGGCCCTCGACTACAAGGCTCCCCTGCTCCGCGCCCTGCATGCCGTGGACAAGGCGGCCACCGAGGTCTGCTCGCTCTTCTACGACAATGTCACGAAATGCCGTGTGAACCTGGGATGGGAGCAGGAGTACTTCCTGGTGGACGAAGGTCTCTACTCTGCCCGTCCCGACCTGCTGATGACAGGACGCACGCTGATGGGGCATGAATCTGCCAAGAACCAGCAGATGGACGACCACTATTTCGGTACCATCCCCGACCGTGTACAGGCATTCATGAAAGACCTGGAGATACAGGCACTCGAACTGGCCATCCCCTGCAAGACACGCCACAACGAGGTGGCTCCCAACCAGTTTGAGCTGGCACCTATCTACGAGGAGTGCAACCTGGCCGTGGACCACAACATGCTGCTGATGTCGCTGATGAAGAAGGTGGCACGCAAGCATGGTTTCCGCGTACTGCTCCATGAGAAGCCTTTCGACGGCATCAATGGCAGCGGCAAGCACAACAACTGGAGCCTGTCGACAGACACTGGCATCCTGCTTCATGCACCATCCTCGACACCGGAAGAGAACCTCCGCTTCATCACCTTCATCGTCGAGACACTGATGGCTGTCTATCGCCACAACGGCTTGCTGAAAGCCTCTATCATGAGTGCCACCAATGCCCATCGTCTGGGCGGTAATGAGGCACCGCCAAGCATCATCTCCAGCTTTCTCGGCACACAACTGACGGAGTTGCTTAACCATATCGAGGAGAGCGACACCAACGAGCTGTTTACCATCAAGGGCAAGCAGGGCATGGAGATTGACATCCCGCAGATTCCTGATCTCATCGTCGACAATACCGACCGCAACCGTACTTCACCCTTCGCCTTCACTGGCAATCGTTTTGAGTTCCGTGCCCCTGGCAGCAGCGTCAACTGTGCCTCGGCCATGATAGCGCTCAACTCGGCGATGGCCGAAGCCCTGACATCATTCAAGCAGCGCGTAGACCTGCGCATCGCCAACGGAGAGAGCAAGATCAGTGCCATCCTCGAGACCCTGAAGGAAGACATCAAAGCCAGCAAGCCTGTGCGCTTCGATGGTAACGGCTATAGCGAGGAGTGGGTGCAGGAAGCCACTCGCCGGGGACTCGACGTCGAGAAGTCATGTCCGGTCATCTTCGAGCACTATCTCGACGAGTCGTCGGTGAAGATGTTCGAGTCGGTGAAGGTGATGAACCGCAAGGAACTGCTGGCACGCAACGAGGTGAAATGGGAGATGTATGTGAAGACCGTACAGATAGAGGCCCGTGTGCTGGGCGACCTGGCCATGAACCACATCATCCCCGTGAGTACCCACTATCAGAGTCAGCTCATCAAGAACGTGCAGGGCATGAAGAGCGTCTTCGACAGCCAGAAAGCCGAACGTCTCTCTGCCCGCAACATGAAACTGATTGAAGAGATTGCCGAGCGTACGGAGCGCATCGAGCAACTGGTGGAAGAGCTCACCGAGGCCCGTCGCGTGGCCAACCGTATAGAGAGCATCCACCAGCGTGCCATCGCCTATCACAATACCGTCTGTCCACACATGGAGGCCATCCGACAGGAAGCCGACCATCTGGAGATGATTGTCGAGGACGGTCTCTGGACGCTGCCCAAGTACCGAGAACTGCTGTTTATCAGATAGTAGAAAGCAGGCCAGTTCCTGCTCCCCAGATTACGGCCGGGATTCAGCAGAACAAACAAAACATCCTTCGCATAGGCAGTGCCAGTCACGAAGGATGCTTCTTAGAACAAACAAAACATCCTTCGCATAGGCAGTGCCAGTTGCGAAGTATGCTTCTTAGAAGAAACAAAACCTCCTTCGCATTGACAGAGCTAGTTGCGAAGTATGCTTCTTAGAAGAAACAAAACATCCTTCGCATAGGCAGTGCCAGTCACGAAGGATGCTTCTTATATTCCGAGTGCGTCTTAGTTCGACGGGTCGTCCTGATAATGGAATACGCCCACGTGGGTCTCGCCGTAATACTCATCGTCGCCAGTCTGTTCGATAAGCGGAGCATTGTTGTATTCAATCACCGGCCCTTCACGAGGTATGAACTTGTTGAAATCTACCAGAGGGATGACCAGACCGAAGATGCCGATGCCACAGGTCACCTCTTCCGACGACAGCTTGTTGTGCGCGACGAGCGTTGACCAGAAGAGATGGTCTCTATATCCCAGATAAGGACTGATATCCGTCCGTGTGGTATCTGCCCATTCTATGAACAGTTTCCAGCGCTCTTCCATCTCCTTGGTAGCAGGTTCCGAGAAGCGAGTGAAGGTATGTCCAATACAGCTCATGAAGATATCCATGCCGTCGGCAGTAATGCTGTCACGCGACCAGATACTCTGTTTGATGTTGTCCTCCATCCTGTCTTTCATCTTTGGATAGCCAGGCTTAGTGATTATGGCCAGTAGCATTACGATGACAAGCACCGCCACAGCAATGACCAGTTTCCCAAGACAGCTCTTTCTGAACTGCTTGAATCCTGATTCTTTTTTCTTGTAAGAACCGCGATCTGTCTGATACATTTTCCTAATGAGATATTAAGTTCATAAATTCTTGTCTCGTCTTGGCCTGGTTAAAGGCTCCGCTGAAGTCGCTCGTCGTGGTCACCGAGTTCTGCTTCTCCACACCGCGCATCTGCATGCACATGTGTCTGGCTTCCACCACAACCATCACTCCCAGTGGATGTAATGTCTGCTCGATGCATTCCTTGATCTGCAGCGTCATACGCTCCTGCACCTGCAGACGGTGGCTGAAGATGTCTACCACGCGTGCTATCTTTGATAGTCCTGTGATATATCCGTTGGGGATATATGCCACATGTACTTTTCCGTAGAATGGCAACATGTGATGCTCACAGAGCGAGAAGAAGTCGATGTCTTTCACGATGACCATCTGCGAATAGTCCTCCTTGAAGAGGGCATCTGTCAGCACCTTGTGTGCATCCATCTGGTAGCCTCTCGTCAATACTTGCATGGCTTTTGCCACGCGCATGGGAGTCTTCAGCAGTCCCTCGCGCTCAGGGTCTTCGCCCAGCAGTTGCAGCACCTCCTTGTAGTGCCCTGCCAGTTTGTCAAGTCCTTCTCTGAATTCTGTCTCTGGATTCATTTCAAAAGTTCGTATGTTTAGTACGGCACCGTCACTCTGCCTCTGACCAGCGTTGCCGTGTCGTAACCCATTCTGACTACCTCGTCGAGCACCTCCTTGGCCTCTGCCAGTGTACGGAAGTTGCCCATACGGCATATCCATCGTGGCGAGTAGAAGTGCACGTACACCTTATGCTGCGGGAACAAGGTCTTGATAGCGCTGGCTGTCGACTCGGCCTTCTGCTTGGCGGCCCTGGTCTTTCCTCCCACGTAAACCTGTATCCTGTATCCCATCACCTTGTGCGTGCGCTGTGGTGTCAGCGTAAGACTGTCAGCAGGGCTGTCTGTCCTATTGCCTTCCTCGCGTGCTGTCTGCCGCTCGTCAGCGTCATGTCGCTGTTGCTCGTCAGCGTCACGGTGTTGCCGCTCTGTTTGCTGCCTGTTGGTACGAGGCTGCTCAGTGTGCTGTCGTTGGTGTATGGATGTTCCTGTCAGCAGACCGTTGACAAGTTCGTCGATGGCGACATCCTGATGGATGATTACCCTTGCCCCTCCAACATTACCTTGTTGGACACGCTGTGTGAAGGTTTGCGCAGACGAAGTGATGGTCGAAAGGTGATAAGTGAGGAGTACCAGGAGTACCTTCACACAAAATCGGGCTGTTCTGTTCATGTTGTTCAAGTATGCTTTCATTTATTTATCACCTTTCACCTCTCACTTCTTGTATTTATTTCTTCCACGCATCGATGATGCCCTTGAAGTCGGCGGCTTTCAGTGAAGCACCACCGATGAGGCCTCCGTCGATGTCTGGCTTGGCGAAGAGCTCGGGTGCGTTGCTGGCCTTGCACGATCCACCGTAGAGGATGGTGGTGTCGTCGGCCACAGCCTGTCCGTATTTCTCAGCGATGATGCTGCGGATGTAGGCATGTATTTCCTCTGCCTGCTCAGCAGAAGCTGTCTTGCCAGTACCGATGGCCCAGATAGGCTCGTAGGCGATGACGATCTTGCGGAAGTCCTCTTCGCTGAGGTTGAAGACGCTGCCTTCCAGCTCGGCCTTCACTACCTCGTTCTGCTTGCCTGCCTCGCGTTCTGTCAGGCTCTCGCCGATGCAGAAGATCACCTTCAGATCGTTCTTCTGTGCCAGGAGCACTTTCTCCTTCAGTATCTCGGGAGTCTCCTTATAGTATTCACGACGCTCGGAGTGTCCCAGGATGACATACTGTGCACCTGTCGACTTCACCATCTCTGCACTCACCTCGCCGGTGAAGGCCCCCTTTTCCTTGTCAGCGCAGTTTTCTGCTCCCAGTCCGATGACGTCCTGGTCGAGGAACTGTGCGATGCTTGCCAGATGTATAAACGGTGTGCAGATGACGACGCCACAGTTGGGCTTGTCAGCCTTAAGTGTTTCATTCAGCTCTTTAGCCAGAGCAATACCATCCTGGAGATTCATGTTCATCTTCCAGTTTCCTGCTACGATTTTCTTTCTCATTGTTTGTTTATTATTTAATGTTGTTAAAGTTGTTGTCTCTTTCGATTTCTTCTTCTTCAGCCAGCTCGTCCACATCCACAGTCTGTCGGCGATGGTGAGTAGCACCAGCGGCAGCACGAACCACATTAGTAGTGCCACTATCTTTCCTGGCACCGAGTCGTCGGGCATCTGCCCTATCTCCAGCTGTTCCAGTGGCAGCTGTTCCTCTTCGCTGCTCAGTTCTGGCAGATTGTTACGGCTCCACTTGCGTATCACCCTTCCATCCTTCAGCAACAGGAGTCCTGGATTGCTTCTGATGACGGTCTTCAGCGTGATGGGGTCTGTCAGGCAGAACGGGTATTCGGCTCCTGTGAGGTCACGCCATTGCATCTGTCCTTCAGTACTGCTTGCCGTCAGGCAGTAGAAGCCATAGCCATGATCCAGACTGTACTCATACAACTCGTTGATGAGGTCCAGGCGCGAGTCGTCGGCTTCCTCCAGCTGTGTAGCCACCAGCAGGAAAGTATAGCTGCTGTCGGCCATGACGTCGTCTGTGATGTCGATCGTCTCCACTATCGCCTCTGCCGGTTCCTCGTCCACATAGCTGCTGTCGATGGTAACCAGCGCCATTGAGAAGTCGTGAATGGGTGGCACATAGCCCTCGGTGAGCTGCACGGTGTGCGAGTCGATGAACGTCCATGTCGAATCGGGATAGTCGTCGATTGTGAACTCCTTCTGCACGCCATCCTTCTCGAGGATGAATGTCGTATCGAACTTTGGCAGCTCGGCACCCTCGGGAATTGCCATCCCCTCTCTGATGCTGGTTCCCACGTGATAGGGGCGGAAGTCGAACTGCGGCAAGTAGTAGAGGCTCCATGCCGAGATGCCGATGATGAACAGTGCCGAGTAGTTGATGACTATCCACTGGTTTGTTCTGCTCACGAAGCGGAACATCTCCAGCGGTTTCCACGCCACCACGACAGCCATCGTCAGCAGCACCACGTTTTTCCAGAATGTCTGCCAGTTGGTCAGCACGATGGCATCTCCGAAGCAACCGCAGTCGCTGATGGGATTGTCGAGTGCCAGCCATAGCGTCAGTGGCGTCATCACCAGCATTACTGCCAGTACAAGTTTCGATGTCAGCCTACGCCTGATGGCAAAGAGCAGGAAGATGCCCAGGCAGAACTCAACGGCCGCCTGTGCGACGGCAAAGAGTAGTACCCCCCAGCTGGGCAGCAGTCCGTCGAGGTGCATGGCCACGAGGTAGTCCTCCAGCTTGTACTGCGACCCCAGCGGGTCTACGGCCTTTACAAATCCCGACAGGATGAACGCTGCGGCAAGCAGCAACCTGCATATATTTATGATCAGCTTCTTCACTCAGATAGCTTTATCAGTCCAAAGACTGAATAGTTGATGATATCCATATAGTTGGCATCGATACCCTCGCTCACCTTTGCCTTGTCGCCTTTGGTGGCCAGGTATTCCATCTCTTTCACACGCTCTATCTTGGTCAGTAT
>JAIKWS010000075.1 GCA_024684515.1 Prevotella sp.
CCCCTCTGAAAATGAAGAATGAAGAATGAAGAATGAAGAATTTGCTACCGCTACGTGTTAAGACCTGTAGCCAGCAAGTTGACCTCCAAAGAATTTGCTACCGCTACGTGTCATGACCTGTAGCCAGCAAGTTGACCTCCAACATTAGAAGGTAGACTATAAGAAAAGCCCCTCGCAAGTATCGAAGCTTGTCGAGGGGCCTTTTTTCATTTGAAATGTTAAAAGGAAAAAGGGAAAAGGGGAAAAGGGGAAATCTACCTTGTTTGCATGCACAAAGCATTGCGACTGCAAGAATGCCTGAACATCAGTACTTTATTGACAAAAACAGTACTCTTTGTGAAAAAGTATATTTATTTGTTATGAAAGTATATGGTAGTTTGAGTTTTTTTGCTTACTTTTGCAGCGGAAAACAACTAACAACTACACTAATGAGAAGAACAATCCTCAGCCTTGCAACCGTTGTCACGATAGTGATGGCACTTGCATCATGCACCAAGACCGTTACGTCCCAGTCGTCCAGCCCCTTCGTCCAGCGAGATGGTGCGGCATTCACCCTTGCCGGCAATGACTACCGCTTTGTGGGCACCAACTTCTGGTATGGTGCCATTCTGGGCAGCGAAGGTCAGGGTGGCGATCGCCAGCGTCTGTGCCGTGAGCTGGACAAGCTTCACGAGCTGGGACTGGACAACCTGCGCATACTCGTGGGCAGCGATGGTGAGCGTGGTGTCACGACGAAGGTGGAGCCTACGCTTCAGGTTGCCCCTGGCGTATACAACGACACCATCCTGGCGGGCCTCGACTATCTGCTTCAGCAGATGGGCGAACGCGGCATGAAGGCCGTGCTGTACCTGAACAACTCCTGGGAATGGAGTGGCGGCTATGGCTTCTACCTCGAGCAGGCAGGTGCAGGCAAGCAGCCCCGTCCCAACGAGGATGGCTATGCTGCCTTCATGCAGGCCATGGGTCAGTATGCGCTGAACGAGAAAGCCCACGAGCTGTTCTACCAGTATGTGCGCGACATCATCAGCCGTACCAACCGCTATACCAACGTGGCCTATGTCGACGACCCCGCCATCATGGCGTGGCAGATAGGCAACGAGCCTCGTGCCTTCAGCGAGGAGTCGAAAGAGCCCTTTGCACAGTGGCTGAGCGAGGCATCGGCACTGATACGCAGTCTGGACAAGAACCACCTCATCTCGATCGGCAGCGAGGGCATCTGGGGCTGTGAGAACGATACTGCCCTGTATGAGCGCATCTGTGGCGACAAGAACATCGACTATATGAATGCCCATATATGGCCGTACAACTGGAGCTGGGCGAAGCAGGACTCGCTGCAGGAGAACATCCAGCGGGCCTGTGACAACAGCGGTGAGTATCTGAAGGAGCACATCCGCATAGCGCACAAGCTGGAGAAGCCCCTCGTGGTGGAGGAGTTCGGCTATCCTCGCGACGGTTTCCAGTTTGGCGTCGGCACTCCCACCACAGCCCGTGACAAGTATTACGACTACATCTTTAACATGGCGATGAGCGACTCGATCGTGAAGGGCTGCAACTTCTGGGCATGGGGAGGCGAGGCCCGTCCCGTGCATCAGTCGCAGTGGCAGGTCGGTGACCCCTACTGTGGTGATCCCGCACAGGAGCAGCAGGGGCTGAACAGCGTGTTCGACTGCGACAGCACGACGCTGGCCATCATCAGGAAATACAAGCAATAGGCTGTAGCAACCGTACGCACTTGGTTTACACTACATGAAAACAGTCATAAACCATTCATGTCCTACGCACAGGCATGAACCATGAAGCACCGGCCAAACGGGCCATTCCTGCTGCACGCACCGGCAGGATCAGTCTCATGATGAATGACATTATTATATCAACTAACTAATAAAAAACTTATGAAACAAACGTTCTCTCTACTCATCAGAGCGCTTGCACGGCGTGGGAGCCTGGTCGTCGGCCTGCTGTTCCTGTTGCCGCTTTCCATGCTGTCACAGAACGTCGATGTGCAAGGCACGGTGACGGATGCCGCTACAGGCGAGGAAATCATTGGCGCGACGGTGAAAGTGAAAGGCTTCGGCAGCGGTTCCATCACCGACTTCAACGGACAGTTCAAGCTCTCCGTGAAGCAGGGCGAGACGCTCGAAGTGTCGTATGTGGGCTACAAGACCCAGCAAGTGAAAGTCACGAAAGGCGGTCAGCTGAACATCCAGCTGGCCGAAGACGTGAACATGCTCGACCAGGTGGTGGTCGTCGGCTATGGTGTGATGAAGCGTTCGGACCTCACGGGTGCCGTCTCGTCGATTGGCGAGGAGGAGATCAAGCAGGGTGTGAACACCAACATCGAGCAGGCCATGCAAGGACGCATCGCCGGTGTGCAGGTGACGCAGAACTCTGGTGCCCCTGGTGGCGGCATCTCCGTTCAGATCCGTGGTATCAACTCTCTGAACGGCAATGAGCCGCTGTATGTCATCGACGGTATTGCCGTCTCCGGACAGACCAACGGCAACTCCAGTGCCCTGAGCTCGCTGAACCCCTCAGACATCGTGTCGCTCGAGGTGCTGAAAGATGCCTCGGCCACGGCCATCTATGGTTCACGAGCCTCAAACGGTGTGGTGCTCATCACCACCAAGCGTGGCCAGAACGGCAAGCCCAAGCTGACCTACGAAGGCTACGTGGGATGGCAGCAACTGCCCTCGCAGCTCGACGTGATGAACCTGGAGCAATATGCCGAATACCACACCATCCGTGCCAAGCTGATGGGATGGGGCGAGAGCTATGAATATCGCGACCCCTCACTGTTTACCGAGGGTACCGACTGGCAGGACGTGCTCTTCCGCACGGCTTTCATGCACAACCACCAGGTGGGAGTGTCGGGCGGTACAGACAACATGCACTATGCCCTCTCAGGCGGCTATCTCGACCAGGATGGTATCGCCATCGGCTCGAACTTCGAGCGTAAGTCGTTCCGTGTGAACTTCGACACCAATATCACACCCTGGCTGCAGTTCGGCATGAACGGCTATTTCGCCAATACCGACCGCACCGTCACCTTCGAGGAGTCGGGAGCCATACAGACAGCCCTGAACCAGTATCCTGACGTGGCCCCCTACAATCCCGACGGCACGCTGGGCTTTGGCGAGACACACGACTACCAGTATCAGTCGAACCCCCTGTTCGAAGCCTCGATGAAGGACAACTGGCGCAAGAACAACCAGCTGGACTACAACTTCTTTGCCAATATCACCCCGCTGAAGGGACTGAACCTGCGTGTGGAATATGGCGGCAGCCGCTCGTGGGGCGACAACCTCTACTTCACACCAGCCTATAGCTACGGCAACGTGGTGGTGGCTTCCGAGCTGTCGAAGACCGAATCGAGAAACACCTACGAGTCGTTCAAGCAGTATGCCACCTACGACTTCGACCTGCTGAAGGGTCACCACATGCAGATCATGGCAGGCCACGAGTCTCAGAACGGCTCGTGGGGCAACATCTCCGCCACCCGCAACGGCTATATCTCGAGTGCCGTGAAGAGTCTGGCCGTAGGCAGTGCCGAGACGGCTACCAACAACGAGCAAGGCAGCGACTGGGCCATCGAGTCGTACTACGGCCGTCTGAACTACAACCTGCTGGAGCGCTACCTGCTGACGGCCACGCTACGTGCCGACGGCTCGTCGAACTTCGACGAAGGCTCTAAGTGGGGATGGTTCCCATCGGCAGCACTGGCCTGGCGCGTCAGTCAGGAGAAGTTCATGGAGAACATCGACTGGATTGACAACATGAAGCTGCGTCTGGGATGGGGACACGTGGGCAACCAGTCCACCCCCAGCTATGCCTATGGCGTGGCAATGGCCAACGTGGCCACCGCATGGGGCACAGGCTACTACCCCGCCAACTTCCCCAACCAGTCGCTGAAATGGGAGTCGACGCACGCCTGGAACGTTGGTCTGGACCTGAACGTGCTGGGAGGACGCATCGAGTTTATCGTCGATGCCTATCTGAAGAAGACCGACAACCTGCTGCTCGAGGCAGCACTGCCCATGTATCTCGTACCATCAGAGACCTGGAACGGTATGACCCCGCAGTGGGAGAACACAGGCTCGATCGAGAACAAGGGTATCGAGTTCACCCTGAACACGGTGAATATCAAGAAGAAGGACCTGGAATGGCGCACAGGCCTCACCCTGAGCATCAACCGCAACAAGGTGACGAAGCTCAACAGCGAGAGTGCCATGCTGCCCGGCACGATGTCGGATGGCGGCACCTACACTATGTCGAGAGAGGGTGAGCCCGTAGGCCGTTTCTTCGGCTATAACGTCATTGGCATGTACAGCTGCGAGGACGACTTCTACCAGAAGAACCAGCTTGGCGAGTTCATGCTCGATGCCAATGGCAACCGCCTGCCCGTGGCCCGTCCTGCCGATGGCAATGGCAACATGTACGATATCTCACCCAGCAGCATCTGGGTGGGCGACTATATCTACGAGGACGTCAACCAGGACGGTGTGATCGACGAACAGGACCGCAAGTATATCGGCGACCCCACTCCCGACTTCACCTTCGGTATCAACAACGTCATCACGTGGAAGAACCTCGAGCTGTCGTTCTTCCTCAACGGCAGCGTTGGCAACGACGTCTACAACTACGTGCGGCAGCGTCATACCGATCCTATGGGATGGGGCAACAAGATGTCGGACGTGTCGGACTATGCCCGTGTGGAGATGCGCGACCCCAATGGCTCGCTCGCCGACCTGTCGAACGTCTACCTGGCCAATCCCGGCAGTGCCAAGGTGCAGCGTATCACTGCCAACGGACAGAACATGAACGACAACAACCGCGTGAGCTCACGCTTTGTGGAAGACGGCTCCTATATCCGTCTGAAGACCCTGTCGCTGGCCTACAACCTGCCCGCCAAGTGGCTCAAGCCCCTGAAACTGGAGTGGGTACAGGTATACGGCAACGTGCAGAACCTCTTTACGATCACCAGCTACAAAGGCTATGACCCCGAGCTGGGCAGCATCAACCAGAACGTGAAACTGCAGGGACTGGACAACTACCGCTATCCCTCGCAGCGTATCTTCAACTTCGGACTAAAAGTCAGTCTCTAATCCCATATAATAAGATAATGTATATGAAAACGAGCAAGATATTCTACATACTATCCCTGGGTGCCCTCACCCTGGGCACCGTAGGCTGCAGCGACGACTACCTCGACCGTCCACCTCTGAACCAGTACACCGCCGAGACCTTCTACTCGAGCGACGAAGCCGTGATCAAGGCCACGGAGCCCCTGTACAACAAGGCATGGTCGTACTACAACAACAATGCCATCATCGGCATGGGGTCGCTCCGTGCCAACGACACCTTCAACCCCTACAACAATGCCGAGTTCGGACTGTTCCAGACCACTGGCCTGACGCAGGACGTCTCACATGCATGGGGGGCCATGTACACGGTGGTGACCTTTGCCAACGCCATCATCAACAACATACCGCGATACTCCTATCCTGAGGTCAGCGAGGACGTGAAGAACCAGGCCATGGGCGAGGCATACCTCATGCGTGGCGTGGCCTACTTCTACCTGCTCAGGGCATGGGGCGAGGTCATCCTCTTCGAAGACAATGACGAGGCCGCCAACGCACCTATCCGTCCGCTGAACACGGAGGAGAGCGTGCTGAAGTTCGTCATCCGCGACTTTGAACGTGCTGCCGAGCTGCTACCCGCACGAGGCAAGGACAACCATCCCTCGCTCTATGCCGCCAAGGCCCTGCTGGCCAAGGCATTGCTGGCTCAGAGTGGATGGAACAAGACCCAGCGCGACGAGCAGACCCTGCAGCGGGTGGTATCACTCTGCGACGAGGTCATCAACAGTGGCGTCTACTCACTGCTCGACGACTACGAGAACCTGTTCCGTCCGCAGTACAACGACAACGAGGAGACCATCCTTGCCATGCGATGGGCCGACCCACTGGTGGGTGGATGGGGCACCGTCAATGCCCTCGTACCTACACTGACCTTTGCCGAGGTGACTGACGTAGGCGGATGGGGTGGCAACCTGGCACCAACCTTCGACATGCTCGACTACTACAACGAAGAACCTGCCGACTCGTTCCGTCTGCGTGCCACCTTCTTCTCGCAGGGCCGCTACTACAGCTATATCCGTTCCGAGAACGGTGGCTATACCTACACCAAGAAATGGATGCAGAACAAGAAGGGAGTGGTAGGCTCTACTGCCGACTGCGACGGACACCTGAAGCAACAGGCCTCACCACTCAACACCTACATCATGCGCTATGCCGACGTCTTCCTCATCAAGGCCGAGGCCATACTGGGCAACCAGTCATCGACTAGCGATGCCGAGGCCCTGAAAGCCTTCAATGCCCTTCGTCTGCGTGCCAAGCTGCCCGCCCGCACCAAGCCCATCACCTTCGAGGACATCATCCGCGAGCGACGCATCGAGTTCTGCATGGAATATTCCAACTGGTACGACATGGTGACCTGGTATCGCTGGCGTCCACAGTACATGCTCGACTTCTTCAACCACAAGCAGCACCGTGGAATCATCATCAACGAGGGTGACATCCTTCGCCAGGAAGACAACACCTTCAGCTATACCGGCTTCCCCACAGGCACATGGTATTTCTCACGCTGGGACCTCGACAGCAATGGCGACGGACAGAACGACGAGGTGCGCTACTGGAACGATGGCCTGCGCGACAGCAATGGTGACATCGTCAGCATCAATGGCGTGCCACAGGACCTCGAGCATGGATACACCTTCAACGTCGACTCGCTGATAAGGACCAAGGAGGCCGATGGTGCCGTCACCGTCACACTGAGCGAGCGCAACATCTTTATACCCTATCCAGAGAGCGACGTGCTACAGAACCACTACTTCCGTGAAGATCCTGTGGAGTATCAGTTTAATGAAGAGTAACACTTAACACAGCAGAACGAATATGAAACATACATTCAGATTTTTAGCATGCCTGCTCTGTGTCGTCAGTGCAATGACCTTCATGGCCTCGTGTAGCGACGACGACGCAAGCGGCACACCAGAGATCACTGGCGTGCGCATCACCAATCCCGAGAAGGCCGACAGCCTGTTCACCAACTCGGCCCCCGACTCTACCATCGTCATCATCGGACGCAACCTGAACAATGCACAACGGGTATATATCAACGACCAGCAGGTGTGGTTCAACTCTGTGTTCAATACCGACCACAGCATCATCGTGAAGATTCCGTCGGAGGACAATGGCTTCGAACTGACTGCCTTCAACAGCGAACTGAAAGACGAGATACGTGTGGAGACCACGCATGGCACTGCCACCTATGCCTTCAAGATCAAGGCTCCCTATCCCAAGATCACACGACTGCAAGGCCGCTATCCCCGCAATGCCGGCGACGAACTGAACATCTTCGGCACCAATCTCGTAGATGTCGAACGGATATACTTCACCGATATAGAAGCCGGACAGCTAGACTCCACCATCTGGACGGAGATAGGAGGCAACATCGTGGAGGGTACCAACGTGAAGACAATAGTAAAGGACCACCACAACGTGGCAGGCACCACGACCTACGAGACCACCTCACAGCTGTCGGTACAGCTTCCGCAGCTGAGCTATCAGAAGGGATCTATCGTCGTGCAGTGCACAGGTGGCACCGTCTACTTCCCCTTCTCGACCGTACTGGCCAAGCCCACCATCACTGCCGTCAATACCGACATGCCCGTCATGGGTGAGACACTGTCAGTCTACGGCACCGAGTTCGTACAGGTGGAAGCCGTCAAGTATGGCGATGTCACCCTCACGGAAGACGACTATACCGTAGCCGAATCTGAGGACCAGATCGACATCGTGTTCAAGCAGAAGCCTTCCGTAGGCAGCGACCCACAGCTCACCATCGTCACGGGTGGTGGCGAGGCCAGCATCCACTTCTATGACTACTCGACACTGCTCACCACATTCGACAAGAACGATGCAGGTGAATTCATCGATGCCGTGAACAATGGCTGGGGACCCGATGCCGTCTATGAGACTACCGATGGCACCGCTGCTCCCTTCACTGCCGACGGCACCTTCGCACGCATCAACGTACCTGAGGAGAGCCAGCAGTGGTGGGGCACCATGATCTTCTTCCGCAAGAGCTGGGACGTGACCACCTTCCCACTGCCCTCGTTCGACGTCATCCCTGCCGATGCCACTGCCGACCAGATCTATCTCGCCATGGAGGTCTATGACAACAACTCTGACTATAACAATGGCGAATGGGCAGGCTATCTGCGCTACACCGTATGGCCATCAGGACTTGATACCGGCAATACCGACAACCAGTGGGACAACGGCTTCGAGTGGCTCAACTACGATGAGGGACTGGGCTCATGGACCTATCCTATCCTTGCCGACATCGATGGCAAGGCCCATAAGGAGATGTGGTATCGCCATGTCGTCCCACTGAGCGTCTTCCCATGCTATGCCGGCAAGACCTATGCCGACATCGTGGCACTCGGACTGGAGAACTTCCGCATACAGAGCATCAACCAGAGTGCGAAGACGGGCAAGATCGACGTCTGCTTCGACAACGTCCGCCTCTACTATCACAAGCAATAATCAGGACAAGTAATTAGTATTTACGATATGATGATTACCAGAAACATAAGAACATTTCTCATGGCAGCAATGATGTGTTGTGGCATCACCACAGCACTCACTGCCTGCAGTGATAGCGACGACAGCTCGGCCACACGTCTCACCGTCATGAAGGACGGGGCCGCTGTCAGTCAGCTGAACTTCACACTGGCCAGCAGTTCGCAGCTGCTGGCCATCAATACCGATGGTGAATGGACTGCCGAGACGAGCGATACCACATGGTGCCGACTGCAGGTGCATGCCGGCTATGGCTATGCCGACTCGCTGCGCAACAGCTACACACGTGTCACCGTAGCCAAGAACGAAGGCGAAGCCCGTGAGGCCGTCATCACCATCAAGGCTGGCGACATGACGCAGACCGTCACCGTCAGTCAGCGAGGCATGGGTACCGATGCCGGCGACACGTTCATGAGCGGATTCCAGCTGGTGGAGAACCTCGTACTGGGCTACAACCTGGGCAACACACTCGATGCCAGCCACGATCCCGCCACGCAGTCGTGGTTCAAACCAACGACCGTCAGCGACTGGGAGACCTGCTGGGGACAGCCTGTCACCACGCCTGAGATCATCCAGGACATCACCGAGCGGGGATTCAACATCATCCGCGTGCCCGTCACCTGGTTCCCACACATGGACAGCGAGGGCAACGTAGACGAAGCATGGATGAACCGCGTGGAGGAAGTGGTGAACTACGTCCTCGATGCCGGCTGCTACTGCATCCTGAATGTTCAGCACGACACTGGTGCCACTGACGGCACACGTACGGACAGCATCGCATGGATTGCTGCCGACATCGATGAGTATCCCGCCATCAGTCCTCGTTTCAAGCATCTCTGGACTCAGATCGCCACTCGCTTCCGCGACTATGACGACCACCTGCTCTTCGAGGCCATGAACGAGACACTGAACGGACAGCGACAGTGGAACACGGCCAACAGTGCCAGCGACTACGAGGCACTGAACAAGCTGCTACAGGACTTCGTCGACGCAGTACGTGCCACAGGAGGCAACAACGAGTTCCGCAACCTCGTCATCAACCCCATGGGAGCTGCCAGCAAACAGGAAGACATCGATGCTTTCGAGTGCCCCTACGACACCCATGCCAACCACCTCATCGCCTCCGTACATAGCTATGACCCCTATAACTTCTGCAACGATGGTGGCGAGTGGAACCACTACATCTTCGATACCGAGTGTACCGACGAGATCGATGCCATCTTCGCACGCGTGGAGAAACGGTTCGCACAAGAGCTGGGTATGCCATTCTTCTTCGGAGAGTTCGGAGCCATCGACCGCAAGAAGGACATGGCCGAACGCATCAAGTATGCCAAGTACATGGTGTCGAAGTTCAAGGCCTATGGCACCAGCGGTCTCTGGTGGATGGGGCTCTACGACCGTGAGGAAATGGAATGGGACGAGGAAGAAATTGCCAATGCCCTGTTTGAATCACTTCAATAAAGCAAAGACAGAGGTTTGTGCCAGAAATCAATGGCACAGACCTTTGCTATTGCATTGAAAAGTACTTATTCTGCAGAAAACATTTTTTACAACACTCATTTATTAATTAAACAAACAGCTTATGAAGAAATTTTTTACACTGATTGCAGGCCTATTGATGATAGGCAGTGCTAACGCAGCCGTTCTGGTCGACGACGTCACGGAGAACGCAGAGTACACCTACCCTGGATCATGGGGCGGCAACTGGTTCAACCAGGGTGGCGATGCCATGAACAAGGACGTGTCGGAGTACGACTACATCTGGATTCAGTATGAGAACATGTCGGGAAAGATCGGATTCGGCATCATCTACAGCGAGTGGCAGAAGACCGAGTCGTGGGGTGAGGTCTATTACACCGATTCAAAGGTCATCGAGAGCATGTCGGGTGTCGTTGGCATCCCCCTCGAGAAGACCAAGACCTATGAATTTGGCGTCAACAAAGTCGACAACGAATTCAAGGGCGACATCTACGCCAAGCACGTTCGCCAGGTCTATCTACAGGATCAGGGCACGGCATCTGCCATCAAGGTGGTAGGCATCTGGTACGGCACCGAGGCTGAGTATCAGGCTGCACTCGAAGGCAACAAGCCCGTAGTAGCTCCCAAGAAGCAGCTCGACCTGACCAACCTGGGCTCAGGATGGGGCAACTCTGAGTATGATGTCGCTACCAAGACCATCACCATTGGCGACGACTGGAGCGGCAAGGGATGGTGGCTGGCTACATGGGACGGTACTGGCAACGTAGGTACCGACTATAGCGCATACGACAAGTTCGCCATCGAGTTTGCCGAGCCTACAGAGCTCAACGGCAAGGTCAACATCGAGTACGACGGTGGCATCGCTGCCAGCAGTGCTGAGTTCGAGGCTGGTTCAACAGTCGTCGTCGTCGACATGGACCCAGAGGGCAAGAGCAAGGTGATGCAGATCTACCTGCAGGGACCTGCCGGTACCAAGTACGTGCTTGCCGATGCTTACTTCTGCACCAATGAAGCGGCTCCCGTTGTGCCTCAGAACAACACACAGGTGCTCTTCTCGTGGGAGGGTAGTGCCGATGGCGCTATCGTAACCGGTGGTACTGCCGTTGGCAATGGTGCCGACGAGGCTAATGTGAACAAGAAGAACAAGGACTACTACACACTCTGCGTGAGCTCGAAGAAGGCCAACATCGATACTGATAACATCACCATCACACTCGACGAGCCGCTGGCCGAGGGTGACAAGATCGACGTTACCGCCTACAAGAACAAGGATACCGCAGGCAAGATCGTAACACTCTACCTGGCTTATGAGAATGGCGATCCTTTCTTCAACGACGAAGAGACCTGGGTGAACATCTACGACACCGATGGCGTGGATATTGATGAGGATGGCAACACCCCCAACACCAACAGCTACACCGTGGCAGCCGGCAATGCTGGTTCGAAGGTCATCCGTCTGGCTCGTTCTAAGGCTAGCACCAACCTCTTCATCATCAAGTTCGTCATCTCGCGCGCAGGAGCTGCTGACGCCATCGACGATGTGAAGACAATTGTCATCGACAATGGTGCTGTCTACAACCTCCGTGGACAGCGTGTTGACGACAGCTACAAGGGCATCGTCATCCGCAACGGAAAGAAGCTCCTACAGAAGTAATCGCCAAGCAAACTGCGATAACATCTCATCCTGCATCCAGCACGTCTGGGTGCAGGATTTTTCTTGGATTACTGACCTGTGCCAGTGAAAGTCATGGAGTTTGACATGTCGATAAGTCTATCTGAGATTCCCCCTTTTAGCTCTCTTCCCTCTTTCCCTTTTTCATTTAAGCACTTCGCAAAAAAAACACCAAATTTGACTTCGTCTTATCTGCTCACGCTCGAAAGAGCTCAAAATTTATTTGGCTCTTTACTCGTTTAATCGCAAATTTCCGTTTTAACACTTCGCAAAAACGGCAAATTTCCATTTTCCATTTTCCATTTTCCATTTTAACATTTAACACTTTGCAAAAACACCAAATTTGACTTCGTCTTATCTGCTCACACTCGAAAGAGCTCAAATTTATTTGGCTCTTTACTCGTTTAATCGCAAATTTCCATTTTCCATTTTCCATTTAACACTTTGCAAAAACAGCAAATTTCCATTTTCCATTTTCCATTTTCCATTTTAACATTTGGATGTCAGCGCAAAATTGCGCCCACATGTTTTCTCCCAAGCCGGCTCCATGTTTCGGATGTCACGGCATCGCATCGTTGTCCTGCTTCGTCTCTAGAAATATGGTGGGGAGGATGAGGCAATAGAGTCCCAACTCGTTGATGATGACGTTGTGTCGCAGACCTGACAGAACGATTCGTTCGGTTAACTATGAGGGTGTACAGCCTCAACGACAAAGATGACGTTGCGTCGCTAACCCGATACGACAATTCGTCGGGTCAGCTTACCATTTCTTCATATTGCCCTTACATCATGTGCAACCACTTAGCATTCAGCTTTTACAAAGCGAAGCGACTAAAAGAACATTTGCAAAAACACCAAATTTCCATTTTCCATTTTCCATTTTCCATTTTAACATTTCACAAAAAGCCCCTCGACAAGCTTTTATAAATTCCGAAAAAAATCCGAAAAACCGAAAAGCCCGAAAATTTTTCTTTTTCTTTCAGTACATTGAACGTCGCGGGGAAATCCGAAAAAAGGTCGAAAAGCCCCGAAAGGTCGAAAGGGTCGAAAGGGTCGAAGGGCTGGCATTTTGCCGTTTGCCGTTCTGTACGTTGCTGATTGCAGCAACCTCCGGTGCTCATACTCCGCATGGCCTCACACTCCGCAGGCCTCAGCCGGATGGCACTCAACCGGATGGCACTCCTCCTGTGCTCCTCCTCCGCATGGCCTCAGCCGGATGGCACTCCCCTCCCCTCCTCTTAGGGGAGGGGTAGGGGTGGGGTCTGCAGAACTATCTATTATACCTAGCGTTACCACCTAGCGTTACCACCCTCATTGCGGGCCTCTCGTTGCGGGCCGTCAGACCCCACCCCTAACCCCTCCCCTAAGAGGAGGGGAGGGGAGTGGCTGCGCGATGTCCGCTATTGGTGGCTGCGCGATGTCCGCTATAGGTGGCTGCGCGATGTCCGGATGGCCTCAACCGCATGACATCAGCCGGATGGCACTCCCCTCCCATCAAAGAGGAACTTTTGGAGCAGTGAAAGGCCACGGGTAGGCGCCTAAAGGGCGGGTAATCGGCTTGCCGCTTCGCTCGTCGAAGAATGAGCAGAGCCAAACTAGTTTGAGCTATGCCGAGTCGCGACAATAATCGTTTCTTTAGTACGCTTCGCTCGTCGAAGAAGTCAGCGAAGCTAACTGGGTAGGGGTGGGGTCTGTAACTTTTTGACACACCTAGCCTTACACACCTAGCCTTGCCCCCTCGTTGCGTACCCCCTCTGGCACACATCAGCCTTCGCCCAGTATCACGATCACAGGCGAGCCCATGGTCATATTTTTCCAGCATACGGCAAAAAACTTTGTTTAATCCGTCTGCCATAAAGAAAATTTTTGTAATTTTGCAGGCTGTGAACATGCGATATTTTCGTTAAAACAACAACATGATGAAAAATAAGTATTTATGGGTGATCGCCGCCATCCTTGTTATCTGCGGCGCAACGACAGTTAGTTTGTCGTTGAGTTCTTGTGAGCAGGCCTACGCGCAGGAGGATAATCCCGTGCCGCAGGTGACAAGTGAGGAGCTGATTCGCACCAGCCAGAGCTGGGACGGCGTGGAGCTGCCC
>JAIKWS010000092.1 GCA_024684515.1 Prevotella sp.
ACCCGTGCGCCGGTCGCCATCAGTCTTAGCAAGCTAAGACCATGCTGCCCCTCGACTTGCATGTGTTAAGCCTGTAGCTAGCGTTCATCCTGAGCCAGGATCAAACTCTTCATTGTAAAAATATCTTCCGAACCTCCCAAAGAAAGGGAGAAGTTCTGTCTGCTCTGTCAGGATTTCCTTCTTTAATGTACTAGGTTTAAAAAGCAACTCTTTGTCATTTTAAAATTGACGGCTTGTTCTTTTTACCCAAGTGCTTCTTAATAAGAGAGCACTTGCTTCTTGTACTACTTCTTCTGTCTATGTAAATCTTTCAAAGATCGCTTTTCTTATGTGCCCACAACCCGTTTTTGGTTGAAAGCGGATGCAAAGGTACGACAAATTTGCCAATGAAAAAAGTTTTTGGGCAATTATTTTTCAAAAAAGGCAATCTTTTTCTTGTTTATTTACAAATCTGCCATTTTACACATTATATATAATATAAGAAAGCACGAAATCCTGTAAATTCCGTGCTTTTTCCGAAAGTATCTCAATCCGTTTATTCCCTACGTCCCAATATGCGGAGCAAATAAATGAAGAGATTGATGAAATCGAGGTATAGCGAGAGAGCTCCCAGCAGTGCATACTTCTGCATTGTCTCGCCCGTATCTGGAGCATTCATGCACATCTCCTTGATTTTTTGGGTGTCGTAAGCGGTGAGTCCCACAAAAATGAGCACTCCGACATAACTGATAATCATATCGAGTCCAGAGCTCTTCATGAAGAGGTTGACCACAGTGGCAATGATAAGACCGATGAGTGCCATCATCAGCAGTTTTCCCCACTTGGTGAGGTCGGACTTGGTGGTATAGCCATAGATAGACATTGCGCCAAAAGTACCTGCCGTAATGAAGAATGTCAGTGCGATGCTTCCCGATGTATAGATCAGGAATATCGACGAGAGCAAAGCTCCGTTGATGACCGAGTATAGGATAAACAGCAAGGTAGCCACAGGCAGAGAGAGCTTATTGATAGCAGCAGTAACCCCAATGACGATAGCTAACTCGGCAATGACGAGCACCCAGAAGGTGGCCTGGTTGCCATAGATGAGAGTCAGGATGGTTTCGTTGGTAGCCACGACATATGCCGTCAATCCTGTGATAACGAGGGCAAGTGTCATCCACACATACACCTTACGCATAAGTGCGGGGAAAGCAGCAGCAACGGCAGCCTCGCGAGAAGCCGTTGAGCGATAGTTGATTTCTTCGTAATCCATTTAGTTTCTTTTCAATTTATTGATTTAGACGTTGCAAAGATACGAAATATTTCTGTTTTGTCAGTATTGAATAAAAAAAATTTAGCTACAAATAAATATTTTTCACTTTTGCACGAGCAAGTCAGAATCGGAAGTCGAGCTGCAGATCCACGAAGTTGTAGCTCTCGTGTGTTGCTCTCTCATTGACCCTTGCATACTCGGCATTGAGTTGCAATCTCTTGTTAAAGAAGTAGTTAAGTCCTACTTCGTACATTGTCTTGGAAGTTCCCCACTCTTTGGCTTGCCGATAGAGATTATACCTAGCCTTGGCATGAAGTTTGCTTTTGATGACAGGCACGATGCCAAAGGCATAGAATCCATCAGCCTTGTCTCCCAGAGAGGCATCAGCTCCCATTCCCTGGCTATGTACATACTCAGTGCGGAAGGTATACTCGTCTTTGTCGTACTCGGCCGACAGAGCATACCTGTTCTTGTTTCCTACGCCATCCTTGCTTCCAGTCCATCCAAACGCACCAATGCGCACACCTTCGACAGGCATTACCCACAGTCCTCCGATGATATCCTTTCTATTGTCCTTGTCCTTTGAGTTGATTCCTTCGCCATTATAGACACCCACCTGATAGTGCAGCAAATCACGTCCCGATGCCGACTTGAGCAGGTCACCCTGGAACTGAATACCGATATCTCGTCCTCCAGAAGGTTTCTCACCTGTTCTGTCACCAAATCCAGCGAGGTTGTTGATTACCATTGCGTACGAATACCATCCCTGTGTGATGGGGTGCGTTGGGTTTTCAAAGGTGAAAGCCCTTTTGAACTGTCCCACTTTCACCCTGAAAGCCTTGTGTTTTACCCATTCCGTGTATAGGTCGACCAGCATGACGGTAGGATTTCCTGGTCCCACGGCAGACGATCCCTGCACCTGTACTCTCCAGTCAAAGTCACTTATTTTTCCATTCAGGATCATTCTCAGCAGTCGTAGGTTGAAAGAATTCGACTCGGCATTCTCTTTGTCGCTCCCCTGATACTGCAACATGCCATATCCATTGAGCGAAATGTTGTCGTACCATTTCTTTTCCTGAGCATTTGCCGTCATAGCTATAGCCACGAGGGCGATTGTCAATAATTTCTTCATCTTTATAATACAATTTGTTAGAATCATGATTGTTTCTTTGTCGTACACTCGTTCACGAGATACACAATACTCATATAGGGTATTCCCGTGTTTGTCTCCAGTCCGATTTCGCAAGTACGGCTATTGGAGTATCCCACCTCGATATGGTTTGCCTCTATCTGTGGTCTCAGTTTGCGTAGTGCATATTTGTTCATTTCCGGGAAGGTGAATCCCCTGTCGCCAGCAAATCCGCAGCACCCTACCCCCTCGGGCAGGAACACGTTGTTAGAGCATCGTCTTGCCAGAGCGACCATATCCTTGTCTACCCCCATCTCTCTTGTCGAGCACGTCAGATGGAGTGCGATATGCCTGTCGATAGGATGGAAATCAAGACGGTCGACGAGATAGGTCATGATGAACTCCGCGGGTTCATAGAGTTTCATTTTCTTCATCACCTTCTTCATTCGATGCAGGCATGGGCTCTGTGCGCAGAGCACGGGATAATTGCCCTGTTCCGAAGCTTTCCACAGAGCCTGTTCGAGCTCGGCACTCTTTCTATCAGCAATGTCGAGCATGCCCTTGCTCTCCCAGATTTGTCCGCAGCACATTCTCTCCATTCCCTCTGGGAAGATGGTTTCGTAGCCAGCCTTGGCCAGCAGCTGAATGATCTCGTCGACGAGTGCATGCTTTTTCTTGCCCATCTTCGACTGTCCCATTGTCTGGTTGATACAGCTTGGGAAATAGACGACCTTGAGTGGTGAGTGCTCTTTTTCCTTATGAGGCACGGAATGCTCGATGATGAACTGTGTAAGGTCAGACGTCTTTGGCTGTTTCTTTTTCTTGGGCATAGCCGTTGTCCACAGTGGCATACCCATTTTGTTCATCACTCGACAGACATTGGTCATCAGTTTGGGTCCCAGCGTCACATGTCCCACGTGTGCGATATAGAGCACCACTCTCAGTCCCGACTTTATCCCAGCCATATGGTTGGCAGCAAACTCACCCATTTTATATCCCATCTTGCTGTCGAGCATATTCATCTGCCTGACGAGATGCGTCAGCTCTCCAGTATTGATTTTCATGGGACAGGAAGTGGCACATAGTCCGTCTGTGGCACAGGTCTGGTCACCATAATATTTATATTGTTTGCGCAGTCTGGCAGCCCTTTCCGGATCTGCCCCAGTAGTTTCCAGTTCACAAATCTCCCTCTGAACAGCGATGCGCATTCTGGAGGAGAGTGTCAGTCCGCACGACATGCAGTTTACCTCGCAGAATCCGCACTCGATGCACTTATTGGCCCGTTTCACCTGTTCGATGGTTTCCTTTGCCGTAGAGAGTTCCGGGTCCATCAGGAAATGTCCGCCATCAGGTACTTTCGCGAAATCGAAGTCTAGCACAGGCAGTGGTTTCAGGCACTTGATGAAACAGTCGGGGTCGTCATTGAATATGACCCCCTGGTTCAGCAGTCCTTCCGGATCGAAGATTGCCTTGAGCTGCTTCATGGCCTCATAGGCTTTGTCACGCCACTCGTATTTCACGAATGGTGCCATATTCCTGCCTGTCCCGTGTTCAGCCTTCAGCGATCCGTCATACTCCTCGACGACCAGCCTTGCCACATCCCTCATCATTTCCGCATATCTGTTTACCTCTTTCTCGCTCTTGAAGCTCTGATTCAGGATGAAATGATAGTTACCCTCGAAGGCATGTCCATAGATACAAGCATCGCTATATCCGTGATCGGCAATGAGTTTCTGCAGTTTCACCGTTGCCTCCGGCAGACTTTCTATGGGGAATGCGACATCCTCGATCAGACAAGAAGTGCCAACAGGCCTTGTGCCTCCTACAGAGGGGAAGATGCCCGACCGGATGGCCCAGTACTTGCCGTAGATTTCCGGATCTTCGGTAAACTCAGCCGGTTTGTAGAGTCTGAACTGTCCGAGGCATTGCTTGATGCACCCGATTTTCTCCAGCAGCTGCTCGTGGGTCACCCCCTTGGTTTCGGTGAGAATAGCCGTCAGGTTATGATAGTCGCCAGGCTCCACCCCCGCAATCATTCCGGCATCCACATCTTTCTTATATTGCAGGAAGACAGGGTCGTCGACAGAGTTGAGCGACATATAGTCGAGCATTTCTGCACTTTTCACCATCAGGTTTTCAGCACTCATTTTCAGATCTTCCTCTCCTGCCTTGAGTTTCTTCATGGCCACTACAGCCTCACAGCTCTCCTTCATCGTGAGGAAATAGACCATAGCCGATGCCTTGAACTTATAGTCGTGGAGGGTCTTCATGGTGACCTCTGACAGGAATGCGAGTGTGCCTTCAGATCCCACCATCGAGTGTGCGATAATGTCAAACGGGTCGTCGTAGTAGACAAGCGGTCTGAGATTCAGTCCTGTAACGTTCTTGATCGCGTATTTGGTACGGATGCGTGAAGCCAGTTCCTTGTCTGCCCTCACACTGTCGCGCAGGTTCTCTATTTTCTTCAGGAACTCGGGATGTGACTTTCTGAACTCAGCCCTGCTCTGTTGCGATCCCGTGTCCAGCACCGTGCCGTCGGTAAGTATAATCCTTGCACTGACCATCATGCGGTCGCTATTGGCATGCACGCCACAGTTCATGCCCGATGCATTGTTGATGACGATGCCGCCCACCATAGCGGAGCCAATGGAAGCCGGATCGGGTGGAAACACACGGCCATAGGGCTTGAGGATCTCGTTGACCTTGGCCCCCACGATGCCTGGCTGCAACCGTATGGTGTCCTGGTTCTCGCCAATTTCGTATTTCTCCCAGTGCTTGCCAGCCACAATCAGCACCGAATCGGAACAGCTCTGTCCCGATAGAGATGTGCCTGCTGCACGGAAGGTGAAAGGCATCTTGTATTTCTGGCAGAGCCTTACGATTTTGGAGATTTCCTCCTCGCCATCACTACGTATGACGACTTTCGGAATCTGCCGATAGAAACTGGCATCCGTACCCCATCCGAGCGTACGGAGTTCATCAGTGTAAATACGCTCTGACGGAAGGATTCGTCTGAGGTCGTCAAGGAATTCTTTCTTCATAAGGCTATCAGTTTTTCGTTGTACTTTGCTCTGCGGGAAACTCGTTTAGATGAAAATGGTTTTTAGGTTGCAAAAATAATGTTTTTTTTTCACTTGACAAAATAAAAACGGTAATTTCTTTCTTTTCTGTCACCAACTGACTGTTCACTTGTTTCGAGAGCTGGATTTTTGCATTTTTGGCCCTATATATATAAGATGTACGCGAAGAGTTTGAATGATGTAAACTTTTTTCGCCTATTTATACCATTCATCTAAGGGACTGTCGGCAGAGGAAAAAATCCTCCTATCACTGAGCAATTTTATTTCCCTAACCAGAGAAATATTTTTCTCTAGTGAGGAAAAAAAATCCACGTCCATAAGAGGCATCTTCGGAATCAGTTCAAGCCCTTTCCTCGATGAAAAATATTTTACCTCCATTTCAGCCCTCCTTGCATCTGTCGGAATGAACGAGGAACAGGCATGAAAATAGCTGCGGAAGACCTTCCCCAAGAGACAAAATGCCGGCTTTTAAGATTTTTTTACAAACAAGTTTGCTTGAAAATCGCAGAAAATGATTAAATTTGCCTCGGAATCCAACAACAGTAGATACATCTTTATATAATTATACACTAAAACAACAAGAAAACCTATGGCAGCCATTTTGTCCGCAGTACCTATTATTCTGCTCTTCGTCCTCATGATGGGCCTGAAAATGTCAGGCTGGAAGAGTGCAGTGATTACCCTTGTCGTCACCATCCTCCTGGCATTGTTTGCTGCCCCCAGCCTGGGTATCGTGCCAGAAAAGTACGCAGAGACGTCCATTTATGCCGTCACCTTCTGGTCGGTCATAGAAGGGCTTCTGAAAGCCTGCTTCCCCATCATCCTCATCATCATCTGTGCCATCTTCAGCTATAACATCCTGGTAGAGACGAAGGAAATAGAAACCATCAAGACACAGTTCATCCAGCTGACCCCCGACCGCGGGTTGCTGGTGCTGCTGCTGACGTGGGGCTTTGGTGGCGTACTGGAGGGCATGGCGGGCTTTGGCACTGCAGTGGCCATTCCTGCCGCCATCCTCATCGGACTGGGTTTCAAGCCGATGTTCTCTGCCGTCATCTGTCTGGTAGCCAACACGGTAGCCGTAGGCTTTGGTGCCGTAGGCCTGCCGGCAACAACGCTGGCCAATCAGGTGGCAGAAGGCACAGCCTCGCCAGAGATGCTCACCGAGGTGGCCACATTTATCATCGTACAGCTCTCGCTCATGTTCTATATCACACCGTTCCTCATCCTGATGATGACCGACAGGAAGAAAGTGCTGAAGAACATCTGCATTGCCCTCTTCGTAGGCACATTCTCCATCATCGTGCAGTTCTGCTGTGCCCATTTCCTGGGTCCGGAGACACCAGCCATCCTGGGCAGTGTAGCCGCTATTGCCGCTATGCTCATCTACAACAAGCTGTTCATTCACGACGAGAATCCCTCTGATGAGATTGCCGTAGAAAAGAAGCACTTCGGACTGGCCAAAAGCCTGCGGGCATGGAGTGTCTATGGCCTCATCATCTTTTTCATACTCATCAGCAGCAAGATAGTACCACCAGTCAGCGATTTGCTGAAGTCGACACTGGTGACGAAGTTCGACATGCCTGTGGTTGGCAACACCTTCTCGTTCGGATGGCTGAGCAACGCAGGACTGATGATCTTCCTTGGTGCCTTCATCGGAGGCCTGATCCAGGGACTGAAAGCCGGCAAACTGATGCGTATGCTGGCAAAAACCACAGTGAGCCTGCAGAAGACAGCTCTTACCATCTGCTGTCTCGTGGCACTGGCCATGCTGATGAACAATACCGGCATGACACTGGCCATCGCCACAGGACTGGTGGCACTCACAGGACCTATCTATCCCTTCTTCGCTCCCCTCATCGGCAGTGTGGGCACCTTTGTCACAGGCAGTGCCACCTCGGCCAACATTCTCTTCGGCAAACTGCAGGCAGCGGCAGCAGGACAACTGGGGCTGGTCAACGACGGCACCTTCTTTGGAGTTGCCGGAAACGAGACCAACTGGCTGGCATCAGCCAACTGTGCAGGCAGCGAGGGTGGCAAGCTGCTCTCTCCACAGAGCATCGCCATTGCTACTGCCGCCTGCGACATGGAGGGTGAAGACGGCAATATCATGCGCAAGACACTGCCCTTCGCCATCTTCTGGATACTGATGAACGGTCTGATGGTGTTCCTAGGACTGAACGTGTTCTAACATTGGACCCGTATTCCAACGATATGAAAAAATGAAACAAGATACAACTATGAAAATCGGATTATTCATCCCTTGCTACGTGGATGCCGTCTATCCTGAAGTTGGCGTGGCTACCTACAAGTTGCTACGACACCTTGGGCTCGACGTGACCTATCCCGAAGGACAGACATGCTGCGGACAGCCAATGTCCAATGCAGGATTTGAGAAACAGGCCATTCCCCTGGCAAAGAAATTCGAAGACAAGTTCAAAGGCTTCGACTATGTGGTGGCTCCCAGCGTGTCGTGCACGGCTTTTGTCAAACTGAACTACCCTCGCCTGCTCAACCACGAGTGTGAGACTGCCAAGAAGGCAATGGACGTAGTGGAGTTCCTGCACGATGTGGTGAAGGTGAGCCAGCCACTGGGCAAGTTTCCACATAAGGTAAGCCTGCACAACTCCTGTCACGGTGTGCGTGAACTGGGATTGTCGTCACCCTCAGAGCAACATATTGGGAAATTCAACAAGATCAAGGACCTGTTGCAGCTGGTAGAAGGTTGCGAAGTAGTAGAACCTGAACGACCAGACGAGTGCTGCGGCTTTGGCGGTATGTTTGCCGTTGAGGAGACGGCCATCTCTGCACAGATGGGTCTCGACAAACTGGAGCGTCACATGCAGACAGGAGCCCAGTACATCACAGGTCCCGACTGCTCGTGCCTGATGCACATGGCGGGAATAGCCAAGAAACAGGGACTGAGCATTGAATTCAAGCATGTAGTGGAAATTTTAGCAGCAGGACTATGAGCACAGGACACAGCAAAGCAGCAAAGGAGTTCTTGAAGAACCAGACCTACGCCAAGTGGCACGATACCACTTTCTGGAGTGTACGCACCAAGCGCGACAACATGGCCTCAGGACTTGACGAGTGGGAACAGTTGCGTGAAAAGGCATCGGCCATCAAGCGTCACACCATCACCCATCTCGATCAGTACCTCGAGCAGTTTGCCACCAATGCGGAGAAGAACGGTGTCATCGTACACTGGGCAAAGGATGCCCAGGAGTTCAACGAGATTGTATACGGCATCCTCCAGCAGCACCATGTAAAGAAAATGGTGAAATCAAAGTCAATGCTGACTGAGGAGTGCGAGATGAACCCCTATCTGGAGGCACGGGGCATCGAGGTGGTGGAGACGGACCTGGGTGAGCGTATCATCCAGCTGAAAGGGCAGAAGCCCAGCCACATCGTGATGCCAGCCATCCATCTGAACCATGACGACGTGGGAGAGCTGTTCGAAGAGAAGGGCATCTCGAACGAGAAAGGCAACCACGACCCCACCTACCTTACCTATCGTGCCCGCCTGTCGCTACGCAACGAGTTCCTCACTGCCGATGCCGGCATGACAGGAGCCAACTTCGGCATTGCTGCCACTGGCGACATCGTGGTGTGCACCAACGAGGGCAATGCCGACATGTCTACCTCGTGCCCAAAACTGCACATCGCAGCCATAGGCCTAGAGAAGGTGATCCCCGACTACGACTGCCTAGCCGTCTTCCAGCGTATGCTCTGCAGGGCAGGAACAGGACAGCCGACAACCACCTATACGAGCCATTTCCGCAAGGCACGTCCCACAGCCGAGCAGATGCACATCATCCTGGTGGATAACGGCCGCTCGGAGTGGATTGGCAACGACGAGCACTGGGAGGTACTGAAATGTATCCGCTGTGGCTCGTGCATGAACACCTGTCCCGTCTACCGCCGCAGTGGAGGCTACAGCTACAGCTATTTCATCCCCGGCCCCGTGGGTATCAACCTGGGCATGCTCCGCTCACCACAGCAGCACTCGGGCAACGTCAGTGCCTGCACACTTTGCAACAGTTGCCAGTGTGTATGTCCTGTCAAGATTGACCTTGGCGACCAGATATACAAATGGCGACAGCAACTTGACGACTTCGGCACTGCCAACCCCTCGAAGAAACGCATGAGCAAGGGCATGAAACTGCTCTTCGGCAACGAGAAGCTCTACAAGACAGCAACAGTCATCTCGCCACTTGCCAACATCGTACCCTCATTCATCATCAATTCTGGCCTCAACCCGTGGGCTGAAGGGCACAAGATGATGAAGTTCCCCAAGAAACCATTCCACAGCATCTTTAAAGACATCGACAAGCATGAGCAATAAGGAAGACATCCTCAAGAAGATACGGGCAAACATCCATGAGCAATACGACATGCCCGAACTGGGTGACATCAAAGCCATCCACTATCCCGACACGCTAAAGCAGTTCATCGACATGAGCAAGCAGGTTGGAGGCAAGGTTGTCGAGGTGAAGGAAGGTCAGGACATCAACCAACTGATCAAGGAGGCCTATCCCGATGCGAAGGAGATTGCCTCGAACCTGCCTGAAGTGACCATCGCCACTCGCAATCCCGACAACATGGGCAGTGCACAGGAACTGAACGGCACCGATGTAGGCATCATCCGAGGAAAATTTGGCGTCGCTGAGAACGGATGTGTCTGGATACCACAGCAGATGAAGGAGAAAGTGGTGTGCTTTATCTCTGAGAACCTGGTGATATTACTGCCGAAGTCGCAGATTGTGGACAATATGCACGAGGCATACAAGCGTATCGAGTTCAACGACTATGGCTACGGCACCTTCATCAGCGGTCCCTCGAAGACGGCAGATATTGCACAGGTGCTGGTGATGGGTGCCCAGGCAGCACGATCGGTAACGATTTTGCTTTTACCTGAGTAGACGGAGATTCCGGATTATCTGGAAATTCCGGATTATCCGGAGATTCTGGATTATCTGGAGATTCCGGACTATCCGGAAAAATCCGGACTCCCCCAGAAAATGAGCAGCCAAATCAATGGTTGCTCATTCTGTTTTCTTCATCTTAGGTAAACAAACCGAGCTCTATCAAGGTAAAAATCGCACTCAATCATCTATTTCTCCGCTTGCAAATAGAAAAAAAATACGTATTGAGGACACATGAGAACTCATCAGATAACAGGATCTCTGCATAGGCCAAGATGGCTAGTAGCCTCCTTGCGGGGACGAAAAAGGGCTCAGAAGCAAGAAAAAAACCTTTAGAATGAGAAAAAGAGGCTTTGGCGAGCAGAAAAAGGCTTCAAAATGGTGCCTTTGAGAGGGTGGCTATCATGCCAGGAACAAGGTGCCAGAGCTAGCAATTGCGGCCTAACTAGGAAAAAATATCTAGCTAGTGAGGTAGCAAATATTCCTAGTGAAAATGAAAAAAGTGACAATTATGACAAATGACAGCGTCATTTTCCGAGCCCAAGGACTTTTGGAAAATTGGTGAAATCAGAGGCATATTAACCCGTATTGCTGGCAACAGGTTCTATAACTACTTGATTTTCTTTGTCTTGATTTTTTTGACTTGACTTTTGTCCCCCTACAGATTTTTTTATTTTATACGGCATTGTGGGAATGCCTACCTTCTCACAGATTTGACA
>JAIKWS010000107.1 GCA_024684515.1 Prevotella sp.
ACCCGTGCGCCGGTCGCCATCAGTCTTAGCAAGCTAAGACCATGCTGCCCCTCGACTTGCATGTGTTAAGCCTGTAGCTAGCGTTCATCCTGAGCCAGGATCAAACTCTTCATTGTAAAAATATCTTCCGAACCTCCCAAAAACGGGAGAAGTTCTGTCTGCTCTGTCAGGATGACAATCCGAAATGTATCAAGCGCTTAAAAGTCACACCTCAATGTCAAAATATAAAATTGACGGCTTTCTTCTACCCAGGCACACCCGCGAAGATGTGCCTGCTTCTTGTACTACTTCTCTGTCTATGTAAATCTTTCAAAGACCGCTTGTCTCGTGTGCCAACGACCCGTTTTTGGCCGAAAGCGGATGCAAAGGTACTACTTTCCGGACAATCCACCAAACTTTTCGAGAACTTTTTTCAAGTTGAATGGCCATTTTTTCTGAAAGGTTGACAAAAGTCAAGAGAAATACGTATATCACATAATATAATATAGGCTCTGCCCAAAATCCCCCTTGCCTTGTCTTCCATATCAATTAGCCAGAAGCCTCTTCCAAAAAGAAGAGAGGGTTCTACTCGAAACTATTCTCATTCTCGCGCGTACATTTATTATATATATGCTGCCATCGTTATCACCACACCTATCTTTCTTTTCCAGATACTGCAAAAAAGATATGACCTCGGAAAGACAGCCATACACATCCGAGTAAACAAAATCAACAAAACAGAACCGTGCTTTTCTCCCCTAAAAAGAGCACAAATTTTTTCCTCACCTGAAAAAAATATTTCCCTAGTTAGGAAAAAAGATTTTCCTAGTGTAGGAGCGAAACCTACGCAATTAGGCCGTGATGGAAAAAATTTTACATAGCTATTCTCGTCATACTTCATGCCCGGATCTTTAATTGCAAAAAAATACTAAAAATCAGGCACTAATATATCGATATTCCAAATTAATGTTTATCTTTGTGGCGATTATACCTTAAACTTTTATATTAACTTAAAATCAAAGCTTATGAAGAGAATTACAAGACTACTGGCCTTTATGGTCGCATTGTTTTCGTTCTCAACAGCATTCGCTGAGACTGGCACCGAGACTGAACTTACTGCCGAGAACGGTGGTAAGGACAATCCCATCGTAGGCCAAAGCTATGAGATAGCAGGCACCTACAATGCCGGTCCAGGCTCTGCACAAGCAGGCAACATGACCAGTAAGGGCTTCAAGTGCCGCACTGGTTCTGATGGCAACCGCGTTGTGTTTGCTGTTGCAACGAACTACACCATCACGAAGTTCGTGGGTGAAGGTATTTCCAACTATCCCATGGCAGATGGCGCAGAGGGAAATGTCAACGTGAAAGTGACGAAAGTAGAAGTAGACGGAGTGGAAGTAGCATTCACCGGTGGTGAATTCCCTGCCAAAGGTTCCGACTACTCAGGCAACCTCACCATCGAGAACATTCAGGCGAAGGAGAGCATTGCCATCTATTTCGACAACAGTAATTCGGCAGGCAAGCAGGTTAACCTGTGCTATGCCATCGACTGGGAGCGTCCTGAAGCCACAGAGCCCACGATCACCGTTACGCCTGAGGCTGTAGCGTTGATTCCTGGCGCTAGCTATCAACTGTCAGTGAAGGTAGATCCCACATCGTTCACTACCGTATGGAAGAGTGCTGACGAGAGTCTGGCCACCGTCACAGAAGACGGTTTGGTGACTGCCGTTGCCCCTGGTGTCGTACAGGTTTCTCACCAGTGGACAGAGAATGAAGAAGTGGCCGATGCAGCCACTATCACCATTTCGAATGTCGACCTGAGCAAGTATGCCGTAGCCAAGAGCTATGACTTCACGACGATGGGCGACGTGACACTGGAGCTGCAAAGCGAAGCTGCTGGCAAGATCTGGAATCAGGCCAACAACGTAGCCAATAATGTATTCTTCTGCACCAATGCCGGCCTTGAGCAGATTGCCGTACAGGCAGCGTTATCAGGCGGCAAGGGATGGAGCATCGTTGACGGCAAGGGTCTGGCACTAGGCTCTGGAGCAGGACGTTGTGCTGCCGTAGGCGGTATCACCAAGGGGCAGATTGTAGAGATTATCTACACTGGCGACGCTTTCTACACCAATCCCGCCCAGGACGACGGTATTGAGAAGGAAGCCCTTAACGAAGGCAAGGGCCGTGCCATCTATCGTGCTAGCGAAGACGGCATGATCGGCTTCGAGATCATCAAGGGCAATGCTGTTGAGAAGATCAACATCTATGAGGTATCGAACGAGCTTCCCAAGCTGCTGACATTCCCTGACTATAACGATGCAGCTATTAGCGCATACGACAAGGAGTGGACAGCCACCGTCGACGGTGCCGTATGGACACTGAATGGTTTCAACAACAACAGCAACAAGTGGAACTATGTCCGCTGCGGACGCAAGACTAAGGCTCATACCGCTACTATCCTGTCGCCAGCCTTCAAGGCCAATGTGACAGACGTCGTCTATATTGTCGACAAGACCAGCAACGTGGTGAAAGCCACCGTTACCGTGCTGAATGGCGAGGAGACCGTGAAGGAAATCGACATCACTGAGCAGTTTGCAGTCGGCTATGTTGACGTAAAGGTAGAGGGAGCCCCCGGCTACAGCTACTTGCTCACCGTCGAGAGCGACGATCAGGCATCGGGCAATGGTACCACACAGATCAGCAAGGTGGGTCTCTATGGCGAAGGCCAGTTCGTAGAGCCACATATCGCCAACACCGTTGACGATCCTTACACCGTGGCCAAGGCTATCGAACTGATTGACGTTGGCGAGGCACTCAACGAGGAGGTATTCGTAAAGGGTATCATCTCGCAGATTGACGAGGTCAACACTGAGTATGGCAATGCTACCTACTGGATTTCGGACGACGGTACCACCGGCACACAGCTGCAGTGCTATCGCGGTCTGAACATCGGAGGTGAGAAATTCACCGCTGCCGAAGAACTTGCTGTAGGAGCAAAGGTCGTTGTTACAGGTAAGCTGACCAAGTACAACGAGACCTACGAATTCGCACAGGGCAACCAGCTGGTAAGCTATAGCGTACCCGCTGACGTGACCAGCGAATATCTGAAGAACGCAGACTTCAGTGAGAGCACACCTACAGAGGCCGAGGCCATCTACGGCTACGGCAAGGACGGCTCACCTTACAGTCTCCAAGACGTAGAGCAGTGGACGACGGTCTTCGTACAGGGTGACAACGGCAATGCCGACTATCCCAACTCAGGTATGGGCGGTGCCGTGATGGCCTATGGCTCTCCCACCATCTTGAAGGGTAATAATGTTACTGCTCCTGCTACCGATCCAGAAGGCAATGCAGGCAACTGCCTTGGATTCTTTGCCGTATGGGGCTGCGGTGGCTACTATGCACAGGATGTCACACTGGCTCCTGGTGAGTACACCCTCACCGTTCCCATCTACAACCAGAGTGGTACCAGTGCTACCACCTCTTACACAGGCTTCTTCGTAGACGGTAGCGACAAGAGCTACACCGTAGCTACCAATCCTGAGCCAGGCGCATGGGCAACACAGACCGTGAAGTTCATTGTGACGACAGAGACCAAGGGCCAGATTCGTCTGGGCTACAAGTCCAACGGATCAGGTTCTAGTGCTAACCCAATGATCTTCATCGATGGTATAAAGATCAAGCATGCTGACATTGATGCATTCGACATTGCCAAGGTTGAACTGGAGACAGAGATTGCAGCTGCCGAAGCCATGCTGGCAACAGGCGAGAATGGCAAGGCCGAGCTGGAAGCAGCTATCGCAACTGCAAAGGATGTGCTGGCAACAGCTACCACCGCAGCAGAGGTTAATGCAGCTATCGACGCACTGAAGGCAGCCGAACTGGCATTCAAGACCGCCAATGCTCCTGTTCCCGCTGGCACATATTATGTAATGAGTGCAAGCCAGGAAGGCGACTGGTTCATGGCAGCAGGCCACAACTGGGGCACTCGCGCCATCCTCAACAACGAGGGTCTAGACCTCAACTTCATCTATGATGCACCAAGTGGCAAGTACACCATTGAAACTAATATCTACAATGGTGGCAACAAGCACTTCCTGGGTGATAACCTCTACATGGACAGCCCTGCTTACGGATGGACCATCACGCCAACCAGCAGCATCACCTTCACCATTGGTAATGGTACACAGTACATTGGCTATGATAGCGACTTCAACCTCGCTATGGTTGACACTCCCGCAGAGTGGGCATTCATCGATGCTGCTTACCTGCAGGCCGCTCGTCAGGAAGAAGGCTTAGAAGCCATGAAGGCCGCAACGGCAGACAATGGCGTAGACGCAACCTTCCTGCTGAAAGACCCACAGTTCAACCGCAACGACCATCGCTGGGACGCTTGGACTGTAAGTGAGAACTGCACCAACAAGAACCTAGGTGGCGGCTGCGACGGCAATACTGGCAACGGATGCGCAGAGTCTTACCACTCACCCTTCACCATCAGTCAGCTTGTACAGGGTGCCCCTGCAGGTATCTACACACTGACCGCACAGGGATTCTATCGTCAGGACGATGAAGTTGAGGAGCCCGCTCCAAACTTCTTCATTGGCGATGCTACTGGCGAAGTACCCGTGAAGACTGGCGAAGAGAACAGTATGACAGCTGCTGGTGCTTCCTTCGAGCAAGGTCTCTACACCATCGAGCCTATCACATTCGAGGTGACAGAAGGTGGAGAACTCATCGTTGGTGTCACCAATGGCGAGAATGCTCACCAGTGGGTCATCTGGGATAACTTCCGTCTGACCTACTATGGCGCAGCTGCTAACAAAGAACTGGCCGACGGCACCTACTACTTCCAGAACGTAGCTACGGGCAAGTTCCTCGCTGCCGGACACAGCTGGGGCACACGCTCTATCGTCGATGCTACAGGTCTTGACTTCACCATAGCAAAGGCCGAGGATGGCAAGTACACCCTCGACTCTCAGGTGGCCAATAATGCTACCAGCCACTTCCTGGGCAGTAACCTCTTCGTTGATGCTGCCGCCTACGGCTGGACTATCGAAAATGTTGGCGACGGTATCTTCACACTCAGCGACGGCACACAGTTCCTGGCTGTTGGCGACAACAACGAGACAGCTCTCGTTGCCGAAGCCGGAGAGGCTGCACAGTGGAAGGTGATGACCTATGCCGATCGTCTGGCAGAACTGGCAACAGCCACTGAGGCTGCTCCTGTGAATGCCACCTTCGTCATCAAGGACGCTAACTTCAACCGCAACGACCAG
>JAIKWS010000052.1 GCA_024684515.1 Prevotella sp.
ACATGTTGGGTGGATCTGTACGTAAGAGGGATTTGCGAAGTAAGCACCCTTACGATAGCACTGAACAGCTGCTGTGCAGTTGCAGCCCATGGCGTTGGTAGAGAGGAAGTAGGTGTTTCCGTATCCACCAGTAGCGATTACCACGGCATTTCCGCTGAATCGCTCCAGTTCACCCGTAACCAGGTTCTTGGCGATGATACCACGAGCACGTCCGTCAACAACGACAACATCCTCCATCTCATAACGGGTATAAAGCTTCACCTTGCCGGCCTTAACCTGACAAGAGAGCGAAGAGTAGGCACCTAGCAGCAACTGCTGACCGGTCTGCCCCTTGGCATAGAACGTACGACTCACCTGAGCACCACCGAACGAACGGTTGGCAAGCATGCCACCATACTCACGGGCAAAGGGAACACCCTGTGCCACGCACTGGTCGATAATATTGTTGCTGACCTCAGCCAGACGATATACATTGGCCTCGCGAGCACGATAGTCACCACCTTTCACTGTGTCGTAGAACAGACGATAGACAGAGTCGCCATCGTTCTGATAGCACTTGGCAGCGTTGATACCACCCTGGGCAGCGATAGAGTGAGCACGACGGGGTGAGTCCTGAATGCAGAGGTTGATGACATTGAATCCCATCTCGCCAAGCGAAGCAGCAGCAGAGGCACCAGCCAGACCAGTACCAACCACGATGACATCGAGCTTCAGCTTGTTCTTGGGGTTGACGAGACGCTGATGAGCCTTATATTCCTTCCATTTCTCAGGCACTGGACCTGCGGGAATCTTAGAATCTATTACTTTTGCCATAGTTGTATTACAATTTTAGATTTCACAATTAGTTAGCACGAGGCAGCACAGCAGGCACCTCCGTCAGCACAGAGGCTGGGAGCCAGTCCGAATGCGAAAGCGAGAACCACCACGAGGAAGCCCAGCATGAGCAGGGTGACATAGATGAAGCCAATCATCTTCCAGCGGTTGAGCCAGGTCTTGCCACTCCAACCCAGTGTCTGCATGGCAGACCAGAAGCCGTGAGTGAGATGGAGCCAGATGGCCACGATCCAGATGACATAGAGCACCACATAGACAGGGCAGCTGAACGTCTCGACGATCCAGCCGAAGCCATCGCCAGGAGTATGCGCCAGTCCCTCGATGCCCACTAGCTCAGCGAACATCATGTTGTACCAGAAGTTGAACAGGTGCAGCACCAAACCGAGCAGGATGATAATACCCAGCACCAGCATGTTCTTCGATGCCCACTCCACCTTTCCAGGATTGACCTCGGTGGAAATCTCATAGCGGTTTTCGCCACGAGCCCGACGGTTCTGTGCCGTCAGGATGAAGGCATAGACGATGTGAACAACGGCCAGGAAGGCCAGACCCATAGTCGCAAGCACGGCATACCAATTAGCGCCGAGCAATTCGCAGATCGTGTTGTAAGCCTCACCAGAGAAGAGCGCCACGATGTTCATGCAACAGTGAAATGTCAGGAACAAGATGAGCGCCATGCCGGTGACCGACATTACCACCTTTCTGCCAATAGATGAATTAAATAACCACATAAAGTTTAAAAATTAATTAATTATTATTTGTATAGATTTATTGCTAGCAAGTGCGTTACCAACCCTCACGGACAGGTTTTAATACTCATTATTAAGTACGCACACGTGATTTTGGGCTACAAAATTAATGAAAATTTATGAATCTAGCAAGCGTTTGGTAGAAAATATCCTTTATTTATACAAAATCGACGTCCGAGGGCTTGCAGCCGGCATTAGCTAAAAGAAATGAAAAAGGCTGATAAAATTTGGTGTTTCGCACTAGTTTTCGTACCTTTGCAGCGATTTTAATACGTATTGGAATGAAAATAGCTTTAATAGGCTACGGCAAGATGGGCAAGATGATAGAGCAGATTGCCATCAGCCGAGGTCATGAAATTGTAAGCGTCATCGACATTGACAATCAGGAGGAATTTGACAGTGAGCGTTTTGCCACCGCCGATGTGGCCATCGAGTTCACCAGCCCCAAAGCAGCTTTTGGCAACTACCAGAAGTGCTGGGCAAAGGGTGTGAAGGTGGTGAGTGGATCAACAGGATGGATGAACGACCATGGCAACGAGGTGCGCAAACAATGCCAGGAAGGACAGACGCTGTTCTGGGCTTCGAACTTCTCCATTGGTGTGGCCATATTCTCGGCTGTGAACCGCTATCTGGCTCATATCATGAATCAGTTTCCCCAGTACGACGTAGAACTGGAGGAAACCCATCATGTACATAAGCTGGACCATCCGTCGGGCACGGCTATCACACTGGGTGAGGAGATTGTGGACGAGCTGGAACGCAAGACGGGCTGGGCTGAAGACACCACCGATCCGTCTTTGTTGCGCATCGATCACATCCGCAGAGGCGAGGTGCCTGGCATCCATACCGTGCGCTACGATTCTGACGCCGACCTTATCACTATCAGCCACAATGCGCACTCACGTCGCGGCTTTGCACTGGGTGCCGTGCTGGCAGCCGAATACACCAAGGACCATCAGGGGCTGCTCACCATCAGCGATATGTTTAAGTTCTAAGTCATGGCAAAAGGAAAGGAAAAGAAGCCGCTGAACATGAAGCGGCAATGGACGAAGTTCATCATCGTACTGGTGCTCTACCTGCTGTTCCTCTTCTGGGTGAAATCCTGGCTGGGACTCATCGTCGTGCCTTTTATCTTTGATGCCTATATCACCAAGAAGATCAAGTGGCAGTGGTGGAAAGACCGCGAGGGTCCCGTCCGATTCATCATGTCGTGGGTCGATGCTATCGTCTTTGCCCTCGTGGCCGTCTATTTCATCAACCAGTTCTTTTTCCAGAACTATGTCATTCCTTCCAGTTCGCTGGAGAAATCGCTGCTCACAGGCGACTATCTCTTCGTATCGAAGCTGAGCTATGGCCCACGCATCCCGCAAACACCACTCACCATGCCCCTGACGCAGCACACGCTGCCTGTGGGAGGTATCAAAAGCTATATCGAATGGCCACACTGGGACTATCGTCGCGTGAGCGGTCTGGGTCATGTAGAGCTGAACGACATCGTGGTTTTCAACTATCCCGCCGGCGACACCATCTGCACGGAATTGCCCTATCAGACATACTACTACGAGCTGTGCTACGACCTAGGCTACAGAGCATATGAGAAAGCCTATGGCATGCCAGCGAACCTGGAGTCGCTGCTCGACTCTATCAGCCCGCAGGAACGTCTGGCCTTCTTCAGCCAGATTTACGCTAGCGGTAAGAATGCCATTCAGAACAACTGGGCACAGTTTGGCGACATAGACACCCGTCCTACCGACCGTCGTGAAAACTACGTGAAACGATGTGTGGGACTGCCAGGGCAGACTTTGCAAATCAAAGACCGCATGGTGTTCCTGGATGGTAAAGTCAATAAAGAGCCTGATCTAGTACAATATGGACATACCGTGACTTTCAAGGAGGGAGCCGTACTTACAGACGACTTCATGGAGGAGCACGGCATCACCTGTGAAGACCTGGGCTATCCTTCTGGTTCACAGAGCGATGACATCCGGTTCAATCGTCGTACCACTATCGATGCTATGCCGCTCACCCAGACTGCCAAGGCAGCACTGGAACAACGCACAGACCTAGTGGAGAGCATCACACTGAACACCACACCCCCTGAGGGCGACTGGCACAAGACGTATCCACAGAATGCCAACCTCCACTGGACACGCGACAACTACGGCCCCATCTGGATTCCGAAGAAAGGCGAGACGATAGACCTGGCCGACAGTACCAAACTGGGCTACGACCTCTACGAGAACTATGCCATCTACGAGCGAGCCATCCGTGCCTATGAAGGCAACAAGCTGGAAATCAAGAACGGACAAATATTTATTAACGACCAACCTACAACCAAGTACACCTTCAAACTGGACTACTACTGGATGATGGGTGACAACCGTCACAACTCTGCCGACTCACGCTATTGGGGCTTCGTACCTGAAGACCACATCGTGGGCAAGCCCATCTTCATCTGGTGGAGCAGCGACCCCGACCGCGGGCTCTTCTCAGGAGGCATCCGCTGGAACCGCCTGTTCCGTATGGTAGACAATATCAAATAGAAGATGTACGGCTGCTGTGGCCAATACCGCAGCTCATTAAGACAGCATGCGAAGAACAGTCAGATTCCTAGTCGCGCTTGCTGTGGCGCTGGTGCTGATGCTCTGCTTCAGGGCATTGGCATTCACCATTTACACCATCGACGGACAGGGGTTGTCGCCACAGTTCTGCAAAGGCGACCGTCTGCTGGTAAACCGATGGAGCTATGGGCTGCGGGTGGGTGGCGACGACTGGCTTTTCAGCTATACACGCATAGGAAGACAGCCTGTTCAACGAGGTGACATCGTGGCCTTCCAGCATCCTAATAACAGCAACGAGGTGCTGATATGCCGTTGCAAGGCTATACCTGGCGACACCATACAGCACGATGGGCAGACCATTATCGTGCCAGGCAGGGTAACCTGTGCTGAGTACGACCAATACTGGATGGAGAACATTGGCACTGGTAACGTCATTGACTCACGAAGGCTGGGACTTATCTCCGAAACACTCATCATTGGTCGTGTCACAACAGTGGTATACAGCCATGATACCGAACAACCGTTTTGGAAAGGATGGCGCAGAGACCGCATCCTGCTGTCGCTTTAATCATGGAGGAAATGAACTGTCTGCTCTCAACGACCTACTTTGGCCCCATACAATGGTATCAGAAGCTGTACCGGGCAAAACAGGCAATCATCGAACGTCATGAATCTTTTCAGAAACAGACCTACCGCAACCGCTGCCTTATTGCCACGGCACAAGGAGTGCAAGCACTCACGGTGCCTGTGACGGCTCCCGCCAATGGCGATAGAGGGATTGCAGCCATGCGCATCAGTGATCATGGCAACTGGCGTCACCTGCACTGGCAGGCCATCACCTCAGCCTATGGCGACAGTCCCTTTCTGGAATACTACGAGGATGACTTGCGACCGTTCTTCTTCGAGCGGAGATGGGAATATCTCTTTGATTTCAACTATGACATCTGCCAGAAAATCTGCCAGCTCATCGACATCCGCCCGCAGCTAGCAACATCCCCATCGTATATAAAAGATGTCGACACCCATCAACTGACCGACTATCGTAGCGCCATCAGTCCGAAACATCCTGCTGACGACCCATTCTTCAATCCCCTACCCTATTATCAGGTATTCAGCCATCAGCAAGGGTTCATACCCAATCTCAGCATTCTCGACCTGCTGCTTAACATGGGCCCCGAGTCCATTTTCTATCTCTGAGGAGTTCTCGTTGGCTTCTGGCTGCAGTCGTTCTTGTTGAAGCCTGTCGTTGGTCATTTGCAACATGTCCTCAGTACTTGAAGGATGATCCCCCCAGGAACTCACGCAACAGCGAGGTGGGCGGAATGTTGTCGTCTGGTATGGGATGGAAGTAGCGCAGGAACTTCAGAAGACGATAGGCCTCGGCATATTCCACACAATTCTCCGGCACCTGCTCCAACAACGGCTCTGCCTGTCCTCTGATCACTGCCAGCTCAAAGAGCATAGCTGTATTGAACATCTGGTCGGCATGTTCCTGATATGGGAATATCCAGCGGTTTTCACCCTTTCGTACAGAAGGCCAGCGGCGTATGGTCTCCACAGCCGACACCCCACGATATTTATAGTCACGGATGATACGTCGCAACAGACGGTTGTCTGTCGTAGGGACATAGTTATGATTGTCGAGCAACAGTGTGGTCAGTGCCGAGGCATAGACACTATAGATGCACTCTGGTGGTATCTGTGCCGTCAATTCCGGGTTCAGGGCATGAATGCCCTCCACCACCAATACGGAATTCTCGTCAAGGTGAAGTTTCTTCCCACTCATCATCGAACGGCCTGTGGGGAAATCATAGCGAGGCAGCTCTACCTCCTCGCCACGGAAGAGTGCATTCAGCTGCTCGTTGAACAGCTCTAGGTTCAGGGCATGCAAGTGCTCAAAATCATAGTCACCAGAAGCTTCGCGAGGGGTTTTCTCCCGATCCACGAAATAGTCGTCAAGCGAGATAATCACGGGTTTGATGCTGTTTACCGACAACTGCACACTCAATCGTTTGCACGTGGTGGTCTTTCCACTCGATGACGGCCCCGCTATGAGTACCATCCTGACCGGCTTTACACCACCGATGTGCGAATGCCGCGTTGCCCTGCGAGCAATATCATCGGCAATCTGCGAGATCTTCTTCTCCTGAAGGGCCTCGCTCACCTGGATCAGTTGCGACGAATAGCCCTTGTCTATCATCTCGTTCATGTCGCCCACTGTGCGCAACCCGAGTATGTCCTGCCAGCGGTGATGCTCCTTGAAGATGGAGAACATCTTTTCCTGAGTCACCATCTCGCCCAGCTCTTTCGGATGTTCACGAGAGGGCAGACGCAGCAGCAGCCCATCGTCATATTTCTCCAGACCGAAGAGATAAAGCTGACTGGTCCTGGTCAACATGGCACCATAATAATAGTCCTGATAGTCGTCCAGCGAATAGTAAGTGGTATAGAGCGAGCCCTGACTCCTCAGCAGTTTCACCTTCGATACCGACCCTTTCTCTTCAAACATGGTGATGGCATCGCTGGTGAGCACCTCATAGCGACGGATAGGCAGGTCGGCATCTATTATCTCCTGCATACGCCGACGCAGCTGACCCACGTCATCTAGTGTCACGGGCCGGCCAAAGAGCAGATCGACAAAATAGCCATTGGACACCGGGATATCTATTGACAGCCTGCAGTGCGGCCAAAGGTCGTGGGCAGCCTTACAAAGCACAAAGAACAACGACCGGGTATAGGTACGAAGCCCCGATGCCGACGTCACATCGAGGAAATGCAGGTCTTTGGGCTTGTAAAGACGGTAGTGCATACCCTGAACCTTGTTGTTGACCCACGCCGCGACAGGAGGGTTCTCCATTTCCAGTCCCAACAGCTGGTAGACATCTTCCAGGGTGCTGCCCATAGGGACTTCTAGCGTACTGTCATTGTTGATACATCTGATTCTTACTTTCTGTTCCATACAACATGCTTTACCGTTAGTAACTATTTTGTTCTTGCAAAGATAGTCATTTTCATCTGATTCCGCAAGCATGACCAGCAAAAAAACACGACACACCTGCTCTGGCAGCCTTTTTTTTGTAAAAATTAAACGTTCTTCTCGGTTTTTTGACAAAAAATGATTATCTTTGCAGTTGAAAAAAAGAGAACCTAAAAGCATGGAAGAAGAAAACATCATCGAGCAACCACAGAATCTTGTTGACTACAACGACGACAACATACGAACCCTTACTGGCACGGAGCACATCCGGCTGCGACCAGGCATGTACATCGGTCGGCTTGGCGATGGCTCACTGGCCGAAGATGGCATCTATGTCTTGCTGAAAGAGGTAATCGACAATTCTATCGACGAATTCAAGATGAAGGCTGGCGACCGCATCGAGGTCAACGTCGATGACAACCTCAGGGTGAGCGTCCGCGACTATGGACGTGGCATCCCTCAGGGAAAGATGATCGATGCCGTCAGCGTGCTCAACACAGGTGGCAAGTACGACTCCAAGGCTTTCAAGAAGTCTATAGGACTGAATGGCGTGGGTGTGAAGGCCGTCAATGCACTGAGCACACACTTCGAGGTGAGATCCTACCGCGACGGACTTGTACGAAGGGCTATCTTCGAACGGGGAAAACTGATCGATGACAGTACGGAGCCTACACAGGACGAAAATGGCACATATATCTATTTCGAGCCCGACAACACACTCTTCCAGAACTACCAGTTCCACGACGAGATCGTGGAGACCATGCTTCGCAACTATACATATCTGAATATAGGACTGGCCATCATGTACAATGGCCGGAGAATCCTCAGCCGAAGGGGCCTCGAGGATCTGCTCAAGGACCGCATGAGTGCCGATGCCCTCTACCCCATCATCCATCTGCAAGGAGAAGACATCGAGATCGCATTCACACATGCCAACCAGTATGGCGAGGAGTACTACAGCTTTGTCAACGGACAGCACACCACACAGGGAGGCACCCATCAGAGTGCCTTCAAGGAACATATTGCAAAGACCATCAAGGAGTTCTTCCAGAAGAACTTTGAATATGGCGACATACGGACAGGCATCGTGGCGGCTATCGCACTGAACGTGGAAGAACCCATGTTCGAAAGCCAGACGAAGATCAAACTGGGATCGCTGACTATGGCTCCCATGCCAACCACGGTTGATGCCGACCATCCGGCACCACCTTCCATTAATAAATATGTAGGCGACTTCATCAAGCAGGAAGTGGACAACTTCCTGCACAAGAATCCCGATACGGCCGACGTCATGCTCAACAAGATCCAGGAGAGCGAGAAGGAACGCAAGGCTATGGCCGGTGTGACCAAGCTTGCTCGCGAACGGGCCAAGAAAGCCAACCTCCACAATCGCAAGCTGCGCGACTGCCGCATACACTTCAGCGATGCCAAGAACGACCGCAAGGAGGAATCGTCTATCTTCATCACCGAGGGTGACTCGGCCAGCGGAAGCATCACCAAAAGCCGTGATGTGAACACACAGGCCGTCTTCTCGCTTAGGGGAAAGCCGCTCAACACGTTCAAGCTCACCAAGAAAGTGGTATACGAGAACGAGGAGTTCAACTTGCTGCAGGCAGCTCTCGACATTGAAGAGGGTCTAGACTCCCTGCGCTACAATAAAGTCATTGTTGCCACCGATGCCGATGTCGACGGCATGCACATCCGACTGCTGCTCATCACCTTCTTCCTCAAGTTCTTCCCAGAGCTCGTCAGGAAAGGACATGTCTACGTGCTCCAGACACCATTGTTCAGAGTCAGGAACAGACGCACCAAAATCAAGAACAAGAAAATGCTCGACGATGGCAAGAAAGGCGACTATATCACCCGTTACTGCTATAGCGACGAAGAACGACTGAAAGCCATACAGGAACTGGGACCCGAACCCGAGATAACACGGTTCAAGGGACTTGGAGAAATCTCGCCAGAAGAGTTTGCCGGATTCATAGGACCCGATATCCGCATGGAACAGGTCACCCTCCATAAGAACGATCAGATACAAAAGCTGCTGGAGTACTATATGGGCGACAATACGATGGAACGCCAGAACTTCATCATCGACAACCTCGTCATCGAGGAAGACAGGCCGGAAGAAGAGGAAGACTATTAGCGCATTGTCTTCTTCACACAGGCACCATATCTTGCCGTATAAGTTTCCACCTGCTCCGTCAGATCCAGGTTTCGCTCTACCATCCTCACAAGTTCATCCTTGAGCTTTTCCACCTTCTGCCTGAGAGATTTGTTCTCCGCCAGAAGGCGTTGCTGCTCCTTGTTACCATTTGCATCCATTTGTCGTCTGTTTTGTCACTATTATTATACATGCTTGTAATACGAGTGCAAAATTACACTTTCTCGATGACAAGAAACCATCATCGGCATCGCAATTTTCCGATTTCATGCGACAAACGGCTAAAACAGCGACAAATAGCCACCATACTTGCCATATCTGTCGCAAGACTAATGTAATACCATCATTTCCCAACAATATCATTGAAGCCCCCCAGCTTGCACCACATCGAGTACATGGACAAAGATGATGTCCTGACACTTGTAGCCTTACGAGATTCCGTCTATCACAAGAATCAGAGGTGTAACGTTGATGAGTAGGAAGACGGAATGGGTTGGTGTCATGATTTGTTAACTATTATTACCGAAAAGTCCAAATAACGAAAAAATTCACTACTTTTTTAGCAACACCTCATACAAATTGCCGCAAAGGCCTTTGTACAAAGGGTTTTACATGGGGTGGGTGTTGCCCAAACACCCCATTAACACCTCATATAACACCTCATAGAAATCGTCCTTTTTGAGGAAAAATTAACACTTTTACAATTCTTCGTCCAAAAACAATCGTCATCAGAAACTCCGATATTGTAAAGTATTTTGATTTTATAGGCGAGTATGTTTTTGATGCTTGTTAAAATTTTTCGCTCCGGAAATTATCCTGAATTTGTTGCCACACTACAAAAAACTATTTTCTAGGCGAGGAAAAAATATTTCCCTAACTAGGAAAAAAAATTGCCATTCCAAGCCAATTTTTTCATGTAAAATCATTTCATTTCCCAATGCCATTTACCCGCTATGTGCCTATGAGGAGACTATGAGGTGTTTATGAGGTGTTTATGAGGTGTTCGAGCAACACCCACCCCATACGAAACCCCTCTGTTTATCGGCTTTTCCGACGATTGTATGAGGTGTTGGACAAAAAAAACAAGATTTTTTTGAAAACAGGAAAAAACTCACTAAAAGAGGACTATACGTAGCATCTTCAAGTGAAGGCTACAGCTGTTACAAGAGTAATGGGCAGACACTGTTTTGCCGCGATGCTCCCTCACCTTTTCTTCAGACTTGCGTACTGATCCATCCACCTTTTTTCTTGTTCAGGAATTTGTACTTCGACAATAAGTCTCAGGACAGAGGCAAAAAAACTACAGACATCTGAATATTCCTTTCTTGCACATTTGGGTACAAAAAGGTACACCTTATGAATATGACGAAGAAGAAATGACAGGAAATCACATAAGACAAGGGTGTTTTGCACTGAATTTCACAAGACAACTGTTCCATCGTGAATTTCACCCGAGCTTCACCACCCCTAATAGAAAAACGAGCCGCATCTCTGCAACTCGTTGACTTTCAGTGTAGCGGGAGCCGGGATTGAACCGGCGACCTCATGATTATGAATCATGCGCTCTAACCAGCTGAGCTATCCCGCCATCATACATGCTTCGGTTAAGCGGGTGCAAAGGTACGAAAAATCCACGAAGTTGGAACAACAAGTCTGAAAAAAAAGTGCTTCGTTAACTTTATTTATGACTTGCATCAAAAAAACTGCATCTTTTTATGCCCATTTCTCTTTTTTATTTGTATCTTTGCACCCGTAGGCAAGCAAATGCCAATATCAACGACATTCTAAAATACTAGCCTTATGAACGCAAAGAAGCAAAGACTGGATCTTGAATATCCTCTGAACGCTCGCAAGCCCGACATCCTCTGGTCGATGATCAGTACAGACCACGGACTGGAGCGATGGATTGCCGACCGTGTCGACGAGCAAGACGGTGTGATGGAACTGACCTGGGGTGAGGTATGGGGTGTGCACCATACCATGCAGGCCCGCATCGTGGAGCGTGAGAAAAACAGTCATATCCGGCTGCAATGGGTAGACGAGCAGGACCCTGATGCCTATTGGGAGATGCGGATAGGACGTAGTGAACTGACGGAGCAGGTATGCCTGTGTGTGACAGACTATTCTTATGCAGATGATATTGAAGACCTGCACGAGCTCTGGGATGGCAACCTGGAGCGACTTCACCAGTCTAGCGGGCTCTGAGCAGCAGTAGGGAGTTAAAAATGATTAAGGAAAAGGAAAAATCACATGCCTTTACCCTTTAACTGCTAACTCTTTTGTACCTTTGCATCCCGATTGCGATGTTTAAGATAAAAAAGTTAGACATATTTATTGCCAAGCAGTTCGGACTGCTGTTCATCGCCACGTTTTTCATCTGCCAGTTTGTGCTGATGATGCAATTCTTGTGGCGATATATCGACGACCTTATTGGAAAAGGACTCACCATGGACGTGCTGGCGCAGTTCTTCTGGTATATGGCTCTGATGCTGATGCCACAGGCATTCCCATTGGCCATCCTGCTGAGCTCACTCATCACCTATGGCAACCTGGGGGAGTCGTCAGAGCTAACCGCCATCAAGGCAGCTGGCATCTCTATGATGCAGAGCATGCGTTCGCTCATTATCATTGTGCTGATGGTGGCTGGCGTATCCATTTATTTCCAGGAAGAGATTGGCCCCAATGCCAACAAGCACCTGACACAACTGCTAGTGTCGATGAAGCAGAAGAGCCCGGAACTGGAGATTCCTGAGGGTGTCTTCTACGATGGTATTCCCCAGACCAACCTCTATGTGCAGAAAAAAGACCTGAACACAGGCAAGCTGTACGGCATGATGATCTATCGCCAGACTGGCTCGTACGAGGATCAGGCTATCATTCTGGCAGATAGCGGCATGCTACAGTCGACAGCCGAGAAAAAACACCTGCTACTGACACTCTGGAGTGGAGAGTGGTTCGAGAACATGAAACAGCAGGAACTGGCAGGCACGGCCGAGGTGCCCTACCGACGTGAGACCTTTGCCTACAAGCAGGTGCTCCTGGACTTCGATGGCGATTTCAATCTCACCGATGCCTCAGCACTGAGCGGCAATGCCAAGGCCAAGAGCTCGAAGAAGATACTGCACGACCTCGACTCTATACGAAGAGGCAACGACTCTATCGGTCACCAGTTCTACAAGGAAGCCAAGCAATATAGCTTTGCTGACCCGCGACTGAGCCGTGAGGACTCCATAAGACTGACACTAGAGACACAAAAGAACGTGGCCAATATGGACAGCCTCTATGCCACACTCGACAACGACGCCATGCGTGAGGTGAAGAAGAGTGCTGCCCGCCAAGCCCAGCAGGGACTTAGCGAGGTATCCATGCGTGGCGACTATGCCAAAGTGCTTCACCGTCAGGAACGTATGCACTTGCTGGAAATCATCGGCAAATTCACGCTGGCACTGTCGTGTATCATATTCTTCTTCATAGGAGCACCACTGGGAGCCATCATCCGCAAGGGAGGACTAGGTGTACCCGTCATCATCAGCGTACTGGTATTCATCGTCTACTATATCTTCGACAACTCTGGCTATCGCATGGCACGTGACGACAACTGGACAGTATGGTTTGGACGTTCGGTAGCCACTATGGTGCTAGCCCCCCTGGCTGTGTTCTTCACCTACAAGGCCAACAACGACTCTGCCGTATTCAACATGGATGCCTACCGGATGCTGATCCGACGAATGTTCGGACTGCGTCAGAAACGAAACATCATGTCGAAGGAGGTGATTATCGAAGATCCAGACTATGCTGCCGACAACGAGCACCTGAAGCTTATCAACAGGGAAATCGACCAATACAGCAGCGAGCACAACCTGTTGCGATGGCCCAATCCCATCAAGGTTTTCTTCCGTCCTGGTGACGATCGTCAGATCATTGACATCAGCGAGCGACTGGAAACCGTCATAGACGACCTATCTAACACACGCGACCAGCAGGTGCTACACCTTCTGAACCAGTATCCAGTACTCGCCACCCATGCCCACACACGTCCCTTCCGACAGCGATGGCTGAATGCCCTCACAGGCATCATCCTGCCACTGGGAATATTCTTCTATATCCGCATGCTGCGATTCCGACTGCGTCTGTACAAGGATCTAAAGACCATCGAGAAGACCAGCAACAGCATCATTGAACTAAAAGGAACATCATCAGACAATGAACAATCAACTATCAGCAATACCTGATGCCATTGACGACTTCCGCGATGGCAAGTTCGTTATCGTGGTCGACGACGAAGACCGTGAGAATGAAGGCGACCTGATCTGTGCCGCAGAGAAGATCACGCCAGAGATGGTGAACTTCATGCTAAAGTACGCACGTGGCGTACTCTGTGCACCTATCACCATCAGCCGTAGCGAGGAACTGGACCTACCGCGACAGGTCAGCGAGAACACCTCCATGCTGGGTACACCCTTCACCATCACCGTTGACAAACTCGAAGGCTGCACGACTGGCGTCTCGGCCCATGACCGTGCTGCCACCATTCAGGCACTGGCAGATCCAGCCTCCACCCCGCAGACCTTCGGCCGGCCAGGACACATCAACCCCCTCTATGCCCAGGACAATGGCGTGCTAAGACGTTCTGGTCACACCGAGGCTGCCATCGACCTCTGCAAGCTGGCAGGACTCTATCCTGCCGGAGCACTGATGGAAATCATGAACGATGACGGCTCCATGGCCCGCATGCCCGAGCTGCTGGAGTTTGCCGAGAAGCATAGCCTGAAAATTATCACCATCAAAGATCTCATCGCCTTCCGCCTGCAGCAGGAATCGCTCATCGAGGTGGGGGAAGAGGTTGATATGCCTACTGAGCACGGACATTTCCGTATTGTGCCCTTCAAGCAAAAAAGCAATGGGCAGGAGCACTTCGCACTGATCAAGGGGACATGGGCAGAAGACGAGCCTATCCTCGTGCGCGTACATTCTTCATGTATGACAGGCGACATTCTTGGATCACGACGTTGTGACTGTGGCGAACAATTGCATCGGGCCATGGAGAAGATAGAAGCTGAGGGCAAGGGGGTCATCGTATATATGCAACAGGAAGGACGAGGTATAGGACTGATGAACAAACTTGCCGCATACAAGCTGCAGGAAGAGGGCTACGACACCGTGGATGCCAATCTCTGCCTGGGCTTCAAGGCCGACGAACGCGACTATGGCTGTGGTGCTCAGATGCTGCGCCACCTGGGAGTACACAAGATGCGACTGATGACCAACAACCCCGTAAAACGTGTGGGGCTGGAGGCCTATGGACTTGAAATCGTTGAAAACGTGCCCATTGAGATTACTCCCAACGAATACAACCTCCGCTATCTGAAGACGAAGCAGGAGCGAATGGGTCACACACTACATCTGTAGGAGAAGATTTCTGACTTTATATCTGCAAACCATTTAAGAACACCTGTTGGATGATAGGTGTGGTGTAGGCATACGGTATAAAGTCAATACCCGGCAATGGCTTGGTAATAAAGAAGTTGGCCACCTTGCCACGGGCTATGGAACCATAGTCTCGACTGATGCCCATAGCAGCAGCAGCATTCAGAGTGGCAGCATTCAGAGCCTCTGCCGGCAACAGCCGCATCTTGATACAGGCCAGCGATACCACGAACTTCATGTCGCCAGATGGAGTGGAACCAGGATTGTAGTCACTGGCAATGGCCAATGGCAACCCCGCATCAACAATCTTACGGCCGGGGGCATAGGGCATGTTCAGAAAGAACGACGTACCAGGCAATGCCGTTGGTATGGTATGAGGATGGGATGCTAACAACTCAATATCACGCATCGTCATGCTTTCGAGATGGTCCACACTGAGAGCATGATGCCTGACAGCCACCTCTACACCACCCGAATCGGCCAATTCCTGTCCGTGTATCTTTGCCCGCAGTCCCCATTTGGCACCAGCCTCCAAAATGCGGGCTGTCTGGCTGGGAGTAAAGAATCCCTCGTCACAGAACACATCAATGAAGTCGGCAAGACCCTCACGGCCTACCTCAGGAATCATCTCGTGTATCACCAGCTCTACATACTCCTCCTGTGAGTAGCCACGTGCCACAGCATGAGCACCAAGAAAAGTGGTCATCACCTTCAGGGGGGCCGTCTCACGGATTCGTCTCGCCACCCGCAGCATCTTCAGTTCGTCAGCAGTATTCAGGCCGTAGCCACTCTTTATCTCTACAGCTCCCGTTCCTTTGCTGATAATCTCACGAATACGTACCATCGCCTGCTGATAGAGAGCCTCCTCACTAAGCAGGTGCAACCGATCGGCACTATTGAGAATGCCACCTCCACGACGTGCAATCTCGGCATAGCTCAGTCCCCGTATCTTGTCTACAAACTCCCCCTCGCGACTATCCGCATACACCAGATGGGTGTGGCTGTCGCAGAAGCAGGGCAACACATAGCCGCCATGCGCATCAACAATACTGACATCGGGAGCTGCACGAAGGTCAGAGAGGGCAGAGGCTGCATCATCCGCCATGCTTCCGAAATCCTTGAAACGTCCGTCTTCAACCAGTAGCCAGGCATTGCGGACGACCTGAAGCATGGCCATATCGTGACCACAGACAATGGGCTGAGACTGAAAATCAGCCACCAGCCCATCGATATGTTCTATCAGCAGTCTACTCATACTTCATGAATCACAGGAGATCCGGAATTGCCGGAAATTCCGGAAAAATCCGGAAGATCCAGTATCCTAGAACTTATAGCGCAAGCCGATTTGTCCTATACCCTGCTCGCCAATACCCAGTTCCACAAAACCACGTACGGTAGGACTGCCTGCTTCCAAGCCCAGAAGTGATATCTGGTAGTTGACATGGACTGTATTGTCGTTACGGTCTTCGTCAGTAGCTTTGTCATAATCGGTGTGTTCCATGCGCAGAGTAGCACCTAATCCGAGTTTCGAATACATGCCAAAATTCTTCTTGCGCAGCCAGTCCAACTTCACACTAGGCATCAGTGTGAGATAGCTGTTGGAGAACTCACCGGCCTTGACATTCTCTCCTCTAAAAGAAAAATCCTGGCTCTTGTTTCCATAGACAAAGATACCACCCACACCTAGCCATGACTTGGGATGGTAGAAGTATTCGACTGAAAGAGGACCCATAAAAGAGTCGTCACCGAATTCTACCAATCCTGCTACTGTGATGTCTTCATAGAGATCAATCCAGTTTGAGTTGGACATGGCACCAAAAGAAATGGCTATTTCGTGCTTCTTGTCGTAATCATAACCACCTGCCTGGGCAGAAAAAGCGGTACAAGCCAATAAGACCGAAAGCATACAAAAACCAAATGTCTTTTTCATAATAAACCTTTTAAAAATGTTATAACGTTATCTTCTGTCATCATATCAATCGTTTGGCAAAACATCGCTGCAAAGTTAGTGAAAGTTTGCTGAAAAAAAGAATAAAAAGACAAAAATGTTGTATGTTAGGAAACAAATTAAAAAAAAATGGCTAACTTTGCAGCCATAATGTGAAGAAAAAAACGAAACAATGGAATCAAAACTCGTTATCTACAATACGCTGACCCGACAAAAGGAGCGTTTTGAGCCTATCAACACACCCCATGTGGGTATGTATGTCTGTGGTCCCACCGTCTATGGCGATCCCCATCTTGGCCATGCCCGTCCTGCCATCACGTTCGATGTGCTGTTCCGCTATCTGAAACACCTGGGCTATAAGGTGCGCTACGTGCGTAATATTACTGATGTGGGGCATCTGGAGCACGATGCCGACGAGGGAGAGGACAAGATTGCCAAGAAGGCCCGTCTGGAACAGCTCGAGCCGATGGAGATTGCCCAGTACTATACCCGTCGCTATCATCAGGCTATGGATGCCATGGGGGTGGAGCGACCCTCTATAGAGCCCTGTGCCACAGGACATATCATCGAGCAGCAGCAGCTGGTACAGCAGATCATCGACCATGGATTCGCCTACGAGTCGAATGGCTCCATCTATTTCGACATCGAGGCATACAACAAGCAATTCCAGTATGGCATCCTCAGTGGACGATCATTGGAGAATGTCAAGGATGCCAGCCGCGAATTGGACGGTGTTGGAGAGAAGCATCATCAGGCCGACTTTGCCCTATGGAAGAAGGCACAGCCCGAGCACATCATGCGATGGCCATCGCCCTGGAGTGACGGCTTTCCTGGCTGGCACTGCGAGTGCACGGCCATGGGACGCAAGTACCTGGGTGAGCAGTTCGACATCCACGGTGGTGGCATGGACCTCGTATTCCCACACCACGAGTGTGAGATAGCACAGGCACAGGCTTCGATGGGTCATCCTGCCGTGAAATACTGGATGCACAATAATATGATCACCATCAACGGACAGAAGATGGGCAAGTCACTGGGCAACTTCATCACCCTGGAGCAGTTCTTCACTGGACAGCATGAGCTATTGTCGAAACCCTATTCGCCCATGACCATCCGTTTCTTCATCCTTTCTGCTCACTATCGTGGCACGGTGGACTTCAGCGACGAGGCCCTGCAGGCTGCTGAGAAGGGACTGGAGAAGTTGCAGAATGCCATCAACGACCTACAGCGAATCGTTGCCGCTCCTAAGTGCGATGCCGAGACCGAGCAGACGGTGAAAGGCCTGCGTCAGCGTTGCTACGATGCCATGAACGACGACCTGGCCACGCCACAGGTCATCAGCCTGCTCTTCGAGGCTGCCACCATAGTGAACAAGCTCACCGACCATAAGGCCGCCATCTGTGCCGACTGTCTGAAAGAACTGAGCGGAGTGATGCACCTCTTCTGCGAGGACATCCTCGGTCTCTCGGCCGCTGCCCGCGGATTGGCACAGAACGGTTCAGACGAACGTGAGGAGGCCTTTGGCAAGGTGGTAGACATGGTGCTATCGCTCAGGGCAAAGGCCAAGGCAGAGAAAGACTGGGCCACTAGCGACCAGATCCGTGACCAGTTGGCTGCTGCCGGCTTCGAGGTCAAAGACACCAAGGATGGCGTATCCTGGAAACTGAATAAATAATCAGACATACCGCCTATGGGACGAGGACGACATATTTGCAACACGCTGAAGGCCATCCGCAAGCAGATTGCCGATGCCAACGACATCAAGTACGAGCCACGCGAGTGCACGCACCAGGGTGACTGTGCCGGTTCCTGTCCTGTCTGCGAGGCTGAGGTGCGCTACCTGGAAGGGGAGCTCAGCAAACGCAGCAAGCTGGGACGAGCCATCGCACTGGTAGGCATATCGGCTGGCATGGCAGCAGTACAAAGCTGTGGACTGCTGAGAATATTCCAACCTCCACTAGCTGGTATTCCTGCCGATTCCCAGCACCTGACCAACCAGCAGACCGTTGTCGTCGACTCTACAAAGAACGAGAACAAGGTGCTCGATGGCATCGTAGAGGTGATGCCACAGTATAATGGTGGGCAAAAAGCACTGGAAGCTTTTATTACCGAGCATCTCAAGACGCCTGAAGGAGCCACGGTTCCAGCACGCGTCATCGTCACCTTCACGATAGAGAAAGACGGTTCGATAAGTCATCCACAGGTGATGAAGTCCGTCAGCAAGGAACTCGATGCCGAGGCCCTGCGTGTGGTGGGACTGATGCCCAAATGGACTCCTGGCACCATGCTTGGCGAACCTGTCTCGACCAAGTACACCCTTCCCATCATCTTCAAGGCAGAGTGAAAGCCCCGCTCATAGCTGTGGCCCGCCATCGACTGGGTGTCGATGGCGATGGCGTCACCACCCTAGTTGCCTTCCATGGCTGCCCCTTGCGTTGTCGCTATTGCCTGAACAGCCAGTGCTGGGACGAGCAACAGATTCTGAGATGGACGACCCCCGAGGCACTGGTCGAGGAACTGATGCAAGACCACCTCTATTTCCTGGCTACGGGCGGTGGAGTCTGTCTGGGTGGAGGTGAGCCCCTGATGCATGCTGCGTTCATAGCCGGCTTCTGCAAGCTTTGTCCACCTGAGTGGAATATCTACCTCGAGAGCTCGCTGCAGGCAAGTCGTCAGCAACTGGAAGCTGTCATCCCCTACATCCACCATTATTATATAGATGTGAAGGACCTCGATCCAGACATCTACAAGGCCTACACAGGTGGCAATATCAGACCTGTAATGGACAATCTCCACTTTCTGGCAGAGCAACAGCTGCAGTCGAAAGTCACCATCCGGCTGCCGCTGATTGCATCCTACAACACACACGACAACCGCCTGAGCAGTCAGCAACAGCTGGCGGCTATGGGTTACACCGATTTTGACTTCTTTGATTATCAGTACGTTGAACTCTTTTCCGACAAAAGACAATGAGACTATAGCATCCCCTCCAACAATTCCACCGCTTGGGATATATCCTCCTGAAAGTGACGATGATCTCGCAGGAAGGAAGGGTTGCCGCAGGCAAGCAGGTCATACAGTTCCTGGTTCATGCTGTCCGCATAGTCGGCAATGGCCATCTCGATATCGTCCTGCTGCCAGTCGAGTGTCGAATGGACATAGACATTCCGTTTCTGATGCAGAAAACTGTAGGCGGTTTCTATACTGTCGCGAGTAATCATACCTTGCTGTCGTAGCCAATCGGCCGGAACTGCCTCTGCTCGTTGCTATAGACAAAACCGTACTTGACGAGATAGTCCTCCAACTGCTGAGGCTCCGTGCCAAAGCTATAGCACAATGCTTCAAGGGTGTCAAACTCCTCGTCTCTCAGAAGCATATTGACACTCGATACCAAGATGGCTGGGTCGCTGGGCAGATGGTCCATAGGTCTTAACGAAATGAGCAGAATCATACCTGAAACAGGCCGATTCAACAAATTTTCGTGCAAAGTTACGAATAATTGCCGAATTATTGCTAAATTTGCGGCAGGAATTGACTAAAAACAATATTTGCATGACAGACATACGACGATTTGAACATTCCGACGACTATCGCAGAGAGGAGCTCATCCGCGTGATTGAGCATGCTGTAGAAAACCTCACACTATCCGAGCTGGAGGCCCTGTACTACGACATGTCCACCAAGAATTTCATCAACGACTAACCATAGCAATATGATCAGCAACAAGAACTTCCAGCAAATGAACGACATGGCGGAATGGCTCAAGGCTGTACCCTACGACGTCACTCGCAAGAGCCTCTACACTGCCGACGACCTCTATGGGGACTATGAACCGCAGGAAAATGACAAAGCCTCGTTCGCCAACTGTTTTGACAGTCGTGTCTACCAACACTATCTCTCGACTGGCAAGGATACCCGTGACGTCAACGAATTGCTGGCACGAACCCTGCACGACTATGGCATCCACACAGCCCTTGATGCGTTCTTCGAACAACATGACAGCCGGCATTGCATAGGCATCATGGGTGGTCATGCCCTGTTGCGAAACGATCCAATGTTTGCACGTATCGTGATGCTCAGCAAACGACTGACTGAAGAGGGATTCTTCATGCTCAGCGGTGGAGGTCCTGGTGCTATGGAGGCCACACACCTGGGAGCATGGCTGGCAGGCCGTTCCCAACAAGAAGCACAAGAGGCAGTGGAAAAACTGGCCAGTGCCGCTGCATCTTTCCACGATGCCGGCTGGCTATCGTCGGCACTCAGCATCATCCGCGACTACCCACAGCATAAGTATGTCAGTCTGGGAATACCCACGTGGCTTTATGGGCACGAGCCCTCTACCCCATTCGCCACCCATATCGCCAAGCTTTTCGAGAACAGCACACGCGAAGACACCATTCTCACCATGGCCTTTGGAGGCATCGTCTACACGCCAGGCAGTGCCGGCACCATGCAGGAGATTTTCCAGGATGCCGTGCAGAACCACTACCTGTCGTTCGGGTTCTCCAGTCCCATGATATTCCTCGGCAGCAACTACTGGACAGAAGAGATGCCCGTCTACCCCCTGTTGCAACACCTTATACGAACAGACAAATACAAGAATCTGCTGCTCACCCTGACAGACGATATTGGCGAGGTGGAACAAGTGCTGAAGGCCTTCAAGGAACAAGAATAGCGAGGAAGACATTTGAAAAAAATAAGTTTTCATGGTTTTCGCATCAACACCTCACTCAATCGTCTGAAACACCTTTGTACAAAGGGGATTTGACGAGTGAGGTGTTTGCTCAACACCTCACCTCGCAGATACCCAGTGTTTATGGGCATTTCAGAAGGATGAGTGAGGTGTTGGCATCAAAAATGGCAAAAAACTTCTTTTTGCTGTCACTCTCCCCTCGACAATCATCTAGCAGGAAAAAAAATACTGCTAAAAAACGTGAAAGATGCCATTTTTACAAAACTTTCGGCTATCTTTGCAATACATTTCGAATACATTAAAAGCTTAAAAACATTATCGTTTTATGATACAGACAGTTGTGAAGCGCGACGGACGCATTGTGGGTTTTAACGAACAGAAAATCATGGCTGCCATCCGCAAGGCTATGATGGCTACCGACAAGGGTGAGGACGATCATCTGGTGAACCTCATCACCGATCATGTTGCCCAACGTGGCAAGCCACAGATGAACGTGGAGGAGATTCAGGATGCCGTGGAGCTGGAGCTGATGAAGTCAAGCCGCAAGGACGTGGCACAGAAATATATTGCCTATCGCAACCAGCGGTCGATAGCCCGGAAGGCAAAGACCCGCGACATCTTCCTGGATATCGTCAACATCAAGTCGAACGATATCACCCGTGAGAATGCCAACATGAATGCCGACACTCCTGCCGGCATGATGATGAAGTTTGCCAGCGAGAGCACCAAGCCGTTTGTTGACGACTATCTGCTCAGCGATAACGTTCGCCAGGCAGTAAAAGACAACCTGCTCCATATCCACGACAAGGACTACTACCCCACCAAGTCGCTCACCTGTGTTCAGCATCCGCTGGACCACATTCTGAACAGTGGCTTCATTGCCGGCCATGGTGCCTCCCGTCCTGCCAAGCGCATCGAGACGGCCTCGGTGCTGGCGTGCATATCGATGGAGTGTGCCCAGAACGAGATGCATGGCGGGCAGGCCATCCCGGCCTTTGACTTCTATCTCGCTCCCTTCGTGCGCATGACCTATGTTGAAGAGGTGAAGAACCTGGAGGAGCTCTTTGGCGAGGACTACTCCACCCTCTACGACGAGCCGCTGATAGACTATCTCAAGCAGCCCCTCGACCAGCTCACGGGCATCGACCGTGTGCGTCAGTATGCCATCAACAAGACGGTGGGACGTGTGCATCAGGCCATGGAGGCCTTTATCCACAATATGAACACCATACACTCGCGAGGTGGCAACCAGGTGGTGTTCTCGTCGATCAACTATGGTACAGACACCTCGGCAGAGGGCCGTTGCGTGATGCGCGAGATACTGCTCAGCACCTACGAGGGAGTGGGCGATGGCGAGACCGCCATCTTCCCCATACAGATATGGAAGAAGAAACGAGGGGTAAACTATCTGCCTGAAGACAGGAACTTCGACCTCTACCAGCTGGCCTGCAAGGTGACGGCCCGACGGTTCTTCCCCAACTTCCTCAACCTCGATGCCACCTTCAACCAGAGCGACGAGTGGCGTGCCGATGACCCCCTCCGCTATATGCACGAGGTAGCGACGATGGGCTGCCGCACCCGCGTGTTCGAGAACCGCTTCGGACCGAAGACGAGCATTGGCCGTGGCAACATCTCCTTCTCTACAATAAATATTGTGAAGCTGGCCATCGAATGTATGAATATCGAGAACAAGGAGCTGCGCATCGGACAGTTCTTTGCCAAGCTCGACTACATGCTCGAGGTGACAACCCGGCAGCTCGACGACCGTTTCCAGTTTCAGAAGACAGCCCTGGCCCGTCAGTTCCCCCTGCTGATGAAGAGTCTCTGGATAGGAGGTGAGAAGCTGAAAGGCAGCGACACCGTGGAGAGTGTCATCAATCAGGGCACACTGGGCATCGGTTTCATCGGACTGGCCGAATGTCTCGTAGCACTCATAGGCCATCATCATGGCGAGAGCGAGGAGGCACAGCAACTAGGCCTGAAGATTGTCGCCTATATGCGCGACCGCATCAACGAGTTCTCTGAGCGCTATCATCACAACTACTCCGTACTGGCAACGCCAGCAGAGGGGCTTGCAGGCCGTTTCACCAAGCGTGACCGCAAGCAATATGGCGTCATTCCTGGCGTCACCGACCGCGACTACTACACAAACTCCAACCACGTGCCTGTCTACTACAAGTGCTCTGCCCGCCACAAAGCCGAGGTAGAGGCACCTTATCATGATCTGACACGTGGCGGCCACATCTTCTATGTAGAGATAGATGGCGACGCCACCCACAACCCACAGGTCATCATGAGCGTTGTGGACATGATGGACAGCCTGAACATGGGCTACGGATCGGTGAACCACAATCGCAACCGCTGCATGGACTGCGGCTATGAGAATGCCACACAGGACCTGAAGGAGTGTCCTCGCTGCCACTCCACGAACATAGACCGCCTGCAACGCATCACGGGATATCTCGTGGGCACCACCGATCGCTGGAATGCAGGCAAGCTGGCAGAACTCAACGACCGTGTCACCCACATCGACGACGGCCAGCAACAACTGTTCGACCTATAGGCATCTGACATGCTGAAAGTGCTGAACATCATCGAAGATACAATGGTTGATGGCCCCGGCTTCCGCACATCTGTCTATTGTGCGGGCTGCCGCCATCAGTGTCCTGGATGCCATAATCCGCAGTCGTGGGACTTTGAAGGTGGCTATACGGTGACCACCGACGAGGTGATGCGTATCATCGCTGCCGACCCCTTCTCTCGTGGCGTGACCTTTACTGGTGGAGACCCTATGTACCAGCCAGAGGGCTTTGCCGAACTGGCAAGGGCCATCCGCCAGCATACGCCACAAAAAGACATCTGGTGCTATACAGGCTTCGTCTATGAGCAACTGCTGACCAACCCTCGCCAGCATGCACTACTGGAACTTATCGACGTGCTGGTGGACGGTCCTTTCATACGTGCTGAACGCGATGAGACACTTGTGTTCCGAGGCTCACGCAACCAGCGTATCATCGATGTACAGGCATCGATACACCAGCAAACAGTCGTCACACTCAGTTACTCAGCTTCACTCTGACCCCACCTCACAAGGAGCGTTGTGGGCAACACAGCCATGCCCCTCAGAAATTACCGAAAGTACACTGCTTTTTGAAAGTGTGGATATTCCAGTAAGCCTTGCTCCGCTAACCAGCAACCGCTATCCCGCTCCACTCTAGACCCCCAATGGGGGTTTTTATCGGTATCCCTGCAAATAACTCCCTGAAAATATTGAAGATACAGGAAAGTTTCGTAAATTTGCAGAAAATATTTGCTTATGATACCACGTCAACACCTTTGGAGAATGATGGCATCACTATGCCTCTTCTTTTCGCTGCCTGTCCTGGCTCAATACTACGATTTCGACAGCGAGACTGTGTATACATCAGGACAACTGAGATATTGCGTCGACCAGGAGCGCAATGCTGCCCAGTGCATGGGTTTTGCTGAGGGACAGTCGGCCACTGCCGTCACCGTGCCTGCCACCGTCAGCCTGAGTGGCAAGAGCTATCGGGTGGTGAGCATTGGCGAGGGAGCCTTTATCCAGGCCACGGAACTGTCGGAAGTGCATCTGCTGAGCACAGAACTGACGATAGGCAGTCTTCCCTTTGGCGGTGGCCTTCGGCATCTTTATATGTCAGCCCCTACACCACCCTACATAGATGGCTCATATCTTGCCATCGACCTCAGCTCGTTCCAGCCTCCTCTAGTCCGTGTTCATGTGCCTGTGGGGTCGCTTTATGCCTATCTCGACGATGAGGCATGGTCGCAGCACATCATCTTTGAGGGTGATGAGGAACGCCAGCTGGCCGTTATCACGGAAAGTGCAGGCAGTCTCGGGGAGGCGATTCGTATGCAGGAGCCCTACTTCAGGGCCGTCAACCATCTCACGGTGAGTGGTCCCCTCAACGAAGATGATATCTTCCTCATCCGCGACTCGCTGACCAGTGTCCTCTCCCTCGACCTCAGCCAGGCCATCATCACCAGACTGCCTCGTCAGGCTTTTTTGAGATGCAAGTTCAGCAGCATCCTCCTGCCATCGACCCTGAGAAGTGTTGACAGCACGCCATTCGGTAGCTGTATGCATCTCGAGCAACTGGTCATCCCCGAAGGAGTGCAGCAGGTGGACGAACTCGTAAGCAACTGTCCCAGTCTGAAACAGATTGACCTGCCTTCTACGGTGGTCTCTGCCAAAAGACTGCTGACGGTCTACAGCTGGGACGAGACCAGCGCCTATACCTGTACAATCACCAGTAGGGCCTTTTTCCCACCACAAGTGGACGACGAGCTGGTTACCTTGATCTTTGGCAACACCGACATCCGCTTGCGTGTTCCTGCTATCAGCGCCAGTCTCTATGCCAGTGCTACGGGGTGGAAGGAGCTGCCGCAGGAGCCTATGAGCGAGGTACCGCAGCAGATTATGGTCCTTGGCCAGCGAAAGATAGACACCGACGATTTTCCTGCTGACTACACACCCGACCTCAGCCTGGTTCAGGCGGGCAATTATTCCAGCTATAGCCTTAAGAATGCTTTTGGATGGCTCACCATCGAGGGAAGCAAACCGCTAAAGGTCAACAATCTGTATGTCTGCAGCGATATCTTCGCCACACGGAGCTGGGGCGATCACTATGGTGGCGAGTTGCTGGCTCAGGCACCTGTTTCTGCCAGGCACCTCTGCATGGATCTCGATTTCAGTAGCGACACGTGGTACTTCATGTCGTTCCCCTTCGATGTACGACTGAGCAACGTGACACCCAGTAGCGACATCAACCGCTGGGTGGTGCGTAGCTATTCGGGCAGCAACAGGGCCTACATGCGAGGGGAGCAGTGGAAAGACGTGCCCTATGGTGCTACCCTGCAGGCCCATCATGGTTATATCTGGAGGATGGCGACTAGCGATCCTGACAGCTATGGCACCGACGACCTGCGAGTGCGGATCGAGTCTGATGATGCCACCATAAATAATATGTTCACACACGAGGATGTCAGCATCCCCTTATCTGAATATGCCTCCACCTACGAGCATAATGCCAGCTGGAACCTGGTTGGCAACCCCTATCCCTGTCACTATCGCATCGGTGACCTGAAACAGACCATGCCCATCACCGTCTGGAAAGGCAACTATGACTACGATCAGTACCGCACGCTATCACCCATCGACGATGCTGACAAAATGCTTAGACCCTATGAAGCCTTCTTCCTGCAGAAGCCCTCTGGTGCCGATGCCCTGGTCTTTGGTGCCCAGGGACGTGTCGTTCCTGGTAATAGTGCCGCCAGTGCCCGTATCGTGAGTAGTACTAATGGCTGTCGCCAGGTCATCAACCTGACATTGACTGCTGGCGATATGAGCGATCAAGCCCGTGTAGTACTCAACCCCGATGCCAGCGAGGGCTATGAGCGTGAACGTGACGCATCGAAGTTCTTCGCCAGCAGCCAGCAGGTGCCACAGCTCTACTCCTTTGTTGATGCTGAGCCCTGTGCCATTAACGAACGGCCGGAAGCCAATGGTACCATACGTCTAGGCATACGAATGGCTAGCGAGCAGACTTGCACCATCACCATGGAGCCTTCTGCACAGACAGCCATTCCTGTCATCCTCGAGGATTGTATCACTGGCACCTACACCACACTCTCGGAAGTAGGTCACTACACCTTCCACGCCCGTCCTGGTCGCGACGACAGTCGCTTCATGCTTCACGTTGGAGTTTCTGCAATCACCGGTATCCAGTCTGCAGAGTTGCCGATGCGACAACCAGTACACCCCACCTTCAACCTTCAGGGCCAGCCCGTCAGCGACGGCTACAAGGGCCTCGTCATAGAGAACGGAAAACTAATCATCAAGCAATAGGAGGACAGCCTTATGAAACGATATCTTTTACTGATCCTTTTCACATTATTATATAATATAGGTGCTGTGATGGCACAGTCGGGCTACGGCACGGGCGATGATTTCAATCCCGACAACCCCTCCTTACCAGGTGCCAACGGCCTCTACCTCGACAAGGGCTTCGTGGTGCTCGATGGCCTGCGGGGTACTGACTATGAGGCCATCGACGAGGTCATCTATGCCATGTGGCAACGATACTGCGACGAGAAGGGCTACGACAAATATAGCAACGAACGCAGTAGTGAGCATATGCTAGAGGTCTTCGATGGCATCAATACCGTCATCGTATGTGGTGACTTCAGCAATCATCAGGACTATACCCAGCAGATTGGCGTATCTGGTGAGATAGGTTCTTTTTTCCGACAGATGACCACCCTCGACCTGAGCCGTACCTACGGATGGACCGTCGACTACAGCCTGGCTAATGGCGATTACCTATCCAACCTCGAGGTACTCATCCTACCCGATTGTGTACAGCAGGTGGTATCGATGCAAGAACTCCACCGGCTCACCGATGTCTATTGCTATGCCGAGCTGCCGCCGGTGTTGCAGCAGTGGAATGCTTATTATTCCGAACCGCTCTTCGCAGACGATGTCGAGGTGAAGGTGCACGTTCCACAGGGTGCTGTCGACCTGTACAAGGCTTCTGAGACTTGGGGCAAGTATAGCATTTTTGACATCGAGACTACCGTTGGCAAGATGGAAGTCAAGATGCCACAGGGTGTCGACATCGGTCAGTATCGCAACATGTTCCTCACACTGACCGACGAGCAGTCGCAGCAGCAGGTACGCTATGTCATCACCGACCGTCAGAACTACTTCTTCCCAGGACTGGGCAGTGGCGAGGGCATCACCTATAGCGTGGCACTGGTCAACCGCTTCGGCACTGTCGTCTGTCAGCAGACGGGTATCAAGCCACAGATAGGCATCACCACCGTACAGCTGAAAGACCCGCTGCCAGTGACCACCGCCACCGCCAAAGTGCTGTCGCCAGCTGGCGACGATGTCACCAGCATGGTCACGCTGACCTGGTACGATGCCTATGGCGACCGCATCACCTCATCACCGGTCCTGGCAGGACTGGTGGCTGGCGACGAGCTGCAGTGGGACGTGCTGCTGCCGACACAGCTGGCACAGACCTGTGCACAGCCAGGACGGCAGAAATTCACTGTGGCCAACAACAACACACTGACCACGTTGCGACTGCAGTCGCCAAAGAAGCATAGTTTCGTAGGCTTCGTACGCGATGCCGACACGGGCATGCCACTCCACGAAATCAGTGTCACGGCTATACAGACCGTGGCCGAGGGGGTCACCAATACCTATAGCTCGCTCTCCTATAACGACGGACGCATCATCGTCCAGTGCTATGAGGGACCGCTTAGGATTTCATTGTCTTCCAGCGAATACCTGCGCAAGGACCTGGAGTACCAGGTTTTCTCCTCCACTCCAGAGAGCAATCAGATAGGCGACATCCGCCTGCAACGTGCCAATGGCAAGACCATCACCCTCGACCTCACCATCAGCGATGCCGTGCTGCCCGATGAAACAGCTACCAGTCTTCCGCTTCTTGACAGCAGCCAGGACCTGATCATCACCGCCACCAACGAATATACAGAAGAACCCCTGCGCAATATCTCCGTTCAGTATCCGCAGGTGGTCATCCTCAGTGGCGCCGACGACGATGACCTCATCCATCTCGACATCGCATCAGCATCTGGCGACTTCGATCCATACCATCTTACTGTTCAGATGAGCGAAGGCAAGGGGGTGGCCAAGGGTCATATCAACAGGAAAGGAGGATTCCAGTCGACGTTCAGCACTACACGCAATGCCAGCGTGGCTGCCATCCTCTACGACAGCGAAGGACGTTACGTACGGCAGTACCTGCACCAGAAGGCCACCATCACCGTGAAAGGCCTCGAAGCTGGACAGTATACACTCGTCACGATGGCCTACGACCCTGTGCTCAGTCAGCTCACCTCGCTCGAGGCTTTCGACAAGATGGGACTACGACGTGACATCGACTACCTGCAGTGCGACCTGAACATAGACGCTGGCACCATCACACCGCTCTCTCAGGGCGAGGTTCCCGTCATCGATGTAGAGGAGCTCAAGATCGTACACCCGTCGTCAACCCTCAGCATCAGCCAGACGCAGGTCACACTGGGCGACTATGCCATGGTGAGGGCAAGGGTGAAGGTCAAGAACGAGATTGCACAGAACAGCTGGAGCTACGACAACTTCCGGTTGCTCTTCGACCTGCCTGCCGACTGTCCCTATCTGGAGGGATCGCTCATGGTCGATGGCAATGTCGTGACACCAGAATATGAGGACCATCGTCTGCTGGTCCGTACCGAGGGAATAGAGGAAGGAAAGCTGGTCGACGTGCGCTTCTGCCTTGTCGGAAAGACCGACGGACGCAAGACCGTCTCGGCTCTCGTGGGATATCGCTCACTCAGCTGGACCGACGGCAACAAGGACTACTATGCACCCGTGGGAGCCACCACGTTCGTCGTCAATCCCCTCGAATACTCCATCGACCCCCACACCACGGGCAATCTAGCGGCCGTGGGCAAGGCACCGAAGGGGTCTACCATCAGCGCCTTCGACAGCGACATCCTACTCACACAGACCACTCTCACTGGCAACATGTGGACCATCAACATGCCATTGCCACAGGATTACAATCTCTCCCTCCACCCCATACGCATTGAATGTGTCACCAAAGAGGGCAACGTCTACAATTCGCCTGTGACCAACGTGCTGGTCAATCACGACATGAACAGGGTGGCGAAGGTCACCATGCTCTATCCCAATGCCTATACATGCAAGACCATCGTCTGTGCATGGGATTTCATCAATCCCGACGATCAGGTCGAATCGTACGACTTCGACCCGTCATCACGCGACTTCACTTTCCTCATCGACTTCCTGCGCAACGACACATCAGAGGTCGGTGATGTGGTCTTGCAGGTGGAGTACTCCGATGGCAAGTACCAGGAACTCAGGGCTGCCTTCGACGACGACCATGGATGCTGGTTGGCAAAGCTTACTATGCCCGCAGTGGGCAACTATCCCCCCGCAGGGGTGGCCGTAGCCTACAACGACAAGAAAAACGTGGCAAAGCTCGACCGGCAGCATACGGACGACATACAACAGCAATGGGACGACTTCATTGCCCTGTGCAACCGGCTCACCACCATCATGGCTGGTGCCAACGAGAATAACATCGACGAGAAAGTGACAGCCTTCGTACAGGAGATGGGAGCACCGCTCATGGGCGAGACCACCGACGAGATGCGCGAGTGGCGCAACTGGTACGACAGTCTAACACCCGACGAGGCAGAAGCAGAGATCGATGGCCTGCTGGATGAGCTGGAAGAGGTGCTGGCTCTGGACGAGGACTATCTGAACAATATCATGCAACCGCTGGCCGTCGACATCAAGGGCAGCTATCCTCTTGGCGACGGGCAGGTCATGATCATCACCGACTGCTCAGCCTATAGCCAGGCCACCATGCCCGAACAGGGATTCGAGGCCATCGAGGGCACCGATGGGTCGACCATCTATATCCGTTACGACAGCAACAGCAATGTAGTGGTCGACTTCCAGCACAACATCGCTATCGAGATCAGCGGACTGCAAACCATGAACGGACCACGACGGGGACTGGCCGAGACCCTCGACAGCATCGTACAGAAGGTGTCGGAAATCGTCGATAAGGTCACACAGGCCTACGACGAGACACTAAAGGCCATCACCTCGTCGATCACGGAACTGCAGAAGAAGATGAACTTCCTCACTGCCAATGCCGACAAGCTCAACAGGATACTGGCCGATCCCAATGCCGGCATCCTGAAGAAAGGGGCATGCCGCGTCATGCTGGCAAAGCTGAAGCTGAGCATGACATCGGTCAAGATCGGGCTCAAGTACTGCGAGAAGCTGCCAGGAGTCGTGAAGAAGGTGATACCGCTGGCATCCTATGTCGCCACCGCTATCGAGTTTGCTGCTAAGTGCAAGGAACTCAAGGCCATCGACAAAGCCATACCACGACCTTGCAAGAATGACGAGGCCAATGCCACTGCCATCAGTGGCGACATCGGGGCAACAGCACTGAAACTGCTCGGCTACACAGCAGGAAAGCTGACCGCACAGGCGGCTGCCGATGTTGTGGCGGCAAGTGGCGTCGTGGCCTCGATAGGCACGGCTGGTGCATCGCTGCTCGCCACAGCAGGGGCCTATGTCGTCAAGGTGGCTGCCTTCTGGGCTGCTGACAAACTGTTCGAGGGCTGGCTCAACAACAAGGTGGCAAGCCTCAGGACTGCGGTCAGCAAGCTCAAATGTAAGAAAGAGGAGGAAGAAGGGAAGGAACCTGATGAAGAGCCTGAAGACCCAGGCGAGATTGACCGACCGAGACCTAAGTGGCGACTGCCACGCACACCAAGAAAGCGACCACTCATCGACCCATCGGGATTCGTCTGCGAGGCTGTGGAAAGCAACCGCCTAGAGGGGGTCACCGCCACCTGCTTCTACAAGAAAGAGGTCGAAGATATGTTTGGCGACAAGCATGAAGAGGTCACCATTTGGGATGCCTGGAACTATGGACAGCAGAACCCGTTGCTCACCGACAATCAGGGCATGTATGCCTGGATGGTGCCCACAGGACAGTGGCAGGTGCTCTACGAGAAGGAGGGCTATGAGACACAGCGATCAGCCTGGCTGCCAGTGCCACCGCCACAGCTCGATGTCAACGTGGGCATGGTGCGCAGGGCACAGCCGGAGCTGGTCGGTGGGGCGGCCTACGAGAAAGCCATCGACATCGACTTCTCCCTGTACATGAAGCAGCAGTACATCACTCCGCAGACCATCACCTTCTGGCAGGACGGACAGCAAATCAGCGGACAACTGGAAGCTATCAACGGAGAGACGGCCTTCGGCAGCAAGACCAGTACAGAGAACGGAACAATAGTTAACAGTCTGTATGCCAGCAGCTTCCGCTTCGCAACAAAGAAATCGCTCGCCGTAGGTTCACAGGTTGTCGTACGTGCTAGTGCCCTGTGCCGTAGCTATGCCGACGTGGCACTCGGACAGGATATGGAACTGACACTCACCGTGGGACGTGAGGTGACAGGCATCGGTGCCGAGGACAACATCGTGGTGCCCTATGGTGGTACTCATCAGGTGGTCATCACTGCACAGTCGCCAAAGGCTGCCGCCTTCAGGAAGGTGGCCGTCAGCTCACTCTCGCCAGAGATTGCTCAGCTAGAGACAAACGAGGTGATTCTCGATGCTCAGGGACAGGCCTACCTCACTATTACGGGCCGCTTGCCAGGCACTACCTATCTCACCTTTGCCATCGATGGCACGCAGGTCAAGGGCATGGACACCGTGCGGGTGGTCAGCGATCTCGATGTGGTGCCTGCTCCCAGAGCCGACATCATCAGTGGCATGTATGTGGCAGAAGGTACCAAGGTGGCACTGACGGCAGCATCGGGCTGCACCATCTGGTACACACTCGACGGCTCGTGTCCCTGCGAGGAGGGCACCCGGCAGCAGTATGCCGGACCTATCACCATCAAGGCCAATACCACGCTGAAGGCAATGGCGGTCGATGCACAGGGACGTGAAAGCGAGGTGGTCACTTTCACATGGTTCGTCTCAACCAGCATCAACCAGCCTGTAGCAGCACCGCTTTCCACAGGTACAATCTACGACTTGCAGGGACGCAGACTTCAACAGCCGGCTAAGGGTATCAACATTATTGATGGCAAGAAAATAGCGAAATAACACCATTAAACCACGAAAAAAGCGGGAAACATACCATTTCCTGCCTTTTTCGTGTCATATTGTTGACTTATGAGGCCAAGTTTGTGTCATATGGTAAAAAAACAATCGTTTTATTTTGTTTTGAGCACGATTTTTAGTAACTTTGCAGCCGCTAAACCAGATGCCCTGATAGTTAAATGGATATAACAAGGCTCTCCTAAAGCTTAGTTCCGGGTTCGATTCCCGGTCGGGGTACTCTTTTTTATAGACATTTTTTAAAGAAAAAGCTCTATGACTGAACTATTGGAAGTGAAGGAGCTCGACCAAGTGGTTGTACGCTTTTCAGGAGACTCCGGTGACGGCATGCAGTTGGCCGGAAACATTTTTTCTACTGTCAGTGCCACCGTCGGCAATGGCATATCCACGTTTCCAGACTACCCCGCAGACATTCGTGCCCCGCAAGGCTCGTTGACTGGTGTCTCTGGCTTTCAAGTGCATATTGGTGCAGGACAGGTCTATACCCCTGGTGACAAGTGCGATGTGCTGGTGGCTATGAATGCTGCTGCCCTGAAGACGCAGTACCGCTATGCCAAGCCTGGTGCCACCATTATCATTGATACCGACTCCTTCGGTCCTAAGGACCTGGAGAAGGCACAGTTCAAGACTGACGACTATCTTGGCGAGATGGGCATAGACCCTGACCGCGTCATCCAGTGTCCCCTCACTACGATGGTAAAAGACTGCCTGGCCGACTCGGGCATGGACAACAAGGCCATGCTGAAGTGCCGAAACATGTTTGCACTGGGACTGGTATGCTGGCTCTTCGATCGCGACCTGCAGCTGGTGGCCAATTTCCTGAAAGAGAAATTTGCCAGGAAACCGGCTATTGCCGAGGCCAATATCAAGGTCATCCAGGCCGGCTACGACTACGGACATAATACCCACTCCTCGACCATCAACGTCTATCGTGTGGAATCGAAGGAAAAAGTGCCTGGACGATATATGGATATCACGGGCAACAAGGCCACGGCCTATGGTTTCATAGCCGCTGCCGAGAAGGCTGATCTGAAGCTCTACCTGGGCTCCTACCCTATCACCCCTGCCACTGACGTGCTCCACGAGTTGTCAAAGCATAAGTCGTGTGGCGTCATCACCGTTCAGTGCGAGGATGAGATCTCTGGTTGCGCATCAGCACTGGGTGCTTCGTTTGCAGGAGCACTAGGTGTCACCTCCACCTCTGGTCCTGGCATCTGTCTGAAGTCAGAAGCCATGAACCTCGCTGTCATCATGGAACTGCCGTTGGTAGTGCTCGACGTACAGCGTGGTGGCCCTGCCACCGGCCTGCCCACAAAGTCGGAGCAGACAGACTTGCTGCAGGTGCTCTTCGGACGTAATGGCGAGAGCCCCATGCCCGTGATGGCCGCCACCAGTCCTACCGACTGCTTCGATGCCGCCTATCAGGCCAGCAAGATGGCCCTTGAGCACATGACGCCTGTGGTGCTGCTCACCGATGCCTTTGTTGCAAATGGCTCTGGAGCCTTCCGGCTTCCTGATATCCAGCAGCTGGATGCAATCAACCCTCCTTATGTTCCTGAAGAGCTGAAGGGTAAGTGGACACCCTATATGCGCACCGAGAATGGTGCCCGCTATTGGGCTGTGCCGGGCCGTGAGGGATTCACACACATCCTTGGCGGACTGGAGAAAGACTCGCAGACAGGAGCTATTTCTACCAATCCTGAGAACCACGATCTGATGACACGTCTGCGTCAGCAGAAGATTGCCAATATCCAGGTTCCTGATCTTGAGGTAGATGGCGATGTGGACGATGCCGAGCTACTCATCGTTGGATTTGGCTCTACCTATGGTCATCTGCGGGCTGCTATGGACGAGTTGCGTCAGCAGGGCTACAAGGTGGCACAGACACATTTCAAGTACCTGAATCCACTGCCAAAGAACACGGCAGAGGTTCTATCAAGATACAAGAAAGTTGTTGTGGCCGAACAGAATATGGGACAGCTGGCCGCCTACCTGCGAATGAAGGTCGACAACTTCGTGCCTTATCAGTTCAATCAGGTAAAGGGACAACCCTTTGTGGTGGAAGAACTCGTAAAAGCCTTTTTAGAGATCGTCAAGAAGTAACGAATTTTGCGAATTTCACAAATCCATTTGTAAACTGAGTGCTAAAAGAATATTTTCTTATCAAAGAAGACGCACATAACATCTTCGATGCAGTCAAGAGAAAAATTCAGTATCATTCAAGAAATTGTTTGTAAAGAAAAAGAAAGAAAAAAGAACAAGAATATGAGTAATTACAGTTCCGCAGATTTCAAGAAAGGTCAGCCCCGCTGGTGTCCTGGCTGTGGCGACCACTTCTTCCTGGCATCGCTCCACAAGGCGATGGCTGAGATTGGTGTTGCACCAGAGAACATTGCAGTCATCTCAGGTATTGGCTGCTCCAGCCGTCTGCCACACTATATGGCCACCTATGGCATGAACACCATTCATGGACGTGCTGCTGCCATCGCCACTGGCGCAAAGATTGCCAACCCCAGCCTCACCGTATGGCAGGTGAGTGGCGATGGCGATGGACTGGCTATTGGAGGCAACCACTTCATACATGCCAATCGTAGAAACATCGACCTGAACATGATCCTGCTCAACAACCGTATATACGGTCTTACTAAAGGACAGTATTCTCCTACGTCACCACGTGGCTTCGTCAGCAAGTCAAGCCCCTATGGCACGGTAGAAGACCCTTTCCGCCCTGCCGAGCTCTGCTTCGGTGCACGTGGACACTTCTTCGCACGCTGTGTGGCCACCGATGCCAAGGGTACCGTGGAGGTGCTGAAAGCTGCCTACGAGCACAAGGGAGCCAGTGTCACGGAGGTGCTGCAGAACTGCGTCATCTTCAATGACCACTGCCACGATATCGTATACAACAACGAGGGACGTCGTAAGAACGCCATCTATGTGCGTCATGGTGAGAAACTCGTCTTTGGAGAGAACCAGGAATATGGCCTTGTACAACAGGGATTCGGTTTGAAAGTTGTAGAGATTGGCAAGGATGGCTATACGATTGATGACATCCTCGTCCACGATGCCCATTGCGAGGACAACACGCTGCAGTTGAAGCTCGCCATGATGAGTCCTGAGGATGGATTTCCCATCGCCCTGGGAGTCATTCGCGATGTGGCCGCTCCTACCTACAACGATGCCGTATACCAGCAGTTGGAAGAGGTGTCTGCACAAAAGAAATACCACAATTTCAGTGAATTGCTAGAAACCAACGACATCTGGGAAGTAAAATAAGTTTTGCCTCCATATCACAATGGCTAGGGGAATACCATCCCCTGGCCATTTTCTTTTTCCTAAAGAGCAGAACATTGAAACCTCTCCACAAGCAGTCACATCAGAGACCGTCAACACCATGAGCGAGAAGGTGGTGACGAGAATATGCAACAGCCAACGCAACAGGCTAAGACAATTCCCAAGCAGGCATTTGGCAGGCTTCTCCCAAGGTCTTATAAGCGACTAACATCGAATGATGTTCGGTACTTGTCCGCTACTTGTCCGCTATTTGTCCGCTATATGTCCGCTAAATACCGAACAAGTAGCGGACAAGTAGCGGACAAGTAGCGGACAAGTAGCGGACAAATAGCGGACATCGAACGAGAGAAGTAGCTTACAAAGACTTGCGAAAGGGCTGGTAAGAACGAAATGAATAATTAGAAAACATCGTAAACATAACTAAAAAAGGAGATTAACGATGAAGAAGAGAACTGTCAGCATCTGCTCGACGCATGAAGATTGGATTATACGGAATTGAATTGCCCCAATATGACCTCTGTCCTGCTCTCGATTCCCCGATACTTTGGCTATGACTGAGTGAAGTAACTGCATCTCAGCATAAAAAACACAACTGATTTTTTTGTTCTTTTCTCGACTTTTCGTATCTTTGCAAGATGAAATGTTGATGAAATGGAAATGTCAATATCAATTGGCGTTAGCCATGGATATAGTGCCCTCTCGTTTAGAGAGATACAAACATAAACGAATTATGATTCAGTCATTACAACAACTCAGTCGCTGGCTGGCCTCCCATGCCTCGTTTTTCATCATTGCCATTGCATTGGTTACTTTTCTCCTGCCCGACCTTTTCGTATGGGTGCGTGGAACCACGCAGACTGTCATCCTGGGCATCATCATGCTTACGATGGGACTAACGCTGACTACCAATGATTTCCGCATTCTGGCACGTCGTCCCTTTGATATCCTCATTGGTGCCTGTGCCCAGTTCTTTATCATGCCCTGTGTAGCCTATTTGCTGGTACATGTTTTCCGCCTCGAACCCTCGCTGGCACTTGGCATTCTGCTGGTGGGCTGTTGTCCTGGTGGCGTGTCGAGCAACATCATGTCGTATCTGTGCAAAGGTGATGTAGCTTTCTCGGTAGGCATGACATGCGCCTCCACGCTCCTTGCCCCAGTGATGACCCCCTTGCTGATGCAGTTGACGGCAGGTGCCATCATCGAGATTGATGCCATAGGTATGTTTCTCAACATTCTCATTGTAACAATCATCCCTGTTGGTATTGGCTGCTTTCTCAACTATGTCTACTCGAACAACAAGCATTTCCCAACCTTGCAGTCGTTGATGCCCGGGCTCAGCGTTGTCTGTCTGGCATGCATCGTTGGCGGTGTTATCAGCACTGTGCATGATGATCTGGTGGCACGAGGCTTGATACTGTTCCTATGGACGTTTGCAGTGGTGTTTTGTCACAACTCACTTGGATATCTGCTTGGGTGGACGGCAGGACGTCTTGCGGGTTTCAACACGGCAAAGAAGCGTACTATCTCTATTGAGGTGGGCATGCAGAATGCGGGCTTGGCAACTGTGCTGGCGGGTACGTTTTTTGCTTCGCAGCCGCTGGCAGTCTTGCCATGTGCTATCTCCTGTGCCTGGCATAGTATCAGTGGCACCATTCTGGCAGGACTATTCAGAACGGGCAAAATTACTATGCCTGTTAGCAAAAGGTCTAGAAAACAAGCACAGTCAGGAGGCTATGGTCAGAGTTGATAGAACAACCATGCCATGTAGCAGAAGAATCCGAGAATTAGAACCCCGCCTTCGGCACGTGACACGGTATATTTTGTAAAGGAGAACAACCATACGACAACGATACTCACAAGCAGTGTGGTCAGGTCGATGATGGTAATCCCCATAATCTGCATGGGACATATGACTGCTGTGATGCCAAGGATGAGCAGGATATTGAAGACATTACTACCGATGGCATTGCCAATGGCGAGTGCTGATTTTCCCTTACGGGCAGCCACCACGCTAGTCGCCAGTTCTGGCAGTGATGTGCCGCCAGCGACGATAGTCAGACCGATGACGCTCTCTGGCACGCCAAAATGCTGGGCGATGTAGGTGGCAGCATCAACAAAGGTGTTGCTGCCAATGATGAGGCATGCCAGTCCGATGACAATCCAGCAGATATTCTTCCACTCTCGTTTGAAGAAACTCTCGTTCTCTGCAATGGTATCCCCTTCGGCAGTTGTCCCCTCTATGGTCTCCAGGATTCCGGATTTTCGGGCTGTGCGGAAGGTGTATATCATGAAAATGGCAAATCCCGCCAATAGGATTATTCCGTCGATGCGACTGATGTTATTGCCTGCAATATGGAGGGAGTCCATTCCGTCGAAACATAAGACTAGCAGCAACAGCGAGGCGAAGACCCCAAAGGGGATGTCTTTCTTCACCGTTGATGGTGCTATCACCATTGGTGCAACGAGTGCAGAGCATCCCACAATGAGCAAGGTGTTGAAGATATTGCTTCCGATGACGTTGCCCACTGCTAGGTCGGGTGTTCCCTTCAGGGCAGATACAAAGCTGACGAACAGCTCTGGTGCAGATGTTCCTGCTGCCACTATGGTCAGTCCGATGACTATTTCTGGGATATGAAGACCACGGGCCAGCGACGAGGCACCCTCTGTGAGGCGGTCGGCTCCCCAAAGTACAAGCACTATACCCAGAATGATTAATCCAACGTTTAGTAATGTCATCATGATTTTTCTATGATTTTAACTTGTCAATATGCTATGTCCAGTACGAAAAGCCATCTCATCAGATGATTGGCAGGCTGATGCCACATATTTTTTGATATACGTCGAGGGCGTAGACATCTGTCATGCCGCTTATATAGTCGATAACAGCCATCAGTCGAGACTCCAACTCAGGGTTTTCGATATCATATTGGTTGCTGACCCGTCCGATGAGCTGCTGTGAGTAGTAGCGCTCGGGATGCTCGATTGCTTCAACCATCAACTCCATCAGTGTTGCCATGATGCGATAGCCAGACAGTTCGACATCGAGCACGGGCCGGCTCTTATAGATGCGTTGGCGAGACAGTGCTGCACATCGCTGATAGGCCTTGCCAGGCAGTTCATTGATGTTGTCTATGAGTGAGCCTTTGAAAGTGCCATTCAAGATCTCGTCTTCATGTTTTATGAAAGTAGTTGCACATTGGTATTCGAGTAGCCCGATGACGCAGGCCCGCATATATTGTATTTTTTCATTTGGGTCGCTCAGTTTCTCGTCGTCAATGCGCTTGAGAATGCGATTTTTCCCCATTTCATCGAAGAAATCCAGCATAATGTCGGTTGTCTCTTCGTAGGTGAGTATCTTCAGTTTATAGGCATCTTCCAGATCCATGATCTCGTAGCAAATGTCATCAGCAGCTTCGACCAAATAGACCAGTGGATAGCGTGCCCAACAGTCTGGTGCTAGTAGGGGTATGCCCAGACGTTCTGCTATCGACAGATAGACAGCTTGCTCGGAAGAGAAGAATCCGAATTTGTTTTTCGTAGCCTTCACAGAAGGAAAAGGATATTTTACAATACTGGCTAGCGTACTGTAGGTCATGGCGAAGCCGCCTTGTCTACGTCCTTTGAAACTATGCGTGAGTAGCCGGAAGGCATTGGCATTGCCGTCAAATCTGGTGATGTCGCTCCAGAACTGTGGACTGACCTTTTCTTTCAGATATAGTCCTTTCCCCTCAGAGAAGAATGTCTGAATGGCCTTCTCCCCACTATGCCCAAAGGGTGGATTTCCCAAGTCGTGTGCCAGGCAGGCCGTGGCAACTATCTGTCCGAGTTCGGGTATTAGCGTATCGATGAAATGGGGGTTATTTGCACATAAATGGCGTGCCACATCGTTGCCTAGAGACATGCCGACAGATGCCACTTCTAGCGAGTGGGTAAGACGATTGTGAACAAACACGCTGCCTGGCAATGGAAATACTTGCGTCTTGTTCTGCAGACGTCGGAATGGAGCTGAAAAAATCAGGCGGTCATAGTCGCGCTTGAACTCTGTACGATCGTCATGCCGCTCAAGATGCCGATGCTCTTGACCTAGCCGGCAGTTTGATATGAGTTGAAGCCAGTTCATGGGTGCAAAGGTAGCGATTAATTTCGATGTTTCCGCTTGCTGTTGCAAGGTTTTTTGCCTACTCGTCTGTTAAATAAACATAAACACCTCCTTAAAACTCAAATACAGAACCCTAAAGCTCAAATAATTTAGCTAACTTTGCACCGAATTATGGCTAAGAACTTGTATATCATCAGTGGCTGTAATGGGGCGGGAAAGACGACAGCCTCATATACGGTGCTGCCCGAGATTCTCGGGTGCAAGGAATTTGTAAATGCCGATGAGATAGCCCGAGGGCTTTCACCATTCAATCCAGCCAGTGTGGCGATAGAGGCAGGAAAGCTGATGCTGCAGCGAATTGACGACTTGCTTACGCGTGACAAGAGTTTCTCGATAGAAACGACTCTGGCCACGCGTTCTTATGTCAATCTGGTACGACGGGCCAAGCAGCAGCACTATCGCGTCAGTTTGCTCTATTTCTGGCTGAGCAGCCCAGAGCTGGCCATGCGACGTGTAGAAGAACGAGTGAGCAAGGGCGGTCATGATATCCCCAAGCCGACTATCACCCGTCGCTATGTGGCAGGTATCAACAATTTGTTCAAGTTGTTTGTACCTTTAGTCGACTACTGGGCAGTGTTTGACAATAGTGAATCGCCACGTCGCACTGTGGCTACAGGCGGCATGAATGCCAAAACAGAGATCCTAGAAAACGTATCATACGAAAAAATGATGGCTTATGTCAAATAAAGAAGTAAGAACTTTCACCCAGAAACTGGAGACAGGGTTGCGTCTTGCAGAAGAGAGAATGCTGGAGGAAAAGGCACTGCGCAATGAGACGATTGTGGTATCGTCGGAAGATGGCGATTTCCAGTATATACCAGCAAAGGAGGCACTTGCATCGATCAAGAACGACAATTGAAAGAATGAAGGACTAACATGAAAATAAAAGTTGTAAACCGCGGGCACCAACCACTGCCTGTCTATGCCACTCCCCAAAGTGCTGGCATGGATCTCAGGGCTAATATTGAGGAGTCCATCGTCCTGCAGCCCATGGAGAGAAAGCTGATTCCTACAGGATTGTATATTGCCTTGCCACCGGGGTACGAGGCTCAGGTCAGGCCACGCAGCGGTCTTGCCCTGAAAAAAGGCATCACCGTGCTGAATGCCCCGGGCACCATAGATGCCGACTATCGTGGAGAGGTAGGCGTGCTGCTTATCAATCTGTCGCAAGAATCATTTGTGGTGAACGATGGTGAGCGTATTGCTCAGATGGTGATAGCACAACATGAGCAGGGCGAATTCGTGGAAGTGGATACTCTTGACGAAACAGAACGCGGAGCTGGTGGATACGGCCATACGGGTGTTCAGTAGATACCAGGGATGCATTTAGCTGACTATGAAGAGGTGATGAAGAGACTGCTGACTTTTGTTGCATTGTTGCTGGGATGCGTGGACGTTATGCCAGGCATTCCGGTGCAGGATGTTAGTGTTGTTCTGACAGATACTTGCAACAAGAATACGGCAACCAATCGTAAGTATGACCTGCTCTTTCACGAGGCGATGCTACAGCTACATAAAGGCCATATCGATTCTGCCTTCGACCTGCTGACCCGTTGTCAGCAACTACGTCCTGATGCTTCTGAAGCCTATTTCTATCTAGCTCAGATTTATCTCGAGATGAACGACAGTAAGCAGGCCTTGACACTGTTCAAGAAAGCTCACGAACTAGAGCCACGCAACACAACCTACTTAGAACGTCTGGCTTCATCGTATATTGACAATGACCAGTTTGCCGAGACCATCAAGGTTGTAGAAAATCTCTACGATATTGATAAGAGTCGTACCGAATTGCTGGAGACATTGTTTCAACTCTATAGTCACGAAAAAGACTATGAGAAAGCCATTGCCGTGCTTGATCGCATGGAACTGGCTGATGGCCCCACAGAGCATACTGCACTGACTAAATGCCGGTTGTATATAGAGCTGAATGATGCGGTAAACGCGGTTAAAGAAGCACACAAGCTGACAGAGCGCTATCCCAATGACCTGCGCTATCGTACGCTTTATGCCAATACGCTACTGGTTACTGACCATGAGGAGGATGCCCGTAGTGAGCTGAACCAGATTCTGGAAGAAGAGCCTTTCAATCTGAGTGCCCAGCAGGTGATGCGCAATTACTATATCCGTCGTGGGGATGAAGAGTCCGCTGACTCGGTCAATCATGCTATTCTTCTCAACCCTGAGGCATCTATCGAAGACAAGGTAAACCAGATGCGGCAGCTTATTATCGAGACGGCTCAGGACGAGGGTGACAGTACGGTGGTCCTTGATTTGTTTGATGAACTACTGAGCCTGCCTCATCCAAGTCCGGAGATGGCTGAGATGAAGGCTGCCTATATGGAGTTGTTGGGGATGTCCAAAGACAGCGTTACCAATGCCTTTGAATATGTGCTGCAGCTGGCACCCGATCAGGCATCGGCTCGTCTGCACCTGGTGCAGCAGGCATGGGACGAAGAGGACAACAAACGCATTATCAGCCTGTGTCACGCTGCTCGTCAGTACAATCCTGAGGAAATGGTCTTTTACTATTATCAGGGAATGGCGTATTATCGGGAGAACGATACTGACCATGCTCTGGAAGCTTTCCAGAATGGCATCAGTGTCATCAATGAGCAGAGCATTCCGGAAATCGTCAGCGATTTCTATGCAGCCATGGGCGACCTGCTGCACATGAAAGGCCGTGAAGCAGAGGCTTTTGCTGCCTATGACTCTTGTCTTGTCTGGAAAGCCGACAACATAGGATGCCTGAACAACTACGCTTACTATCTTAGTCTTCAGAACAAACGGCTTGACGAAGCTGAGCAGATGAGCTACAAAACGGTAAAGGCAGAGCCGGAGAACGCGACATACCTAGACACTTATGCCTGGATACTCTTCATGCAGAATCGCTATACTGAAGCACGTATATACATCGACAGGGCCTTGCAGAATGATTCCCTGCCTGGGGCTGTGGTCTGTGAGCATGCAGGAGATATTTATGCCCTGTGTGGCGATGTGGACAAGGCAATGGCACAATGGGAGAGAGCACTTGTCGACGACCCGGAGAACAAGTTGTTAAGAAGAAAAATCAAACATAAAAAATACATGAGGAAATGAAAACATCGCATTTTGTAATGACAGCTCTTGTAGTTGCGACGTTGACGATGACAGCATGTCATACCAACAAAAAAGCTGTAAAAGCTGAGAAGACAGTGGTTGAAATGACTCCAGATCAGCAGGAGCTGCTAAAAAGAGTAGAAAGTCAGAACCAGAAAGAGGTTACCTTCTTCAATTCCAAACTGAAGTTCTCTGTTGCCGTGGGCGATCAGCAGATATCCCTGACAGGCAATCTTCATATGAAGCGTGACGACGTCATACGACTGCAGTTGATGGCATTCGGATTCGTAGAAGCTGCACGAATGGAGTTCACGCAGGACTATGTACTCATCATGGACCGTATCAACAAGCAGTATCTTAAGGCACCTTACTACTACATTGACTTCCTCCGCAATAGCGGTATTAATTTCAATACCCTGCAGGCATTGTTCTGGAATGAGCTCTTCCAGCCGGGTAAAGCCAGACTGACAGAAGACGACATGAAGAAGTTCGTGACTCAGCATCTCGACGAGAATGAGTCTATTGTGAACTTTGAGGATGGCGATGGAGAAACTGTGAAAAGTAAGATGTTCTATAGCTGGCTGGTCAATGAGCAAACGGGACGCATCAGAATGGCAAATATCATGTATCGCGACCAGATGCGTGGTAACACTCAGCTGAACTGGGACTATCGTGAGTTCAGAAACTATGCCACGAAAGTCTATTCTAGTGATATGCTCGTTACGCTCACTATGCCTGAAAAGGAGGTAAAACTGGGTATCAAGATGAACTATCCTAACAATGATAGCGACTGGGAGACCCGCACACGTGTCAGTGACAAGTATCGCGAGGTTTCTTTCGACGATATCCTGAAGCGTTTCATGGCTCTTTAATACCAACGATTTCTTCATCTTCACCATGCGTAGGCTGTTGTTCGTGTTGTTAGCTTGTTGCATCTGTCTGGCTGCACCTGCTCAGAGGCGTAGTCGACAGCAACGTAAGCCTACGCAGAAAGAGCAGCTGCAGACGCGTCAGAAGAAACTCCGTGAGCAGCGGCAGGCCAACCAGCAGCGGCAGCGTGATCTGGAACTGCAGGTCAAGCAGCGTATGCAGGATGTAGAGGCGCTGGGTAGTGACATCGATGACAACAAGTTAATCATAGATAGTCTACATCAAGAGACTGATACTCTCAATCGGCACATCGCTGTACTTGATTCACAGCTTAATGTGTTGAAAAGTGAACTGGAGGAGCGACGACAGCACTATATCAAGTCGCTACGTTATATGTATCGCAATCGCAATGCACAAAACAGGATTATGTTTGTGCTCAGTTCGCAGAATTTCAACCAGATGTATCGCCGTCTGCGTTTCATGAACGAATATACCACCTACCAGAAGGCTCAAGGTGAGGCCGTGAAGCAGAAAAGCGAACAGGTGACAGCCAAGCTATCGGAGCTTAACGAGGCTCGCGTGATTCTCAGTGCCTTGGTGGATAGTACGGAAAACCAACAGCGACAGCTGGAAGCCCGACAGGCAGAACAGCAGCGGATGGTTGCTGACCTGCAGAAACAACAGCAGACCGTGAAGAAACTGATCACGCAGCAACAGCGTGAAGAGGCTGAGATCAACCGCCAGATTGAACGTATCATTGCCGAAGAACTGGAAAAGGCCCGGAAAGCGGAAGAAGAGCGACAGCGAAGACTGGCAGAGCAACGGCGTCGCGAGCAGGAACAACAAGCACAACGGCAGGCGCAGCAAGACCAACAGCAGAGCCGTAGAAACAACCGGCGTAATAACAACTCGAGGGGCAATAACGACACCCCCACGACACCAACGTACACACCTGCTGATCCTGATCGCCAGCTTACAGGCAATTTTGCCAACAATAAAGGTCGTCTGCCAGTTCCTATCACAGGCAGCTATCGTATAGTCAGAGGTTTTGGCTCCTATACGATGGCAGGGGTGACACTACAAAGTAATGGTATACAACTGCAAGGGCAAGAGGGAGCTAAGGCTCGTTGCGTGTTTGATGGCGAGGTGAGCAGGGTCTACAATCCTGGATCGGGCTATTATGTGATGGTACGTCATGGGCGCTATATCACAGTCTACGGCAATCTCTCTTCCGTCAGTGTGTCTGCCGGACAGCATGTGAACATCAATCAGTCCATAGGTACGGTTGGCACAGGCCGTATTCTCATCTTCCGTTTGCAGAACTGGGACCAGCCTCTTAATCCCAAGAAATGGCTCAGGCGCCTATAGCTTTACTTCGGTGAGCAATTTCATGTAAATCTCATAAGCATGCTCGAGTTCGCTCAGGCAGATGAATTCATCTGCTGCATGCGATCGTGACGATTCACCAGGCCCAAGCTTCAACGAGAGGAATGGCATCAGGGCCTGATCCGATAGGGTTGGTGAGCCAAAGGGCTTCAGGCCCAGTTCCTTGCAACGTACGATGAGTGGATGCGTCTCTGCTATCGATGATGAGTGTAACCTAAAGGAGCGGGCCTCCAGCCTGCATTTCTTCATATGCCGCTGCAGGAAGCTGAATACGAATTCATTCTGGTAGTATTCATTCGTTCGCACGTCGAGTACGAAGTGTAGCTGGTCGGGGATAACATTATGCTGTGTACCGCTTTCCACCATGGTTACTGTCATTATCGTGTGTCCCAGCAAGGGGCTTGCTTTTCTAAAGCGGTAGTCACGCAGCCACATGAGGTCTTCAAGCGCTTCGTAAATGGCATTTACCCCTTCGTTTCTTGCAGCATGCCCACTGACGCCCTGCGCATACCCGTCAATCACCATTAGTCCCTTTTCAGCTATTGCTGGCTGCATACCTGTGGGCTCTCCAACAATGGCAACGCTGATGTGTGGTAGCAAGGGCAGCACCTCAGTAATGCCATGCTGTCCACTAACTTCTTCCTCGCACGATGCAAGATAAATTATATTGTACGGGCGTACATTTCTATTATTGCTATTCTCGTCTGCCAGTTGTCGATAAACGGCCAGCAGCATCGCCAGGCCACCCCCGCAGTCGTTGCTGCCCAGCCCGTATAGCCTGTCACCCTCGACCACGGGTTCATGGGGGTTGCGTGTCCAGGATGCAACAGCTTTCACAGTATCGATGTGCGCATTCAGCAATAGCGTTGGCTTCTGCTCGTCATAGTCATTACAAACAGTCCATATATTGTTACCCTGCCTGTGTGGCTGAAGCCCCCACTCTGCCATCTGCCGTTCCAGCAAATTAGCAGCAGCATGCTCTTCACGACTCACTCTAGGAGTGGCTATGAGTTGCTTGAGCAGAGCTATAGAATCGTCAATATAGTTATTCATGCTTACACTTTGTTTGCCTTCTTTCGCTGGTCGTGATCCAGTATGCTCTTGCGCATGCGCATGGATTTAGGTGTCACCTCAACCAATTCATCCTCTTTGATATATTCAAGACACTCCTCGAGCGACATGATTATCTTTGGAATGATACGTGCCTTGTCATCAGTGCCCGAGGCACGTACGTTGGTCAGCTGTTTGGCCTTGCAGACGTTGATTACAAGATCATTGTCGTGTACATGTTCGCCAACGACTTCGCCAAGGTACACCTCTTCACCTGGATCGATAAAGAATTTCCCTCTGTCCTGTAGCTTATCGATGGCATAGGCATAGGCAGTGCCTGTTTCCAATGCAATCATCGAACCGTTGACTCTGCGTTCGATTTCTCCCTTATAGGGTTGGTATTCCTTAAAGCGATGGGCCATGATGGCTTCACCCTGGCTGGCAGTGAGGACATTAGTACGCAGGCCAATAATGCCTCGTGAGGGGATGTCAAACTCGATGTTGGTTCGCTCACCCTGACTCTCCATGCTAGTCATCTCACCCTTGCGCCTAGTCACCATATCAATCATTTTCGATGCAAATTCATCAGGCACGTTAATCGTCAGTTCCTCAATGGGTTCACACTTCCTACCGTCAATATCCTTGTAGATAACCTGTGGTTGTCCTACCTGGAGTTCATAGCCTTCTCTACGCATGGTCTCAATGAGCACGCTAAGATGAAGCACTCCACGTCCGCTAACCACCCATTTGTCAGTGCTGTCCTCAAAGGGTTCCACTCTAAGGGCTAGGTTCTTCTCCAGTTCTCGCTGCAGACGGTCATTAATGTGCCGGCTGGTGACAAATTTCCCCTCTCGTCCGAAGAATGGCGAATCGTTGATGGTGAACAGCATCGACATCGTTGGCTCGTCAATGGCGATAGGTGGCAGAGGCTCGGGCTGTTCCAGGTCACAGATGGTATCTCCAATCTCGAATTTCTCCAGTCCGATGACGGCACATATATCACCACAGTCGACCTGCTCTGTCCGATGATGTCCCATACCATCAAATGTATGCAGTTCCTTTATCTTTGTCTTCTCCATCGAGCCATCGCGATGGGCAATGGTAATCTGTATGCCGTCCTTCAAAGTGCCACGATGCACACGTCCTACGGCAATGCGTCCCGTATAGCTGGAATAGTCGAGGCTTGTGATAAGCATCTGTGGTGTACCGGCCAACTGCTTGGGAGCAGGTATTACCTCTACGATCTTGTCTAATAGGTAAGTGATGTCGTTAGTGGGCTTTTGCCAGTCTTCACCCATCCATCCGTTCTTTGCCGACCCATAGACTACAGGGAAGTCCAGCTGGTCTTCGGTGGCATTTAACGAGAACATCAGGTCGAACACCATCTCGTATACTTCCTCAGGTCTGCAATTAGGCTTGTCCACCTTGTTTACCACCACGATGGGTTTCAGTCCGATCTGCAATGCTTTCTGAAGTACGAAGCGTGTCTGTGGCATAGGACCCTCAAAGGCGTCGACCAGCAGCAGGCATCCATCGGCCATGTTCAGCACACGCTCCACTTCGCCTCCAAAGTCAGAGTGTCCTGGGGTATCGATGATATTGATCTTGGTGCCTTTCCATTCTATGCTGACGTTTTTCGATAAGATGGTGATGCCTCGTTCACGCTCCAGGTCGTTGGCGTCAAGTACCTGGCTCGACAGGTTCTGTCCCTCGCGAAACAGGTTTCCAGCCAGCATCATTTTATCAACAAGTGTGGTCTTTCCGTGGTCTACGTGTGCTATAATAGCAATGTTCCTGATGTCTTGCATTTTCTTTTCCTAATAAAATCGAGTGCAAAGGTACGAATAAGCGAGCAAAGAACAAAATAAAACTTCTTCAAATTTTGATTTTCCGAAGCGAAATTGCCATATGTAAAGGCTGGTGACTCTGATGTGGGTGTTGGTTACTCCTCTTCAGCCAGTTCTTGTATATGCTCTATGCGGTCGTCAAAGTCGGGATGGGAAGCAAAAGCCTGTAGCCATGCTGCATATTTGTCGGAGCCATCCTGCTGAGACAGTTCTTGCAGCTTCTCAAGCATCTTCACCATTGCCATGGGGTCTTTGCCACATTCTTTCAGGAAACGGAAACCATATTCGTCCGCCTGCGTCTCATGATAGCGTGAGTTGGATGCAGAGAGAGCCACGCTGCTGATATCGCCAAGGAACGAGTCGGAGAGCGTTGCCCATGTATCGCTTCGTGCACCAATGACATCAGATGCCGCACTCCGCAGCAGTGCATTGCGCCATGCCTTCTTCGAATGGCGTAGTGCCACATGTCCAATCTCATGTCCGATGACCCCTAACAGCTCGTCATCGCTCAGAGCATCCATGAGTGCGGAGAACACGCGTACGCTGCCGTCGGGACATGCGAAGGCATTCACATCCGTTGTCTGGTAGACCTTGAAGTTCAGTGCGATACCATCAGCTTCTCGCATGCTTTTGGTGAGTCTCCTGAGTCGTTTAGTATAAGCACTGTTGGCAGCACACACCTTGTTCTTCTTGTCCATGAGTGCCATCTCCTCCTTCACGGCCTCTGCCAGTTCTTCGTCGGTGATGGTAACCGCTTTTCCTGCCTTTACCATTCCGGAGATCACCCGCATCCAGTCGGTCTGGGCCATAGTGGTGCTGCCAATCAGTGTAAGCAGGCACAGTAGCACGATTCTTTTCAACATTTCCATCGTTTCATTTATTTAGTCAGTATTTGGCGAATGGTCATCAAGCCTGTGGTGGTCATTATTTCCTCCCGAACCTGGGACTGACCCATCGTTCGAAATAACCGATGCTGGTATCTCCGGAATAGGGGGTGACAGCTCCCACGCCACTATGTCAGGAACCTTTTCGGCCATGTCCTTAGGAATCTGATTGCCTGATCGATGTGAGGATACATGAGTTCATCGTTGAGGATGAATGGAACCACCTTCCGGAATTCCTGGTGAATCTTGCAGATGGCAGGCGATGAGTGCAGGGGCAGTCGGAAGTCGAGCGCCTGTGCGGCATTGAAGAGTTCAATGGCCAGCACTCGCTCGGTATTGAGGATCACCTTTTGCAATTTGATGGCAGCATTAGCACCCATGGATACAAGGTCTTCCTGATCCTGACACGATGGTATGCTATCGACAGACGATGGCATGGCCAGCGACTTGTTGAGCGAGACGCAGGAGGCTGCGGTATACTGTGTGATCATGAAGCCACTATTGACACCTGGGTTGGCCACCAGAAACGACGGCAGCCCTCGTGTGCCACTGACGAGTCGATAGATACGTCGCTCGGAGATGTCTGCCAGTTCACTCATCGCTATCGACAGGAAGTCGATGGGCAGTGCGATAGGTTCTCCGTGAAAGTTGCCGGCAGAGATGATGAGGTCGTCATCGGGTAGCACAATGGGGTTGTCGGTAGCAGAGTTTATTTCAATGTCGATGACACTCTTCACATAGCGCAACGTATCCTTCACGGCACCATGAACCTGGGGCACGCAACGGAAGCTATAGGGGTCTTGTACATGAGCCTTGATATTGGCTAGTATCTGGCTGCCCTCTAGTAGCTGCCGTATGGTGCGAGCCGTTTCTATCTGTCCCTGGTGCGGGCGTACTTGGTGTACGGCATCGATGAAAGGCTCTATGCGTCCATCGTAGGCATCGATGCTCATGGCTGCGATACAATCGGACCAGTTGCTCAGACGTTGTGCCTCCAGGAGGCTCCACACGGCAAAGGCACTCATGTTCTGCGTGCCGTTGAGCAGTGCCAGGCCCTCTTTTGATGCCAGTTCAATGGGCTTCCAACGTTTCTTCCGACAGAGTTCCTCACCACTGATGACCTTACCCTGGTACTCTACCTGTCCCAATCCTATGAGTGGCAGACAGAGATGTGCCAGTGGCACCAGGTCGCCAGAGGCACCTAGCGAGCCCTGACGATAGACAACAGGATATACGTCGTTGTTGAAAAAATGAATGAGGCGCTGCACCGTATCGAGTTTACAGCCAGAGTAGCCATAGCTGAGCGACTGTATCTTCAGCAGAAGCATAATCTTCACAATATCGTTCTGCACACGTTCGCCCACGCCACAGGCATGACTCTTGATGAGATTCACCTGCAGCTGCGACAACTGGTCCTTGCCAATGCTGACGTTACACAGCGATCCAAAGCCTGTGGTGACTCCATAGACAGGAGCTCCGTTGGTAGCGATTTTCTTGTCGAGATACTGCCTGCAGCGGCGTATGCGTAACCGTGACTCCTCGCTGAGTTCCAGTTTTTCGCCATTGCGGATGATTTCCCCGATGCGCTCAATAGTGAGATGTTCGGAAGTAATGAAATGTGTGGTCATAGTAATAGTAGTCTTGGAATAAGACTGCAAAGATAGTCATTTCCTTCCTAATAACAAAGAAAAAGCACTGTTTTCTTCTTATGAATACCGTAATTGTACTGGGGTCATGCCAAAGTGCTCTCGAACGTATTTGCCAAAGAACGATGGGCTGCTGAAACCGAGTAGCGAACATATCTGCTTGATGGTATGGTCGGTATTGCACAGCTGATAGCGGATGTCCTCCATGACGTGTTCCGTAATCCATTCACCCGCTGTCTTACCTGACGTTTTCTTGCATACCATCGACAAGTATTTGGGTGAGACGCACAACCTATTGGCATACTCCTCTATGGTACGGCGTTTCACGTCAAGGCTATTCAACAGCGAGAGGAAGCGCTGGAACAGGTTGTCACCTGCCTGCCCTCTGGCTACGGTACTTATATCTTCTCCCTTTTCCGACTTCATACGTCCACATAGGGCTAGGAAGGCTGCCCGCAGCAATGCCTGAATGATCTCTATGCGGAAGGGGGTCTGCCCATCCATATCGATGCACAGGCGGAGCATATCGTAGAAATTCCTGTAATACGACAAATCACGGTCTTCTACCGTCAGCACGTGAAGATGATGAATATACATCACCTCGTTCCAGATGCTCATCTTTTCGCCAAGGAAGCTCTGCAAGATGCGGGTAGTGAAAAACATTGCCTTGAAGTCGAAATCGGGACTCACCATGAAGTTGCTTACCGTGACATTGGGTGGGAAGATGGTCAGCTGGTTCTTGCAAATGCTCAGACGGCGGCCGTTCAAATCACCTTCGGCACGTCCCTGTGTACAAATGACAAGCATGTTCATATTCATGCGTGCCGGCTGTGGATCGACCAGGTTTTTCACATTATCTATAATGACAATGTCCTCATCGCTATAGAGCTCGCTGATGTTCTCGTCCTGAGAGATTTGCTGGATGGTAATTCTACTGTTCATAACACGGCCTTGTTCTATTTTGGCACAAAGGTAACCATTATTTCTACCACTATCATGTTCTGATACACCTTTTTTATGTTCTATTTTGTTCTATTTGGAGATATCAGCAATAAAAAGCGAAAAAAAGAACAAATAGAATAGACAAAAAATTCTCAACTTTGCATCGTTTTTTGTCAAAATGCGTATTTTCGGACATATTTTTATTGATTATGAGAACATTTTCTATGCTACTGCTGGCAGCTCTCATGCTGGTAGCCTGCAGTAAGAAGGAAGCAAGCAAAGTGAAAGCACCCACTACCGTACACACAGAGGTAGTAGGCAGCGGAGGTGGCATAAGCAGTGCGACCTATGTTGGCACCATTGAGGAACGGGAGGCAACCGCCGTCAGTTTCACTTCGATGGGAGTGGTGCGCAGGGTGCTGGTCAGCGAGGGACAGGCAGTGAGCCGTGGACAGTTGTTGGCAGAAGTCGACGATACTCAGGCACGCAGTGTGCTCGAAGCTGCAAAGGCCCAGATGGCACAAGCCGAGGATGCCCTGCAGCGATATGGACAACTGCACGATGCCGGTTCCCTGCCCGAGGTGCAGTGGGTGGAGATACAGAGCAAGGTGGCACAGGCACAGGCATCGCTAGCCGTTGCAAAGAAGAACCTGAACGACTGCAGGCTCACGGCTCCCGTCAGCGGCATCATAGGCAAGAAAATGGTTGGTGCTGGCGAGACAGCACTACCATCACAGGCCGTGGTTACCATCCTCGACATTTCGTCGGTCAAGGTGAGGGTGTCGGTACCTGAAGCAGAGATAGCTGCCATCAGCGAACATTCACCTTCTACCATCAACGTTGAAGCTGCAGGCATCAGCGTGGCGGGAGGAAAGATTGAAAAGGGGGTGGTGGCAGATGCTATGACGCATACCTATGACCTACGCATTCTCGTCGCCAACAGCAACAGACAACTGCTGCCGGGCATGGTTGCCTCGGTATGCTTTTCTGGCATGCAGGCAGGAGAAGCTGAAATGCCTACCGTACCTGTCACTGCCGTACAGAGACGAGCCGACGGACAGCTCTTCGTATGGACCGTGGGAAGCGACAGCACGGCTCATCGCACGCCTGTGACCATCGGACAGACGGCAGGCAATCGTGTCGTCTGTACGCAGGGAGTGACTGCTGGCATGCACATCGTTACAGAAGGCTATCAGAAGCTGAGTGAAGGAACAAAAGTAGCTTACTAGTACTATGGGGAAGAATATGTCGTGGCTGAAATGGCCACTGGAACAATATCCAATCACGATTCTCTTGGCCATCCTGCTCTTTGCCTTTGGCATCTATGGTATGCAGCAGATGCCAAAAGACGAGTTTCCGGCATTCACCATCCGACAGGGGGTTGTGGTGGCGGTCTATCCTGGTGCTACTGCTGAGGAGGTCGAGGAACAGGTAGCCAAACCGCTCGAACGCTATCTCTTCACTTATCCTGAGGTGAAGCGTGAGAAGACCACCACAACATGTCAGAACGGCATGTGCATGGTGCTGCTTCACCTGAACGACGATGTGAATAACAAGGATGAGGTATGGAGCAAAATCAAGCATGGCCTCGCACTCTTCAAGCAGCAACTGCCTAGTGGCGTGCTTGCACTGGTGGCCAACGATGACTTTGGCAACACCTCGGCTCTGCTCATCGCCATCGAGAGTCCTGAGCGAAGCTACCGTGAGCTGCATCTCTACAGCGACCAGCTGGGAGACCGACTGCGTCGCATACCATCTGTGGCCAACGTACGTACCTATGGCGAACAGACTGAGCAGATAACCCTATACATCGACCGCCAGAGGATGGAAGCATATGGCATCGGACAGCAGATGCTGATGTCGCAGCTGCAGCAACAGCAGATGACCATCATGAGTGGAAGCATCAGCAACAGCCAGCAGCAGACACCCATACACCTGGAGCCTACACAGCGATCGGAGGAGGAGATCGAGCAACTGATCATCTATAGCGATGCCGGCAGCGGAAAGGTGGTGCGTGTAAGGGATATCGCCACGGTGGTGCGCGAATACGACACCAGCAATGGCTATATCGAACAGGACGGACATCCCTGCGTGCTGCTGTCACTGGAGATGACGCCTGGCAACAACATCGTACAGTATGGTGAAGACGTAGACCGCGTGCTGAATGAATATCGTGCTGACGAGCTGCCCGACGATGTCACGCTGACACGGATTGCCGACCAGCCAAAAGTCGTGGGAAAGAGCGTCAGCGACTTCCTGCGCGACCTTATCACTTCGATGGTCATCATCGTTCTCATCATGATGGTGCTCTTCCCCATCAGGTCGGCCATCGTGGCTGCTATCACTGTGCCTCTGAGCACTTTCATCTCTGTGGGAATCATGTATATGGTGGGCATCGAGCTCAACATGGTCACCCTGGCGGCACTCATCGTGGTACTGGGAATGGTTGTAGACAACAGTATTGTGGTCATCGACGGATATCTGGAATATCTCGGAAAAGGGCATAAGCCGCACGATGCCGCTATGAAGTCGGCACGCCAGTATTTCATGCCAATGATGCTGGCCACGCTATGTATATGTGTCATCTTCTATCCGTTGCTGCTCACTATGAAGGGGGCTTTCAACGACGCCCTGCGTGACTTCCCGCTGACCATCACCATCAATCTCATGGTGTCGCTGCTGCTGGCAGTCACCGTCATCCCGCTGCTAGAGGTGCTCATCATCAAGCCTGATAAGAAGGGCAACACGGGCAATGTCATCACCCGTTGGGTACAGAACACCTATAATCATGTGCTCGACTGGACATTCCGCCATCCCTGGCTCACTATCTCTGGAGGCATCGGTGTGGTACTGCTGTCGTGTCTTATTGCTCCTACACTGAAGCTGAGACTGTTTCCATATGCCGACCGCGACCAGTTTGCTGTTGAGATCTTCCTGCCTGACGGTAAGGGACTTGACGACACACGGCAGCTGGCCGACTCGCTCCATAAGGCTTTGGCAGACGACTCGCGTGTGGCGGGCATCACAAGCTTCATAGGATGTTCGTCACCACGGTTCATGACCTGTTATGCTCCGCAGATGGCGGGCAAGAACTTTGCACAGTTCATCGTCAACACCACATCGCAGGAGGCTACCCTCGAGCTGCTAGCCAAGTATCAGCCTGCATGGGGCGAGCGATTCCCCAATGCCTATGTGCGATTCAAGCGACTCGACTACCTGGAGGTGCCCGAACTTGAATATCGGTTCTTTGGCGACAATCTCGACTCGCTCCATGCCGTGGCCGACAGGCTCATGTCGGAGATGCGGCAGATGCCCGAGTTGGAATGGGTACATACCGACTTCATGCAGCCCTTCCCCATCGTCAACGTCGAGCTGGATCCTGTGGCATCTGCTCAGCTGGGGATCAGTCGCACCACAGCAGCCCTCTCGCTAGCCGCTTCCACTGGCGACATGTCGGTAGGACAGCTGTGGGAAGGCGACTACACGGTGCCCATCGTGATACGCGACAGCACGACGATGACGTTCTCCGACGTGGAGAACCTGTCCGTCACCACACCGCTTACCATGGTCGCTGGTGCTGCCAACGGCACCAATACCAGCGTGCCACTGCGACAGGTGGCTAAGGTAAGGCCCAAGTGGACCGAGGGACGTATCATGCATCGGCATGGCGAGCGATGTCTGACCGTGACAGCACAGTTTGCACAGGGTGTCTATGCCGCACCTGTGGAGAGTCGCATTGCCGACATGATGCTGCAGATGCCACTGCCGCAAGGGGTGCGTGCCGAGGTCGGTGGAGAGATTGAATACGATGCTGAGGCGCTACCGCAGATATTCGGGGGGGTAGCCATCGCTATGGTCATTATCTTCTTCTTCCTGCTCTTCAACTTCAGGAAATACGGCATCAGCACCGTCTGTATTGCTGCCCTCGGACTCATGCTGCCAGGAGCACTCATCGGACTGGGACTCATGAACCGCATGCTGGGACTGACCTCGGTCATGGGACTCATCACCCTCATGGGTATGATTATGCGCAACGAGATCCTGATCTTCGAACATGCCAACGACCTGACCAAGAAGTGGGTGGCCGAGCATGGAGACTGGCGCAAGAGCCGTGAAGCATGCGATGCCTATAACGATGCCGTCAGGCAGGCTGCCTACGAGTCAGGTCGCCGCCGCATGGTGCCCATCTTCCTCACTACGGCCACGACGGCTGTTGGCGTGGTACCGATGATCATCGCCGGCTCCTCGTTCTGGATGCCCGTGGGTGTCACCATCTTCGCAGGCGGCATAGGCTCTCTCATCATGGTTGTCACCATGCTACCTGTCGTCTATTGGAAAGTAAACCTGAAATCAGCTCCTCGTCAACCGTCGACAGGAGAAACAAAATAGTAATGTCTGTCATGAACATCAAAACATATTTCATTTCCTGCTGCCTCATCATGGCGGCCAGTAGCACTGTGCTCGCACAACAGACAGTGCCGGCAGCACTATCCCTTCAGCAGCTGAAAGACTCGGCACTTCGCTACAACAATGCCATCCGCTCGGCAGAACTCGATATCGCTGCCGCACAGCAACAGCGCAAGGAGGCCTTCACCAAGTATTTCCCCAACATCAGTGGCACGGCACTCTCATTCAATGCCAATCGCGGCATGGCCGAGATGGACATCGACCCACAGGAGTTCATCAACCCATCGATGGCCGCCACACTGTCGCAGATGCTGCCCGCAGAGGCACTCATGGCACTGGCATCACCCATCAGCATGTCGATGATGAAGAGTGGCACCATCGCCAGCGTCATGGCCATGCAACCCCTCTTTGCCGGAGGACAGATTGTCAATGGCAACAAACTGGCCACCGTGGGTGAGCAGGTCAGCCAACTGCAGTGGCAACTCTCGGCCAACGATGTCGAGAGACAGACCGAGCAGTACTACTGGCAGATGGTGTCGCTACAGGAGAAACAGCATACGCTCGATGCCGCTGAGGCGTTCCTGGATGATATCTATGGCGATGTGGACGTGGCAGTACGGGCAGGAGTAGCACTGCGCAACGACCTGCTGCAGGTGCAGCTCAGACAGAACGACACCAAGAGCCAGCGGTTGAAGCTGCAAAACGGTATGGCAGTGCTGAAGATGCTCATCGCACAGTATTGCGGACTTCGCGATACCACATTCGCCATACTGCCTGCCGACAGCACTGTCACCATCGCAATGCCTGCGTCCATACCATCCACGCTACAGCAGTTGCCAGAATACCAGCTGCTCGAGAAACAGGTCGAGGCAGCAGCTCTGCAAAAGAAACTGGCGGTGGGAAAGCAACTGCCATCCGTGGCCGTGGGAGCTGGATACAACTATCATAACCTGATGGAGAAAGACCATACTTTTGCCATGATTTTCGCTACCGTCAGCGTGCCCATCAGCGACTGGTGGGGGGGCTCGCATGCTATCAAACGGAAAAAGATTGAGCAGCAGAAGGCACAGGATCAGCTGGTCGACAACGCACAGTTGCTCACCATACGCATGCAGAAAGCACTGAACGATGTCGTCGAGGCACAACAACAGCTCACACTCGCCAAACAGTCAATAGCGCAGGCAGAAGAGAACCTGCGCATCAACCGTGACAGATATCATGCGGGAACTACCACGATGAACGATTTGCTCGAGGCACAACTGCTGTTACAGCAGACCAGAGACAAGCATACCGATGCCTTTGCTGAACTGCAACAACGACTACTGGACTATCGACAGGCAACAGGACTATGAGCCTGACAACCCATGGAATCATATCTTAGAAAGACCTTGAGAGCTCTCACGGTCTTTTTTTGTCGAACAAAAGCCAAGAAATGATAATCCAGCACCTTTCATGGCTGCTCATCCAGGAATGATAATCAAGCCAGAACTTGACGCTTAGTCACAAAAAAATAAAAGTTTTTCTGCGAAAACACCCCATCACCTCATACGACAGCCCTGAAACACCGATGTACAAAGGGTTTGGGACGTATGAGATGTTGCTAAAAAAACAGCAAAAAATTTTTCGATATACGAATTTTATTTACATTAGGAATTCTAAAAAAACAAGATATACGAGGAAAAACTTTTTTCCTAACCAGGATAATATTTCGACCTGTACGGTTGAAATCCTTATGACAATCTGTAATCTCGCTAACAGGTGGGGACATCGCGTAGCCCCTCGACAGGTATCGAAGCTTGTCGAGGGGCTTTGGGGTTACTCCATCAGGGGGAGTCTACCTATACACCAACACCCATCATCCAACACCTAACACCCAACTAAATATTCCACTCCAGCGCGTTGTTCTGTAGATCCTGCATCCTCTTGTAGAAACCGCCTGAGGTTGTGAGTTTGGAAGGTGAACCGTACTCTTCTACCTTGCCATCCTTGAGGATGACGATTTTGTCGGCTCCTGCCACGGTACGCATTCGGTGGGCTATGATGATGACGGTCTTGTCCTTGACCAAACGAGTGTAAAACGGCAGCACGGTAGAAGGACTGCAGTGGAATTTCAAACTTGGAGGCAAGCATTTCCTGGGATTCTGCCAAATGTCAGGTCGGTTAATAGAAAAACAAAAACAAGGCTATAAAGTGAGGACCATATCAGCCAGCAATACTGCTGTCTCAGCCTCTTCCCTAGGAGCATCTTTTGGCTTCCAAGCCACTATGAAGCTAACAGTAGCAGAATTGACAATGTAGCCTTTGTCCTGCCATGCAGTAATCTCACTCTGCATCTTCTGGGATAAACGTGCTACAGGTGTTTCCATATCCTTGTACAGCATGTTATCCTTGTATAGTAGGGTTTCTCCGCTTCTTAATGAAAGAATGTCCTTTTTTTGCCATTTGAAAAAGTCCAGGAATACGTCCTTGAAAGTCAGTTGCAGAACGACTTCGTTTGGCATGGGGTATTCTTTCTTGTTTAGGGTGTAGTAGTCAGCTCCTATTCCTTCGAAAAGATCTCCATTGGTATGTATGAAAAGACGATGTTTTGCACGGGTTATTCCCACATAATATTTGCGGAATAATATATCATCCTTCTTACTGCTGTCGGTGATGAGCATATATACATCGTCAAACTCGCGGCCTTTTGCTTTGTGAATTGTCGAAACCACAACTTCTGCATTAGATATATCACAGAAATCCTCCAGTGATGACTCGAAGACAAACTCTCTAAAGTCGGTGATGTATCTCGTCTTATTGGTTTGTTCAAAGAGTTTTATGCACTGTTTAAGGAATTCCAGACTATCGCATCCCTGATACTTCGAGAAAGTGTTCTGCTTGGCATCCTCCCAGAGTTCTTCTGGAATAATAGGTGTATTTATTCGTTTGTCTATGTACTTTAAGAAATATCTTACCTCTGCCAGATTCCAGAAACGGAAATCGTCTGAAGATTGTATCAATTTGCAATTGATTCCATGACGTCTTAACAACGCAACCAGAATCAAAGCTTCGCTGTTTGTTTGCGTAAGAACACATGTCGTACCTCCATCACGATGAGATAACAGGTCTTCTACCAAAGGCTGATACATCATCTTGCTCCAATGTCGCGTTATCATGACAGAGCCGTCTTCATGACTCATTGAGGCAATAGGTGATGTTTTCATCCTCTTCCCAATCATCTTGACAAACGAATTGGCAAAACTGACAATGTGCTTAGAACTGCGATAGTTTTCTGTCATTTCGAAGAAACTGCAGCTCTGTTCCTCTGTCAGTTTTTGCATGTACTTCGAATCAGAACCACGGAACTCGAAGATGTTCTGGTCGTCATCTCCCACAGCGATGACACGCATCTCCTCATTTACAGTCATGAGTGCCTTTACTAAAGCATATTCATCACCACTCATATCCTGAGCTTCATCGATGACTAACACCGTCTTTCCAATCTTGGTGGGTTCCACTTCACCTTGGTTGATCATCTCTGCTGCCCGTGAAACCACGTTCTGTGCATCCTCTATATTGCCAATACGTCCCAGCAGGTCAAAACTATAGGAATGGAATGTCTTTATCTCAACATAATTTGCAGCCTCTCCGATGAGTTCATATAAACGTCGTTTAAATTCCGTTGCTGCCGCTCGCGAGAAGGTAAGCATCAGCAGTTGCTCGTGCTTCACATCTTCCATTAAGAGAAGGGAAGCAAGTTTGTGGACAAGAACGCGTGTCTTTCCGCTACCAGGCCCTGCGGCAACAACAATGTATTTAGAGCCGCTGTCAGAAATGATTTCCTTTTGTCTGTCTGAGAGTTGAGCAAAGAGTTTCTGGTATCTTTCTGGCGTAATATTCCGTTGGATCTCATTGAGCCTTTCTCCTTTGAAGTATTTGGAAATGAAGCGTTTGTAGTCCATCTGGAAGTAATCCCTTACATATTGCTGGGCTGCATTGTAGTCGCGAACCATCAGGTTGGCGTATTCACCTACAATATGTACTTGCTGAATCTTTTGTTTGTAAAACTCGTCCAGCATGCGATAGTCTTCCTGCTTGTATCGCAATTTCATGTCTTTCAGGCGATGGATGGTCATAGCGCTATACAATACCATAAATCCGCCATCAAGTTTCATGACCTCAATGTTGGACAAAAAGAGTAGGGATTCTTCTACATCTTCAATCTGAACATCACTAGTTGTGCTGAAAAAGGATTGTCCTTGCGACTTAAATTGCTTCAGTAATTCTACAATTGAGAAAGGAATCAGTAGGTCCTGCGTGTCTGATGACATGCCATTTGGTTGCCCTTTCATCTGACCATATAGCCATTCCAGGATAAATCGGCAAATAGTCCATCGTTTTTCGCTACGATTTATGGTCTTCTCCATATCGGATTGCCGAATAATTTTCATGTTTTTAGCAGGATCTTCCGACTTTCTGATATAGTTTTTCACAGTCAGGAAATAAAGCAATGTGCGGATGCTCTTTTCATTAGAACTGGCAATGCCTTCATTTACTGCATCATTATTTAACTGTTTGCATGAAATGACAAGTCCTCCATCAGGAATATGCTTCAGAATATACTGTTCGAGTTTGGCAAAACGCTCAAACGACGTCAACATTTTACGCTCGGCATTGCTGCCGCTCTGAAGATAGGCAGTGATGTCTTTGCTATCAGCCAAAATGCCGTCCTGGCGCATTCTTACCACGGCAGATATAACCTCTCCCTTTTTTAATCCAAGAATATCAGCCAAGTAGTCAATGCGCGACTCTGCTTCTGCATCCTGGGCTTTGGCAATGTATTTCTGGCTAATAAGTGATTTGATGATTCTTGCGGCTTTCTCACGGTCATCATTGTCAAAGAGCACAGAGTTCATGAGCCGTTGTCTGGCTTCATCCATATTTCTGACTGTGATACCTGTAGCATAGACATGAGGAACGTTGTTGCCTCTTTCCAGATAACCTGCTTGTTCCAATGCTGATATGGCTGTCCTTACTCTTGTCTCTATGTCTGGACCAGTGTCGCTCCAACCAGCGAGTCTGGCAATCTCCAACGAAGAGCTGTTGATGACGGAACGTTGTTTGGTCATCGTTTTCACAGCTTTCCATACTTGTTGGATTTCGCTAATACTAAGCTTAGTTTGGTTTAACAGCACGAAATGCTTGTCAAGATCAGAATCGCTATAGAGCACAAAGCAGCGTGCACTAAGTTGTGGGTCTCTTCCGGCTCTGCCTGCCTCTTGGACATAGTTTTCCAGTGAGTCTGATATGTTATAATGGACAACAAGCCCCACATCCTTCTTATCGACTCCCATGCCAAAAGCGGAAGTGGCAACGATGATACGTACACGACCAGACATGAATTCGTCCTGGTTATGGACTTTCTCATCAGTATCCATCTTGCCATTAAAAGGTAGCGCTTTATAGCCATCCCTAGTGAGTCGACTGGAAAGTTCTAAAGTGCGACGAGTGCGAGCAACATAGACAATGGCAGGACAGTCGAATTCGGAAAGTAGCGCTCTTAGTTTCTGATATTTCTCCTCATCAGTATCAGCATGCAAGACTGAATATCGAAGGTTTGTTCTTACTGCCTTTGACGCATAGAGGGCTAAGTTCAAATATAATGTCTGCTTAAAATAGTCGCATATATCTTGTACTACTTTCTGCTTAGCGGTAGCAGTAAAACACGAGACAGGAATAACCTGCTTGCATCCTTTCTTCTTTTGATATTCACTGATAAACTTACCAATATATAGATAATCTACTCGAAAGTCCTGTCCCCAGGATGAGAAGCAGTGGGCCTCGTCAATCACAAAACGTACGACATGCCTTGCTAACAAAATTCTCTCTATCGTTTTTGATCGAAGCATTTCAGGGGTGATATATAGCAAAGAGGCTTCACCATCTTGAACTCGTTGTATAGCTAAAGCCCTGGTAATAGGGTCTAGCAGTCCATTGATAGTAACAGCGTCAGTTATACCTCGCTCTGCAAGATTATCGACCTGGTCTTTCATCAGAGATTGTAAAGGAGAGATAACCACAGTCAGTCCATGAACAGTACGTCCGGCAGTTAATGCTGGCAGTTGAAAGGTTAGGGATTTTCCGCCACCAGTTGGAAATATAGCAAGAAGGGATTTTCCTTCTACTGCTGCTCTTGCTGCGTTTTCTTGTAAAGGTTCACCCTCATAGGTGCGGAAATCATCATAGCCAAAGAAATTTTTTAGATTGTGGTGTAAGTCTAAAATGCGGTTACAATATTCGCAGTCGGGCTCCTTGCAATGTCTTTGGCGCAAAATTCCTATCACATATTCAACACCAGAATAGTTGTGTAGCACCCAACCTGGGGTGATGGAACGGTCGTCAGTGGTATTAATGAGTGACAGCGCATAGGCTAATTCAACAGGTGAACTCTCAATTAATGAAACAACATCAGCATACTGACAAATACGTCCTTTGTATTCATTCCATATCAAGGCTGATACATTAGTGACCGTTGTTGTAGCTCCAACTATGTCAAGAAAACCTTGGAATTCCTTCTGTCCGTGAAGTAAACAAGAAAAGATTCTACGTTTTCTATCAGATAAAGCATTCCAACAAGCTATCTCATCCATGAGTAAATCACGCGCTTTCTCACAGTCATTCACAGGATTATTCATTAGGTCACTGATGAGCTTGTCGTCTTTGAGAAGCCTGTGATACGGATGTTCAGGAAAAAGAACAGGTGAAATATATAACGTATCAACTAATGTTGCTTTATACTCACCATTAGTAAATAAATATTTGGCGTCGTGATGAATGATATTGTGACCGCAGACAAAATCTACATTGCGTAAGAAGTCCATCAAATCTTCTTTCACATGGCCATGATATATAGCACCATCAGAGCGAATAGCTCCAATGTCGTGAATCCTATTGTCACGCATGCTAACTTCTACATCAACTATGGCATAGCAAATATTATTCACCTTGTATTATAGATTGACTATTCACAATATTATAGTTTCAGCTACAAATTTAGGTATTTCTGATGAAAAATCCAGCAATTTTAGCAAAAAACTATCGAGAGGGTACTTTTAGGGAGAGGTAAAAGACTATATAATGATAGAATATGGACTTATTCTGCTCTATATTTCTCTTAATTCCATGATGTCTAGCATTTAGCGTGCGACATGATGCTGCAGAAGATTCGCCACTCAGTCCTCTCCAATGCAGGACAGCTATGGATTATTATCTACTATTATTGATTTACTATTTTCTTGCCTTCCGAGATATAAATACCTGCCTGGGTAGGCTGTCCCTCTACAAGTCTGCCCTGCAAGTCATAAACCTGAGCAGCCCGGTTAGTGGCCTTCAGAGATTTTACGTTCGTCGGCTTTTCTTCTTTGAGTCGCAAATACTCTTCACGAGCCTGTGCCAACTGTTGTTGGAACTTTTCGGTGGCCACGATGGCTGGAAATACTCCCGCTACAAGCAAAAGTGCTGCATTGGTGTCACTTTTCCAGTGGTGACCGCAGATGATTCTGTTAAGGGCATATTCCACAGCACGTGCCATGATTTTATCAGCAAACTCGGGAGCCACCGTGCAGAGCGTCATGGCGTAAATATAACCACGACTGGAATGGCCCGAAGGATAGCTAAACGTAGTCTCTTCTTTCTCGTCAGTCCAATATTTGAGCGACGGCTGGTTAAAGGTAGCAAACGGCCTGACGCGCTGGTAGTAGTTCTTTACCGAAGTGTTAGCTTTATGACCATCGTAGACAGCAGTCTCTGTCAGAGTGAAAATAGCTGGCGTATTGGTGGCATTAATTTCTATGCCCAGCACTTCACCAAATACGTCATGGAGTGAAGCGGCCTCGTCGCTCAGTGCTTTTTCGGATACACCTTCTTCGGAACGTTTTTGCACACCCCACTGATAATAATAGAAATCGTCGGCAAAAGAGCCATCTGTCATAGATGGAGGGGCTGGAAGCCAATTGCCTTTGGGGCGTGATTCGTCGTCAAGAAATGAGACGTTCTCTTGGGCTGTAGCAATTTGAGCACACGATAACAGAGCAACAGTCATCGTCACATAGGAAAAGTAATTGTTCTGCATTGTTTTGACACTTTTTTTTAATTATTTTCATAAATTATTTTAAATGAAAAACAAAGATACCTATTATAATAATATAAATGTATACCTTTATAGCAATTTTAA
>JAIKWS010000010.1 GCA_024684515.1 Prevotella sp.
CCCCTAACCCCTCCCCTAAGAGGCGGGGAGGGGAGCGGCTGGCGCGATGTCCGCTATTGGTGTGGCTGGCGCGATGTCCGCTATTGGTGTGGCTGGCGCGATGTCCGCATGGTCTCAACCGCATGGTGTTGGCCGGATGGCACTCCCCACCCCTCAAGGGGAGGGGTTAGGGGTGGGGTCTGTAACTTTTACATTGAGTACGTTTTGCAGCTAAGTACATCCACCTGGTAATTCCCATGCGCTACCCCCTCGTTGCGAGCCCTCCGTCCCTTGTTGCGCAGCCACTATCCACCCCTCAGGGGACAGGGTGGGGGAGTGGCAGGGGTGGGGGTGACAAGCCCGTGTGGTGCTGAAAGATACACCGAGGCTAGTGCATGAGACAGGACGTGGCTTGCTTAAAAATTCATAATTTCCCGTTTTGGACAACTACTTTTCAGCGGATTTGCAAAAAGTTGTCAAAAATGCATGACTTTTGTAATTTAACATTTTGTTTTTAAAACTATTTTTAGTAACTTTGCGGAATTAAACATTTATTAATTTAACTGTTATATGATAAAAATTAAAGCTTATTATCAGAAAAAAGAAGACTTGCAGAAAATAGAAGAGCCATACAAGTCTATGATGAATGTATTTGACCGGTTTTATTTGAAGCCACCCAAGGGGAGTGGTAATTATGCAACTCAAAGATTCCTGAATACTCTCGCCATCAGCTGTATCAGGACTATAGCCGAAGACCTCACGGAAAATCAGTATTTCTTTGTCAATCAGATGAAGGATTTATGGGTGAGACTTCTTAACCAAAAGCAGGTTTTCAACAATGTCTTTGATGCCTATGCTGTTCCCTACCAGTTTTATCTTGGCATCATTTTTGGCGGTGTTTACTATGTACTTACCAAGCAAGGGGAAATAAATGATGAAAAACTGCGTATGATGGATGAATTCGTTTCTGGCAACGCTGATGCACTCCCGTTTTTCAATGTTTACAAAGAGGAACTGAAGAATGCCGAGCCTCAACCAAGCGATTTAGGTAATCAGGAAGAAAACAAAAAGAAGATTGGCGAATTACGTCAACAACTGAATAATGCCAATGACGAAATAGTTTCATTAAAAAAGCAATTACAAGATGCCAATGATAAAATCAAAATTTTTGAAACAATACCAGAACCGATAACTGCAAATCAAAAAGTACGCATAGAATTGGCATGTATTCTATTTGATAAAGCAGGAATCGACCAGAGTGTCATAAATAGATACGGGAAAAAAGTAGTAGCGAGTACACTTATGGCATTATTGCTTGACATTAGTGAAAATATTTGTAGAGTCTATTTTTCTAACCGTGATTATAATAATTCTCACAATAAAGATGATATTAATAGAATTAATGATCTCCTTCAAAAATTAGAAGTTGATATTCAATTATAAAAGTTATAAAAGTTCGCCGTTATTAAGCTCTAAGTTATAAATCTAAGGCAGTTTTTCTTGTAAAAGTTATAAATTGCTTGAGGTTGCGATTCTTTTTTCCCAACTTTGTACTCGGAGAAAGCTATCTTCGAGTGCATTTTGTATTTGCGCAGTTGAAGCAAACCTCCAGGGGCAACCATTTCCAGAGCGCAGGGGACCCCACCAGTTGCTGAAATCGTCTATAGCGACTGGAGCGTTAGACTTTATTTTCTAACATTATTTTATAATGAAAGAAATGAATCAAAAGCCTAACTCTCCACAAGGTGGAGAACAGGCAAAATCTCAGGGAACTACATCCCTAAAACAAGAGCTGGCAGCAAAGGCCAAGGAACTAAAGGCGCAGCAAAAGATGCGCGAGCAACTACAGGTAGAACGTACGCTGGAAAGCATTGAAAAAGGCGTGCAGTCAAAGGAAGCTGAAATCAATACGATGATGGAGGTGACGAAAGGCAAATGCCAGAAGCAACTCCGCGAAATGATTAGCTCGGAAATCATCCGCTGTGCTGGCGAGCTACTCTGGTGCGGAGCGTATGTTGAAAAACTGCATTGTGATCAGCATGTGAATGTCTACACAGGCAGTCATTGGGAGCTTGTCGAGCACCAGCAGCTGAAGGACTTCGTAAACCGCTGTTCTGAACGCTGTGGACTGCCGGTAAGTATGCTCAAGGATCCATGTTTCATGAAGCCGCTTTATGAGGCCCTGGCCTTTAATTTAGCCAAGCATCGTAGGCAGATAGTGCCTGATGACGAGGTATGGGTCAACCTGCTAAACGGTACGTTAATCGTTTGCGAAGATGGCACCGTCGAGTTGCGCGAGCACCGCAAGGAGGACCTATTCAACTATACTCTCAGCTATGCCTACGACCCATCGGCGCAGTGCGAGCAGTGGCTGACGTTCCTCAATCGTGTGCTGCCCGATGCCGGCAGTCAGACGCTGCTTGCCGAATACATTGGATACTGTCTTATGAAGAGTCACGCCCTCGAGAAGATGCTGCTACTCTTTGGCAGTGGCCAGAACGGCAAGTCGGTCACCCTCGAAGTCATCGAGGCTCTGTTGGGTACGATGAACGTGAGCTATCTCAGCTTGAGCGACCTTACCAACGACGATGTTAAGAGAGCCGGGTTTGAGCATAAAATGTTGAATATCAGCCATGAAAGCGGAAAGGATGTCAACCCGAATGTGCTAAAGCAGCTCACCTCGGGCGAGCGTGTCACGGTAAAGAATCTATACAAGGACCCTTACCAAACAAACGATTTCGGCAAGCTGATCTCCTCATTCAATTTTTTGCCAAAAGCAGAAAATTCATTCGGTTTTTTTCGCCGGTTGATCATCTTGCCGTATGATGTCACCATCCCAAAAGAGGAAGTGGATCGCGGACTGACGTCAAAGCTGAAAACTGAGCTTCCAGGTATTCTCAACTGGGTGCTGAGCGCCCTTCCAGCCTTGATGAACCGGGGGCAGTTCACTACCAGCGAATGCAGTGAGCGGGCAATTGAGCACTACCGCCTGCAGTCTGATAGCGTTCGTCTTTTTGTAAACGAAACTTGCGAGACTTCCGACTATACCACTAAGGCGCTAGAGGTATACAATACATATCGCAACTACTGCCTCTCTTCATCCCTCAAGCCACTCGGCAAACAAAAGTTCTATGAACGTTTGGAAAGCCTTGGATACGCGCGCACGATGAATACTAATGTGGCCTACTTCAAAATAAAAATCATTGAGCAATGAACAGCAATTTTGAGCATTTCGACACCCACCGCCTGAACGCCATCTCCATTGTGGAGGTGGCACAGCGGCTGGGCCAGACGTGGAAGGCAGGGACGCTCTACAAGACCCACTGTCCCTGGCACGACGATAGTCATCCTTCGCTGGTCCTCTATCGGCGTACCGACGAGAACCGCTGCCATTGCTTTGCCTGCGGTAAAGGGGGCAGTGTCATCGACTATGTCATGCAACACGAGCACTGGACGTTTCAGGAAGCCTGCCAGTGGCTGTCGCAGGAATATGGCATCAGCACCACGCAGGCCTACTATTTTACGCCACGACCTAGGCAGAAGGTCAGAGAAGCGCCTGCAGAACCTGTCTACACCTATATTCCCATGGCGATGCTCGACGACCTGGTGTCGGTGGAGAATTCGCTGTGCAAGTGCCTCATGCACATGTTTCTGCCCGAAGCCGTTAAATGGTTCACCGAGGAATATCGCATCGGTAGCTATGCCATGGGCAATATCGACGACTATACTGTTTTTCCCAGTATCGACCAGCAGGGACGCTTATGCAACCTGAAGGTGCAGCACTACGAGACCGACCTGTCATCGACGCGCTTTGCACATAGCGATGCTGACTCTTGCCGTTGGCTGGGAGCTATCTGGGCACGCGAAGGGAAGCTGCCGGCCGATGCCTGTTTCTGCTCGTCGTGTCTCTTTGGTGAACACTTGCTGGCACGCTATCCCAATAGCATGGTGGCATTGGTCGAGAGTCCCAAGAACGCTTTGTTTGGCGCACTGGCCTTTCCGCAAATGGTATGGGTGGCAGCGGGCAACAAGTCGATGCTCAGCAGGAAACATCTCCAGCCTCTCCGTCATCGTAATGTCATCGTCATTCCCGACTGCGATGCCGTCGACGAATGGACGGAGAGCATTGGGCTCATGAAGGATCTTGCCAACTTCACCGTCAGCGATTTCTGTCAGCGAATGGCTCCAAGTGACGAACCGAAGTTCGACATTGCCGATTATCTGCAACAGCGGTGGGTATCGCCACCATTCTGATATCATGTCGGTCTTTAGGTTTTCGTTAGTTTTTCTTTAGTTTTTCGTGACTGTCTATTTTGGTCTATAACCCTGATAGACAGTCGTTTTTTTATAGATATGTTAGTTTTCCTCTGCTTTTCAGCACAAACCTTCCTATCTATTTCCCTCAATTACTTTATTTTTGGAAAAAAGAAGTAAAAACTAAAAACATGCAATATAAACACCTAAAAATAAACGAAATAAGTCATCCAATCCTTTACTCAAAAACTCATGAAAAACTAAAATCCACGCCCGCTGCTCTCCCCCACTCCCTACCCCCTTTTTCCCGACCTGTGCGGTTGAAGATTGGTCTTGAAGAAAAAGAGGATTCTATCATGGCCGCATGGCTTATGGCCGGATGGCTTATGTCTGCATGGCTTATGGCCGGATGGCACTATCCTTGGTTAGCGAGATTACAGATTGTTCATAAGGACTTCAACCGCACAGGTCGGTTTTTTTTCCTCCGCACTCCAAAAATATTTCGAGTGCACTGGAAATTTTTTTCCAGTGCACTCAAAAAATATTTCCAGTGCACTCAAAAAATATTTCCAGTGCACTCAAAAAATATTTCCAGTGCACTCAAAAAATATTTCGAGTGCACTGGAAAAAAAAGGGTAGGGGATGGCTATGCGGCAGGACTATCTTGCGTCGAACACACCGCCACCACTGTAGTGTATCTGGTCGATAACTTCTGTAAAGTTGCTGTCGACCGATTGGAAGCTGCCTGAGAGTATCTGACAGCGATGGGCCAGCTGGATGACCTGTATGGTGGGCCCTGTATAAACTCGTTTCATATCTATTTCCGATTTTTATTTGATCACTGTCTTTCTACCATTATTTATATATAGTCCCTTCTGCGTGGGCTTGGCGCTGAGTCGCCGTCCGTCGAGGGTGTACCATGCGTCGCCGGCGGTGATGTCCACGGTCGCGATCCCCGTGGTCTCCTGGCCGAAGTCGAGCACGAAGCTGCGCACCTGTCCGGGCAGGTCACCGGCGGTGATGCCATTCAGGCAGAAGACGCCACGGCATGCCCCGATGGTCATGGCTGCCGTGGGGTAGTAGAGCTTGTTGTCGGCAGCGAGATAGAGCACGTTGTTGTTGTCGGCGGTGATGCCTACGGGCGAGTAGGTGCCTGCGAAGGTGATATAGTCGGTGTCCACGTTGGCGAGGGCCCCGCTGATGGTGACATCGGTAAACGCGGGGTCGTTCATGTCGCTGCCGTCGTCCCACTTGATCAGGTATGGCTGTCCGGCGGTGATGGTGGTGGCATCGGCAAAGGTGAGCGTCAGCTTTCCATTAGCATAGCTGCTCTCAGAGAGCGTCTTGAGCTGGGTGGGTGCCAGCTGTGCCGTCACCTGTCCGGCCGTCATGTCGAAGGGCAGGCAGAGGGTGTTCCACGAGCCGTCCTTGTAGAGTGTGCGTCCGCTCAGTGTCAGTGTCTTCACCTTGCTGCCACTATTGTCATTGATGGCATCCTCGTTGTCGCTGGCGTCGGCCAGGGTGAGGGTGTTGAGATACGGGATGTTGACGTTGTTGGAGAAGTTGTAGGTGACGCCCGTCGCTTTTTCGTAGGCGTAAGTGGCCGTATAGCGACAGTGGCCTTCCTCATCGGCAGTCGGCTCCTGTAGGTCTGGATAGATGGTAGCCACGAGGTTCTCCAGCTTGCTTTGGCCCATGATCCATGTCACGGTGACCGTGGCCTCTGAGTAGTCCTCGGCCCACGTCCATTCCTCGGCGTAGTCGTAGCGGTAGCGGGCGTAGTAGGTGACATCGGCTTCTGGATTGATGATCTCTCCGGCATCCACGAGCTGGGTGAACTCATCGTCGAGCATCTCGATGCTCGCAGGCTTTGAGGCTGTCTTGAGGTAGCCCATGAGGTGGAAGCCCTCGGTGTCTGTCTGCTGTGGCAGTACGTATTCGTGGTCTTTCACCACCTTCCAGGTCTCTGCTTCGCCATAGGACGCCCCTGCGCTGGAACGGTAGATGGTGATGGTGACCATCACGGCATCGTTCTTCTTGCCGCACACGCAGTCGCCAGCGTCGGAATAGCTGTGCGCCTCGGTGACGGAATAGCCGCAATAGTAGCAGTGCGACGTATGATTGTCGTCGTCAAGGGTGTAGGTGATCACCTTGCTGGCATCGTCGCCAATAAGCGGAGTATGCGGACAGGGTGTTATATGCACATAATTGCGCCATCGGCAGTAATTATTGCGATCGGCCGCAGAAGGGCTGTCCTCCAGACTGGCACCATTGTTGCCAGCGAGCAACCTGTAATAGTTCAGGTTGAGCTTGCCGTTTGGATCTGCAAAAAATAACGAATAATAGGTAGAAACTTCATAAATTTTACTGTACCTGGCGCCACAGCCTATGGCACATCCTCCTTGTTCTTCTCTGGCATCACAGCCTTCGCCAGCTTGAGCGATTACCGTGCCTCCGGTTATGCTCACATCGGCCCCAAAACCGTGTAGTCCACCGCCAATGCCAGCTCCTTCGCCGCCACCCTTGGCCACGACATCACCGCCACTGATTGTAACGACACCTCCTCCAAGTTTTAGGGTTTTGGTAAATGTTAATATCGGGTCTTTATGCATATAGTTACCACTGCCGATGCCGGCGCCATCCTTGCCGCCCTGGGCTGTCACGTTGCCGCCGTAGATAGTAGCTGTTCCACCGGGGGAGTGCTCGCCACCACCGATACCAGCGCCGCCTTCACCGCCAGTGGCTAGCACCGTACCGCCATAGATGATGAATGTACCGCCCCTGTCGGCTTCGTAGCCGCTACCGATGCCGGCACCGCAATTACCACCCTGGGCGGTCAGGTTGCCGCCATATACATAGACATATCCACCATCACCACCCCGGGTGTTTGTATCCACGAAGTAACCAAAGCCCCCGCCGCCCCCGACGCCGGCTGCCAGGTTACCGCCAATGGCAGAGACCATACCGCCATAGATAGTGAACTTTCCTGGCTTGGACAATTTTTCGTATATAGTAACAGTACAGGAAGTGGCAGCACCACCGATGCCGGCACCGCTGTCACCACCTCGCCCGGTGACTCGTCCTCCATAGACGGTGACGTCGCCAGAAGTCAGTTCCCGTTCATTGTTGGCAGCCCCACCCCCGATGCCGGCCCCGTAGGGGGCACCAGTGGCGTCTATCACACCGCCATGGATGGTCAGCGGGGCACCATCCTGCGCTTCGCCACTGCCGATACCGGCTTCTAACCTGTTGCTGTTGGTGACCACGAGCCTGCCCTCCTGGGCACCCTCGATGTCGCCGTCACGCTGGCTGTAGATGAAGAGCTCTGCATCGTTCTGCTTCTCCAGCTTGATGCCCCCCGTACAGGTAAGCCAGCTGTTGTCGGTGAGGATGAGGTGCACGCGGCCATAGACCACGAGCGTCTTGTAGCTCACACTACCGTTCACCACATAGTAGAAGTCCTTACTACCATCGCCCAGCTGGTACCAGTCGTCGGGATGACTGCCCGACAGCACGGTGTAGTCGGTGATGGAGCGCTCGCTAGACACCAGCTTGCTTTGTTCTTCGTCCCACGACTTCTCGAGGTACTTCACCACGGCATTGTCTGCCCATGCTCCCTGTGCCACCATGCATAGCAGAGCCACCATCAATAAGAGTGTTTTCCTTTTCATACGTCAAACAGAATGTTCGTTTATCACTTACAGGTGCCTACCAATATCTTGATATTGACAATCACGATGCAAATATAGACATTTTTTTTCAAATGATAAGCAAATTGTGACTTAATCTTCATTTTTTTAACTAAAAGCATGTCAGGAACCGTCTGGAAGGGAGACCGTTTTCCGGAGGCTCAAGATACGGAAAATTCTTTAAGTTTTTTTAGTTATTTTCTTGCGGAAAAATTTGGCGGAATCAATTTTTTTTCGTAACTTTGCAGTATCAGAAATGAAGATAGAATCGAGGTGTACGGCCGACGCTGATGAGGACATCCGAAGCTGATAGAGACAATCTTATGTTTAATTAAAAATTCTTACAATTATGTCATTAAAAGTCAAAGCCGTTGAACGGGAAATGAAGGTGGGCGTCTATGCCGGCACCTATCGTTATGTGATGTTGCCTGAGCTCTATTCGACGCTCACGCAGGAGAAGGTTATCAAGGAGGCAGCCCTTCGCTCGGGCGTCTCGGAGGGTATGATGCATGCCTGCTGGGATGCTGCCGGCGAGGTCATCAAGGCCTGGGCCACCGAGGGTCACTCGGTACCCCTGCCCGGTCTGGGCACCATGCGCTATGGCCTGAGTGCCAAGACCGTGGCCGACGTCAACGAGGTGAAGAGTTCGCTCATCACCACCCGTCGCATCGTGTTCACCCCCGCCATCGAACTGAAGGACGAGCTGAAGAACACCAGCGTGATCATCACCTGCTATGACCGCAACGGCAACGAGGTGAAGCGCGTCACCTCCAGCGACGCCGGAACCGTGGAGGATGTCACCGCTGGCGGCACCGGTGATGCCGGAAGCTCCGGAAGCTCCGGAAGCTCCGGAAACTCCGGAAACTCCGGAGACACCGGAGACACCGGTGGCACCAGCGATCCTGGCGAGAATGGCGACATGAACTAGGAGCCTGCTCCCCCCGACTGAACGGAGCCCTCGGCAAGTATGCGAAACTTGTCGAGGGCTTTTTCTTGCTCTCTTGTCAATGTGGGGAAAATAGCAGCAGTCTTCTCCCTTGTTACTCCTGACGGTTCACGTCATCAAGACATTCACCTATTTGCTCGCACAGGCTGTCGAGTGGTAGGGTCTGTGCTCCAGCGTGATTCATAAACAGTGGCAACTGAATGAAGATAAAGCAGAATAGGATGTGCTTCATATCGATGATAAAAAGTAAGTGGTTCTCTCAGATATTGAAACGGATGTAGCTGCGGTCGTCGAAGCTGTTGTTGCCCTCGGCAAAGGCCTTGGTAGCCATGAAACGGGGACCGATGTTGAGCGGGTCTTCCTGTCGCTGCTGGTCCAGCCGGGCCTCGCTCTCGGTGAGGGTGGGGCATAGGAAGGGATAGCCGTCGGTGGCCAGTACAATCTGCCAGGGCTGGAAGTCGAGGGTGATGATGCGGACATGCTGCTCGGCCACAGGAAAGCCGTCCAGGACACTGTATGTGCGGTTCTGCTGCTGCATGGTCTCACGCATGCGGGGGATGATAGCCTGGCGGGCAGTGTCGTCACGGAGGAAATGATCCCAGGGCCTGGGACTGGCGGTGATGATGTCCGCCCGCTGACGAGCCAGCTCCTCTTCGTAGGGCTTGGGGTTGTCGTAGTGGATGGGGCCGGAGGGGCAGGAGGTTCCGGATTTTCCGGAGGTTCCGGAGGTTCCGGATTCTCCGGATTTTCCGGAGGTTCCGGAGGTTCCGGATTTTCCGGGGGTGATCAGGGCCTGGCAGTCGCCAATCATCCATAGCTCGCGTCGCAGGCGACTGAACACCAGGCAGGAGGCCGTCAGCCGGTCTTCGGGATGGCTGGCCAGATGGTCGAGCAGCGACTTCCTGTAGCGCGAGCGGATGGCCCGTGTGGCTCCCATGCAGAACTGATGGCAGGAGCTGTCCTTGGGCATGTGGCGGATATAATTGGCAATGATGAGCATGGCCAGCTCGCCATTGCTATGCTGGCGCAGGGAGAAGTCACGGTGACAGCGCAGCTGTGACTTGGAGGTGGAGCCGTCGATGACGGCCACGAAGTCATCGGTTGCGACGATTCCGTCCTCGCTTCTCTTGGTGGGACTCTTCGGGACGATGGTCTGTTCTATGATCTGCATGATGTGGTCGGGATGGGTTGTGGCGACTGGCCGCGGGTCGGCCATTGTCAGTGGGATGATGAGCAGTCGCTGGTGGGGTGCTGCCCTGTCCGAAGAGCCTCGGTATGAGGTCTGTGCGCCCTATGCGTCGCAGGCTCTGTTCGATGCCCCGTCGCTCCTCGGGTTTGTACCAGAAGAAATACTGTCGCTGTGCCAGTTTCTCGCGTGGTGTCCTGGCCGAGAATACCGGTTCCAGCGTATAGGGGTCGAGGCCCGTATACCAGGTCTCGGTGGCAATGGTCATCGGCGTGGGGGTAAAGTCCTGTACCTGTTCCAGCTGGAAGTCGAGCTGCTTGGTGATCACCGCCAGCTCGGCCATGTCGGCCTCGTGACAGCCGGGATGGGAGCTGATGAAGTAGGGGATGATCTGCTGTCGCAGTCCTGCCTCGCGGTTGATGCGGTCGAAGAGCCGCTTGAACTGCTGGAACAGCTGGAAGGAGGGCTTGCGCATGAGCCGTAGCACCCGGTCGCTGGTATGCTCGGGTGCCACCTTCAGTCGTCCGCTGACATGATGCGTGATGAGCTCGCGCGTGTACTCCTCCGCCGACCTGTTGGCCGCCTCGTCCTTACCTTTATATAATAAGAGGTCATAGCGCACACCACTGCCTATGAAGCTCTTCTTGACCTCGGGCAGGGCATCCACGGCATGGTAGATGTCGAGCAGGGCGGCATGGCTGGTATCGAGATTGGGACATATCTGCGGATGGATGCAGCTGGGTCGCCTGCAACGCTCGCAGGCCTTCGGGTTGCGCCCTTTCATGCCGTACATATTGGCCGAGGGACCTCCGAGGTCGCTGAGATAGCCCTTGAAATCAGGCAGCTGAGCCACCTGCCTGACCTCGCGGAGGATGCTCTCCTTCGACCGGCACACCACGAACTTGCCCTGATGGGCCGAGATGGTGCAGAAGGCACAGCCACCGAAGCAGCCGCGGTGAATGTTCACGCTGTGCTTGATCATCTCGTAGGCCGGTATGCGCTTGTCGCGGTACTTGGGGTGGGGCAGCCGCGTGTAGGGCAGGTCGAAGGAGGCGTCGAGCTCCTCGGTGGTCATCGGCGGATAGGGAGGGTTGACAACGACCGACCGGCCGTCGCCCACCTCCTGGATGAGGCGCTGGGCATGGATCATGTTCGACTGTTCCTCGATATGACGGATGTTCTCAGCTTGACAGCGCTTCTCGCGCAGACAGTCGGCATGGCTGTGGAGCACGATGTCGTCGGGGCCTATGCCGCCCGGCACCTGGCCGGAAGGACAGAGGTAGACGGTCTGTGGCAGGTCGGTGATGCTGCTGACGGGCTCTCCGCTGTCCAGCCTGTTGGCCAGCGCGACGATGGTCTTCTCGCCCATGCCATAGCTGATGATGTCGGCAGGGGCATCGCAGAGGATGCAGGGGCGCAGGCAGTCCTGCCAGTAGTCATAGTGGGTGAGCCGTCGCAGGGAGGCCTCGATGCCCCCCAGTACGATGGGCACATCGGGGTATAGCTCGCGCAGTATGCGGGAGTAGACGATGGTAGGATATTCCGGTCGGAGGTCGTGACGCCCGTCGGGTGAGTAGGCATCCTCGGAGCGCAGCCGTCGGGCAGCGGTGTACTTGTTGACCATCGAGTCCATGCATCCCGGTGAGATGCCGAAGAACAGACGTGGCCGTCCCAGTTTGCGGAAGTCACGGTAGTCGCCATGCCAGTCGGGTTGCGGCACGATGGCCACCCGGTAGCCCGCCGCCTCGAGAGTGCGCCCGATGACGGCCGCTCCAAACGACGGGTGGTCGACATAGGCATCAGCAGAAAAGAGGATGACGTCGACCGACGGCCATCCACGCAGCTCAAGTTCTTTCTTGGTAGTAGGTAGAAAGTCGGTGAGCATCAGCTTGTTATAGGCTCTTCGGCGACAGCGTCGTCCTTATCCTGGCTGTCGTTGCGGCTGCCCTGCCACTCCATGTAGTGATGGAGCAGGTTCTGCAGTCCCAGGGCTTTCATGTTGGGGTTGTATATGACGTCAAGACAGAGGTCGAGCAGCTGTTTGTCGCGTCCGGCCTCCGACTCGAGCAGCGAGCGGATGTTGAGCCGCAGCTTGTCCAGCACGTCCTCGTCGATATAGCCGTGGCTGTCGATGAGGTCGCGCAGCAGCTGGTACTTGTCCAGCGTCAGCAGGTGCTGCTCTGTCACTTCGATACTTCTCGTTCCTGATGCATTTGCTTGAATTTTTGCCATAGTGCCTTTTTTATTGTGGTATTAAATAGTTGACGATTCCTTGCATGATAGCCTGTCGCATGCCGCGGTCGGTGATGCACTCGAAGGGGAATCCCATGGTGAAGGTGCGGTAGTCAGGACCACCATAGGCCACGGCAGCGCTGGTGCCATTGGCATAGACCATGGTTGGGAAGGCCCCCTGTACGGTAGGCATGAGCACGTCTGTTCGCGTGGCGGCATAGTGCTGCTCGTTGAGTTGTCGGTAGAAGCTGAAGGCTGTTCCCAGTCCCGTGACCTGTCCGCTGTCATCGCGGTAGTCGGCCGGACAGTTGACCTTCAGCACGTCGGCCAGGAACTGTCGCTCGCTGGCTGTCTGCATGTCGGTACCCACATAGGCACCGCTCACGAGCAGGCTGCCATGTCCGCTGGTGAACGTGCGCAGCAGCTGCTGCATGGCCGGTGTGAAGGTCTTGTAGTGCACCAGGCTGTGGCCGTCGTCGCGCTCCAGTCCGAGCAGCAGGTCGATCAGCGTGTAGCGTCCTATCTGCATGCTGCCACTCTCCACGGCCTGTGCCGATGCGCTGACGATGTTGAAGCGCCCTGTGGCCGCGATGGCCTCGGCATGTGTGCGCACATAGTTGAAGTCGTTGCCGGCAATGAACTTGCCCGCCAGTTCGCTGGTCGAGAATCCCAGTCCGGTAGAGTCCTCCTTGCCTATCTGTGCCACGTCGAAGGCCACCTGACGTCCCACCCATCCTGCCGTACGTCCGTAGCTGACGCCCGGGTCCTCGTCGATGTCGAATCCCTGTCCGTAGCGGCTGATGGCCGGTGATGATAGTCGGTGGAAGCCATTGATGATGAGCGCCTGCCGTCGCGCCTTGGGTGTCCAGAATGCCGAGAGCACCTCGGTGGGGAAGCTGCGGCCCCCCTCGTTGATGGCACGCACCTGGAAGCTGTAGAGCACGTCGGCCTGGAGCTTCACTGTGCAGGAGGTGCCCCTGAGCGGTGTGCCGTTGTCGAAGCCGCCGCTGTTCTGTGCTATATAGAGGATGTAGCCCGTAGGTGCCGATGACTTCTCCTGTCCGTCGATGAGCCCCTGCCAGCTCAGCCTGACCTCGTTGCCCTTGCCTGTGAACTCGATATGGAAGTGGTCGGGGGCGAGAGGTGTCACGGCATATTTCTCGTCGTGGTGGGAGGCGATGTATCGCAGGGCCGTCTTGTAGATGGACCGTGCCATCCAGAACCGGAAGTTGGGGTCGTGGCCATAGCGCATGTCGCCGAAGTTCTGGTGCGACAGTGTCTCGAGGATGGCGCTGGGCACGATGGGCAGTCGCGTCTCGGAGTAGTTGCGGTCGTAGAGCTTGCGCAGCTTCCACTCTCCGAAGCGGTAGCGCAGGTCGGAAGTGGTATTGTACAGCAGGTCGGTGGCCAGCTCTTTGGATGCCTCCCTGCTCATGCCCGTAGCCAGTGTCTTGTCGCCATAGCCCGTGGTACATATCGACAGCGTGCCATAGACGCCCTGTCCGGTGTCGGTATGTCCGGCATCGCTATGTATGGCCAGCGACATCTCGATGGGTACCTTGCGCCCCGCAGAGTCGGGTGCATAGCAGGAGCCGCCGCATAGCAGGTTGGTCATATACGACCGCACGTTGATGTCGTCGGCATAGTCGTTCTGTCCCTGCCGGAAGCTGTAGACGCTGTAGGGCATGCCCGCCCACTGGGCATAGTAGCGGGCTCCCTCGAGACAGCGTGGCATGCCGCTGACGGTACCCCCGCGCACGATGTTGCCCATGCCGCCTCCGAAGCGCACGGCATCGGTGGTCACCATGCCACGGCTGTCGGAGAGATTGGAAACGACCACACAGTTGTAGGGGGACATGCCTGCATCGAAGTCGAAGGTTCCCAGGTACACCCATGTGGAGCCCCCCATCTGCTGGTTGACGTGGAACTCGGTGGGCTGTCCCTTGTGCCACACGGTATAGTGTGCATCGTCGATGCTGCCCGGCACGGTGGTATAGCTCACGTAGACGGCATAGCGTCCCTGTTCGGGCAGGTTGGGCTGGTAGCTCACCTCGCTGGCCTTGTTCCTGCTTCTGGTGGTCTCAGCCATGCGTGCCGTTCCCGCCTCGAAGGGGTTCTCGCCGTCGTGATAGCCGCCGTCGTGCATGGCGAATCCCTTGCCCGGTGCCTGCTGCCATGCATTGCGGTAGTAGCTCTCCTCATATCGTGAGCTGACGATAGAGGTGGAAGGGTCGTTGTCGACGATGACCTCATGTCGCTGCCAGTCGCGCTCACGCGGTGTGAACACCACGGCGCCGGCATCCTCGAGCATGGGGATGAGATAGGGCACCACGATGGTCTGTGTGAAGAGGTCCTCGGTGGTACAGAACAGTGCCGGCCGCTGCCACCGCCAGTAGCCCTTGTTCTGGTCGTAGAACCGTCCGTGGCTGGCCCAGAGGGCGAGGTGCCGGCCCTGTAGCCCGCGGTCGATGGTGTAGGGTAGGGAGATGTTTTTCACCCATGGCTCGCCCTTGTGCTCTGTCTTTCCCCAGCTGGTCTGTGCCTGCAGCGAAGAGGATGTCAACAGCGCGACGAGTAAGATATACAGATACTTATACATTGCCAGTAGAGAAGTTTTCGGGCTTGCGTCCCTTGAAGTCCTTGAAATAGCGTTTGATGACTTGCATGTCGGCCTCGATGTTGCCAGTGGGGTGGATGGTTTTCGTGCATTGTATCAGCTTGCGCTCATAGTCCAGCCCATAGAGCAGGATGGGTATTCCCGCCTTCTGTGCGATGAAGTAGAATCCCTTTTTCCATTCCTCCACCCGTTTGCGAGTGCCCTCGGGAGTGATGCATAGGCGGAAGTGGTCAGCCTGTCGAACCGTCATCGCCAGCGTGTCGGTCATGCTGGTGTGCTTCTGTCGGTAGACGGGTATGCCCCCCATGCTTCGGAAGATAGGTCCTAGTGGCCAGAAGAACCACTCCTTCTTCATGAGGAAGTTGCTCTTCAGGCCTTGTGCGCGGTTATAAAGTTGTCCGATGACGAAATCCCAGTTGCTCGTGTGGGGCGCCAGGCAGATGATGCATTTCTCAGGACAGGCCTCGGTCACTTCCGTGGTCCATCCCATGCGTTTGTATAAAAGCCAGTTACAGAATTTTTTCCACATGATAGTCAAATGTCATACTTCATAGATAGCGATGGTGTGGCAGCCGTCCGTGCGCAGTTGCCGTGAGGTGCGTGACAATGGCCTGCCGTCGTCACAAGTTGTCAATCATGTCGGTCACCTCGCTAATCTGTGCTGCAAATTTCTCGCGCAAGTCCTTGAAGTATTCCTTGTTGCTGAGGCCGGGCTCAGGATGCGAGACGCGGCTGATGAAGTTCTTCTGTATCTTGAGGATGGTGCAGAGCAGGGAGTCGGCATTGTCCTGGCTCTTGTTCTTTTCGTTTCCATAGAGTGAGGCTGCTACGCACTCAATGAATAGATCTTCACAAATGCCGTTGATGGCGCGTTTCAGTGTTCTCTTGTTTGCCATATTGTTGTTCCTTCTTTAATTATTCAAGGCAAAGATAGACAAAAAAAACGGAACCGCCAACCTTTTGGACTTAAAAAAAGAAAAAAAGTGGTGGTGTGCCATTTTGTCGTCCGTTTGCGCCACATTGACACACCTTTCACATTGGCACTGAACTTGCAACAGAGAATAGTGAGCGGAGGAGTAAAAAACGAGGACGCCCAAAGAGAAAACAAATGTATAACAAATAAAAAAATCAGGAGGAAAACATTATGACTATGATGAGATCAAACAATTGGTTACCAGCAGTGTTCAACGATTTGTTCAACACAGAGTTTATGCCGAAGGCCAGTGCTACAGCCCCGGCTATCAACGTCAAGGAAACTGACAAAGCGTATATTGTGGAGCTGGCCGCACCAGGTCTGACGAAGGAGGATTTCAACGTGCACATCAACGATGAGGGCAACCTGATGATCAAGATGGAGAAGCACGAGGAGAAGAATGACGACCAGAGCGCCCGCTATCTGCGCAGGGAGTTCTCGTACTCGAAGTTCGAGCAGACGCTGATCCTGCCCGACGACGTTGAGAAAGAGCAGATCAAGGCCCGTGTGGACTGTGGCGTGCTGACCGTGGAGCTGCCCAAGCACGAGGAGCAGAAGGTCAAGGTGAGCCGTCAGATAGAAATCGGATAGCAGACTGGAGAAAACAGGTAATATCCTGACAGACGTAAGCAAAAAGTTTAGGGAGGCGAGCAAAAAACTGAAGATAGTTTTGGTTTTTTGCTCGCTTCTTTGTACCTTTGCAACCCAAAATAGTATCATTCAATTTTAAACAAGAAAAAAATGGAAAAAAGTGCATTGCAGATGGCACGCGCTGCCTACCAGCCCAAGCTGCCGCTGGGACTGATGGGAGCTGTGAAGGCTGTAGAGGGCGAGCCCACCCAGAGTGTTGACAATCAGGAGGAAATCAAGAAACTCTTCCCCAATACCTACGGCATGCCGCTGGTAGAGTTTGTGGAAGGCGAGGAGAAGGCCAACGAGCCCATGAACGTGGGCATCATCCTCAGTGGTGGCCAGGCCCCTGGCGGTCACAACGTCATCACCGGTCTCTTCGACGCCGTGAAGAAGCTGAATCCCGAGAACAGGCTGTATGGCTTCATCCTCGGTCCTGGCGGTCTCGTAGACCATAACTATATGGAGCTGACCAAGGACATCGTGGACGAGTATCGCAACACCGGCGGTTTCGACATGATAGGCTCGGGACGTACCAAGCTCGAGAAGGTGGAGCAGTTTGAGAAGGGACTGGAGATCATCCGCGAGCTCAACATCAAGGCCATCGTCATCATCGGTGGCGACGACTCGAATACCAACGCCTGCGTGCTGGCCGAATACTATGCTGCCAAGAACTATGGCGTGCAGGTGATCGGCTGTCCCAAGACCATCGACGGTGACCTGAAGAACTCGCAGATCGAGACCTCGTTCGGCTTCGATACGGCCTGCAAGACCTACTCGGAGCTGATAGGCAACATAGAGCGCGACTGCAACTCGGCCCGTAAGTACTGGCACTTCATCAAGGTGATGGGACGTTCGGCCAGCCATATCGCCCTCGAGTGTGCCCTGCAGACACAGCCCAATATCTGCCTGATCAGTGAGGAGATAGAAGAGAAGGGCATGAGCCTCGACGACATCGTGGAATATATCGCAAAGGCCGTGGCCGCCCGTGCCGCCGACGGTAACAACTTCGGTACCGTCATCATTCCCGAGGGCGTCATCGAGTTCATCCCCGCCATCAAGAAGCTCATCGCACAGCTCAACGACGTGCTGGCCATGCCCGAGGCCAAGGAGATCAGCCGTGACGAGCAGGTCGACTTTGCCAAGAGTCATCTGACAGCAGAGAACCTCGCTGTGTTCAACAGCCTGCCCGTGGGCGTAGCCCGTCAGCTCGCCCTCGACCGCGACCCCCACGGCAACGTGCAGGTGAGCCTTATCGAGACCGAGAAGCTGCTCTCTACGATGGTGTCGCAGAAGCTTGAGAAGATGAAGAAGGCCGGTGAGTACAAAGGCAAGTTCGGTACCCAGCACCACTTCTTCGGCTATGAGGGACGCTGCGCTGCTCCGTCGAACTTCGATGCCGACTACTGCTATGCCCTGGGCAACAGTGCTGCACAGCTCATCGCTGCCGGCAAGACCGGCTATATGGCCATCGTGAAGAATACCACCGCTCCTGCCGCCGAGTGGAAGGCAGGTGGCGTGCCCATCACGATGATGATGAACATGGAGCGCCGTAACGGTGAGATGAAGCCCGTCATCCGTAAGGCTCTCGTAGAGCTCGACGGTGCTCCCTTCAAGTGCTTCGCCGCACAGCGTGACCGCTGGGCTCGCGAGACAGCCTATGTGTACCCCGGACCAATCCAGTACTGGGGACCCACAGAGGTTTGCGACCAGCCCACCAAGACGCTGGCACTGGAGCAAGGAAAGTAAACAATATATCGCTACGTCAATCCCCTCCTACCGCAGGAGGGGATTTTGTTTGATAGCATACGATGGTAATTCCGGTAGTACACAAATAAAAGATGTGAGCTGCCGCTACAGATAGAAGAGGAATGGCGATGCCCGAAAAGAAACGGCCTACAGGCCAGAAGACAGCCCCGAAGAAGACCGTTGCCAGTAAGCCGGCAAAGGGAGTCAGGAAAAAGACCTCCCCGAGGCGGACGAAGAGCAGGAAGACACGCATGACGTCAAAGCGCTGGAGCAGCCTATGGCCGCTATGCGTGGGAGCCAGTGTCGTTGCCGTCACCTGCTGGCTGCTCTTCCGTGCCCTCTTCTCATCGTCGGTCGGTGAGGAGCCGTCAGTATCTGGCGGCTACACCGTTCACGGCGTTGACGTGAGCCATCATCAGGGAACCATCAACTGGGAGCTGTTGCGCAATCAGGCCACTATCAGCGGTCAGCCCGTTGCCTTTGCCTTCATCAAGGCTACCGAGGGCAGCGACCTCGTGGATTCGCGCTATCGTCAGAATTTCAGTGCAGCCAAGCAGCATGGCATCATCCGTGGCGCCTATCATTTCTATCGCACCAGCGCACCTGCCAAGCAGCAGGCCGAGCATTTCATCAGACAGGTGAAGCTCGAAGCCGGCGACCTGCCGCCCGTTCTCGACGTCGAGGTGAAGCCGGCGGAGGTCAGCATAGAGAATTTCCGTCAGGGCATCCTTGAATGGCTCGTACGCGTGGAACAGCATTACCAAGTGAAGCCCATCCTCTATACCTACCACTCGTTCCGCCAGCAGTATATGAACGACTCGGTGTTCAACCTCTATCCCTACTGGATTGCCCACTACTATGTCGACTCGGTGCGCTATCGTGGTGCCTGGGCATTCTGGCAGCATAGCGACAGTGGACAGCTACCCGGCATCAAGGAGAAGGTAGACCTGGATGTCTTCAATGGCAGTTATGAAGAGTTGCTGAAACTGACCATCGGACAAGCCCACAGGTAGCATTTTTTTTATCCGTTTTTGTACTTAAAAAGCAAGTTTGACATAAAAAACGGATGGTTTAACCTTTTTTAACCGTTCTTTTTGTGCTACTTTCATTATTTCGCTGTATATTTGCACCGTGAAAATAGTGAAGAGAGGAAATAATTTGAGATTTTTAATCCTTTATATTAATTAATTTAAATTTTAGAGAAATGAAAAAAATGGTATTTGCTGCTGCTGCAGTTTGCGCAATGATGCTTGCATCTTGTGGTGCTAAGATGAGTCCTGAGGCTGCTAAGGCTTGGAACAAAGTTAAGGAATTGGCTCCTGCCCTGACTTCTATGGAGGCTATCGATCAGTTTGCTACTACAGAAGATTGGAACGCTGCCGTTCAGGAGTTCAACGCAGCTGTCCAGGAAATGGGTAAGTATGACGGACAGTATCCTAAGGAAGTAGCTGATAGCTTCCTTAACATTACCAAGCAGTTCGCTGAGACTTCTAAGACCGCTGTTGAGGCTATCCAGGCTGCTGCTGATGCTCAGGCTGCTGCTGCCGCTGCTGAAGAAGCTGCTGCTGAACTTGAGGGCGAGGCTGTCGAGGAGTAATCCTTCCAGTATCGGATACGAAAATCTATATCCAAAAATAAACTGCGAATCCTTTAGGTTTTGCAGTTTTTTTTGCTGTTTTTCTTGGAAAAGTGTCTTTTTTGCATTGAAAATTGATGTATTGGTGTTTTTTTAACATTCTTTTTGTGCTTAATTCGTTAATTCGGTGTAAATTTGCACCGTGAAAATTGTGACAAGAGAACATATTAGAGATTTTAATCCTTTATATTAACGAATTTAAATTTTAGAGAAATGAAAAAAATGGTATTTGCTGCAGCAGCAGTATGTGCAATGATGTTTGCTTCTTGTGGTGCTAAGATGAGTCCTGAGGCTGCTAAGGCTTGGAGCAAGGTTAAGGAACTGGCTCCTGCCCTGACTTCTATGGAGGGTCTCGCTCAGTTTCAAACTGCTGAGGAGTGGAACGCTGCTGTTCAGAATTTCAACGCAGCTGTCCAGGAAATGGGTAAGTATGACGGACAGTTTCCTAAGGAAGTAGCTGATAGCTTCCTTAACATTACCAAGCAGTTCGAGGAGACCTCAATGGCTGCTGCTGCCAACATCCAGGCTCAGGCAGAGGCTGCTGCCGCTGCTGCTCAGGCTGAGGCCGAGGCTGTTGAAGGCGAGGCTGAAGAGATGGTTGAGGAGTAATCCTTCCACGACGTATACAATCATTTGTATCAAATAATAAACTGTGAACCCGCGAGGATTCACAGTTTTTTTTGAGTTGTGAGTTGCCGCTTGTCTATTCGATTACTAACACGGTGATGGAATATGGAGCCAGCGTCATGGCGAACCGTTTGCCCACCTTCTGAATAGACTCCTGTGGGATGATGCTGCGCGGATTGTCGATAGAGTTTGTGTCTTCAGGACGAGCGGATTTCAGTTCAATCTTCTTGGCTTTCGACTTCACCTTCTTCACCCCATTCAGGCTGATGTTCAGTTTCTGTGCATCGCCCACGGCATTGACCATTTTCAGATAGATCTTGCCCGTTCTGGCATCGGTAGTAGCCGTATAGAACACCGCGTTAGCCTCGTCGTTGCGGTTCAGCGTCTGCTTGGGCAGGTCTGTTGCTTCTACGGGTACAATGCGGTCGCCTAAGTATTTCGAGAACATCACCTGTGCCCAGTAAGATGGTGAGCCATAGGAGTTCAGCACGTCATAGCCAATCAGGTCGCTAGGCCATTGCATGGCACCTTGTTCAACATTGACGAACAGCGGGGCATAGCACGACATCACGCAGATGTCGGAATTGCGCTCCATGCAGCTCATCCATGCGGCATCGCCGAGGGCAGCATTCATGTTGGTGGTGGGAGCGCCTTCGCGTGTTGCCCATTCGCCGCAGAAGATCTTGGGTCCCTTGCGGTCGTAGCTGTCATACTGGAAAGCGTTGCGATACATGTCATGAGCATTGCGATAGTAGTGCTCGTCGATCAGGTCCACCTCAGGGTTGGGGATGGCAGCCGACTTCAGTGCGTTGTAGTCAACCGTCGAGATGATCTGCAGCTGTGGATAGCGAGCCTTGATGGCATCGTAGAACATCTTGAAGCGATTGGGGTAGCTGCCGCTGCGGTCGAAGAAGTCCTCGTTGCCAATCTCCACATAGTGCAGTGGGAACGGCTCGGGATGTCCGTTGCTGGCCCGTACGGCGCCCCATTTGGTGGTCTTGGCGTCGCCTACGATATATTCTATCTCGTCGAGGGCATCCTGGATGAAAGGCTTGATGTAGTCGCCGTCCAGGTGGTCGCCACTCAGCACATATCCCGCAAAGACGCCCACCACCGGCTCGGCACCGATGTCCTCTGCCCATTGCAGGAATTCCATCAGTCCCAGTCCGTCAGACGAGCGATAGTTCCAGGGGCTCTGGTGTCCGGGTCGCTGGTCCGGGTCGCCGATGGTCTGCTTCCAGTCGAAGCGGTTGGCGAAGTTGTTGCCCTCCAGGTAGTTGCCGCCGGGGAATCGTAGGAACTTGGGCTGCATGTCTGCCATCATCTCCATCAGGTCGGGTCGCAGTCCGTTCTTGCGGTTCTTGAAGCTGGGTGCAAATAGTGTCACGCGTGTCATCTCGATGCTTCCTGCCTCGCTGGCAGTGATGTAGAGACGGGCATCCTTCGTGTCAGCCTGTGAGTCCGTGGTGCTCAGCTGATAGTCGAACTTCTTCCAGTCTTTTGAGAATCCGCTCACGCTGGTCTGTGCATAGGTGGTGCTGCCGTCGGCACTCTTCAGGGCTATGTTCAGTGTCCTGACAGCGGCGGGAGCAGCACTCTCGTTGTTCCTTGCTGCGGGTTGTCTGACGTAGAGCGACCCTTTGAAGGTCGTGTTTTTCCTGATGGGGAATCCCCAATAGCCTTCGCTCACGATGCCCAGTCCTGGCTGTTCGACGTTCACGACGAGCGATGTCGGCGTGGCGTCGTTGATGGCACCTTGCCGATTCTGTCGCACCTGCACCCTGACGGTGTCGGTGAGCTGCCAGCGGTCGGGCCTTACCGTCACGCGTGGCTGATTAGGGTCTGGACGTCTGCCGCGGCGTCCGCCCCTGGGGTTGTACATCTCGGTGAAGGCGGCGTTGGCCACCAGCTGCGTGTAGAGGCCACCCTCGTACGAATAGTTGATTTCCTCGGTCATCAGTCCGTAGAGCATGGGACTTACCTCAGTCTCGGCCTTGTCGAGGCGCAGAGTCAGTTGCTGTGCCTGAAGCACCAGGGCGCTCGAGCTCAGCATCGCAATCGTTACCAGTAGTTTTTTCATACCTTTTTTAGTTAAATGTTTTAGTTTTACAAAATGGGAAATAGGTTATCGTCTTAGTTTATGGATGCAAAATTAGCAAAAAAAATCCAAATAGCATTACAAAATCATCAGTTTCTTTGTTTAATTTAAGGCAATTTTAAGTGTTTTTCTCTAGGAAAGGCTTAACTTTGCAAGCGAAAATTACGAAGATGATGACAATACTGATCATAGAAGACGAGCTGGGCATCAGCCGTTTCCTGAGCGAGGGTCTGCAGGAAGAGGGCTACGAGACCATCACTGCCAGTGATGGTGCCGAAGGTCTGAAGCAGTTCTTCACCCGTCGTCCCGACCTGGTGCTGCTCGACTGGATGCTTCCCACGATGGATGGCATCGCGGTATGCAACGAGATCAGGACAGAGGACACCGAGACGCCAATCCTCTTCCTGACGGCCAAGGACACGGTGGCCGAGACCATCGCGGGCCTGCGTGCCGGTGCCAACGACTATATCAAGAAGCCCTTCTCGTTCGAGGAGCTCCTGGAGCGCATCCGCATCCATTTCCGCAACCGGCAGGAAGACGTGATACGCAGCCAGGGAAATGTGAAGGTCAACGTGTCATCGCGACAGGTCTTCGTCGACAGGCAGGAGATACAGCTCACGGCTCGCGAGTTTGACTTGCTGCTCTATCTGTTCGAGCACAAGGGTACCGTCTGCACCCGCGACGAGATTATCCGCAATGTCTGGGGCATCAAGTTCCAGTACGACACGGGGGTGATCGATGTGTTCATGAACTCGCTGCGCAAGAAGTTGTCTGCCGATCGCGACAACGGCATCATCCACACGGTGCGTGGTGTGGGGTTTATCATCAATGACTAGACAAATATGGACAGAAAGAAGAATTTCCAGAACGAGATAGCCCGCAAGATTCTCATCCAGGTGGGCTCGCTGACGATGCTCATGTGCATCGGGTTGCTGCTGGTGTTTGGCCTCGAGATGTACTGGGCCAGGAGTGCTACGCTGACCACAGGCTATGTGGTGCGAACGCTGCTGGAGGTGCTCGGAGCCACGTGCCTGTCCTGTGTCCTGATGTTTGTGGCTCTCTATTTCGTCTCTCGCAGTGTGGCCCGCAAGAGTGTGCAGCCCTTGCACGAGGCCCTGGAGCGCGAGCGGTCGTTCACCTCCTATGCCTCGCACGAGTTCCGCACGCCCCTTGCCGTGCTCAAGGGGTCGATGGAGGTGCTCATCCGCAAGCCACGTACGGAAGAGGAATACCGCACGAAGATCAAAGACTGCATAGCCGAGGTGGATGCCATGAACCAGATGGTCGAGGACCTGCTGACGCTGACGCGTGTGGAGAATGGCCGTCGCATGCTGGAGCGGCAGACCATCGACGTGGGCGAGCTGCTGAACGATGTCGCCAGCCACTATGCCGAACAGCTCATCAGCCGTAATATCAGCATCGATATCAGCACAGAGCCCGAGGGGCTGACAGTAGATACCGACCGTCGTGCCCTGAACACCATCATGAGCAACCTCGTCTCCAATGCCGTGAAATACTGCAACGTAGGCGGTACCATCAGCATCTCGTCATATAGGCAGGTCAACGCGGTCGTCATTCGCGTGGTGAATACCGGTGACGGCATAAGCCGTGACGAGCTCTCGCAGGTCTTCAACCAGTTCTACAGAGGCAGTGCTACACAGCAGCGCCATGTCAAGGGCTTCGGTCTCGGACTGGCCATCGTCAGGCAGTTTGCCGATCTGATCGGAGCCCAGGTGACCATCGACAGCGAGCCGGGGCGGTCGACCACCGTCGTGCTGACCATTTCTGATAGCAAACAGAAATCTTAAGACCATCTTAAGGAAAATCTGCCGCAAATAGTGTATCTTTGCAGACGCAAAACCATACGCATACCGTCTGTCGGTGCTGAGTGCACGGCAAGAAAAATAGTACAATCATTAATTTAAAAGTAAAGACAATGGACAACGTCAAGAAAGTATTCGATTTTTTGGAAGATGCCAAGGTGTTCTATTTGGCAACAGTAGAGAACGACCAGCCCCGTGTGCGCCCCTATGGTGCCATGCTGCTCTTCGAGGGCAAGATCTATATCATGGCTTTTGGCAAGACCAATGCCACCCGTCAGATTGCTGCCAACCAGAAGGCCGAGATCTGTGCCTTCAAGGGCCAGACACTGCGCATCGAATGCCTGCTCGTCGAGGACAACCGTCCTGAGGTCGGCAAGGCACTCGTCGACAAGATGCCCGTGCTGAAGCCTGCACTGGGAGAGAACGGTGAGAACGGGGTGATGTACTATCTGAAAGACGCCACTGCCAGTTTCTTCAAGATGATGGAACTGGTGGAGACCATACAATTCTAAGCTAAGGAGGGAAGAGTGCGCAAGGTGACTGAGCCGCGATGCTGAAAGACACCGAGACCACTCTTCCCATTCCTACATTATTTATATATGGAAGAACAGAAAATAGACCTTGCGGCCTATATGACTGGCAGCATCAGCCGCATCATGGCCAAGGCCTACAAGAATGTGCTGTCGAATCCTCGTGAGGCCAAGTTCGCATTTCGCATGCAGCAGCTCTTTGCCAAATCAGAGAAACGACGCAGGAGAGTGAAGGAACAGGACGGCATCGATGTGCCACCATTTCTCATCAGCAGCATCTCTACCACTTGCAATCTGCACTGCAAGGGGTGCTATGCCCGCAGCAATGGCATTGCCAACGACGAGGAGAGCAATCGCAAGCCTCCACTCACTCCCCAGCAGTGGCAGCAGATATTCACCGAGGCAGCCGGCATGGGCATCAACTTCTCGCTGCTGGCGGGTGGTGAGCCCATGATGCGCAAGGATATACTCGAGGCCGTGGCAGAGGTGAAGGACATGATATTCCCCATCTTCACCAACGGCACCCTCATCGGACCTGCCTATATAGACTTCCTGCGCAAGCGGCTGAACCTCGTGCCCATCATCAGCATCGAGGGTACCGCCATCGGCACCGACGAGCGACGGGGACAGGGGGTGTTCAAGAGGGCTATGCAGTCCATGCAGCTGCTCAGGCAAGAGGAACTGTTCTTTGGTACCAGCATCACGGTGACGACAGAGAATTATCATCTGGTGACATCCTGCGACTTCCTCGACCAACTGCGTTCCTATGGTTGTAAAATCGTGTTCTTCATCGAGTATGTCCCCACCGAGGCAGGCACGGAACATCTCGCTTTCAACGACGACCATGTGGCCGAGATGGAACAGCTGCTGGAGCAGCGTCGTGACGAATACCAGGACATCATCTTCCTCTCCTTCCCTGGCGATGAGAAGGCACTGGGAGGCTGTCTGGCCTCCGGACGCGGATTCTTCCACATCGGTCCCGATGGCAGTGCCGAGCCCTGTCCGTTCTCGCCATTCAGCGATAGCAATGTGGTGGAGCTGGGAGTGCGCGATGCCCTGAAGTCGCCACTGTTCAGCAAGATACGCATGGCACGTGCACTGGGATGGGAGCACACGGGAGGCTGTACACTCTTTGAGCACCGTGAGGAGATAGAAGAAATGATGAATTAAGAACCCTTTTTGAAAACAATGAATATCGCAATCCGTTATTTTAGCAAGTTCGGCCACTCCGCCATGATGGCCGAGGTGGTTAGTCAGGTGACAGGTGTCAAGGCAGAGACCGTCGAGACACCCATCACAGAGCCTGTCGATGTGCTCTACCTCGGTTCGGGGGTGATGCTTGGCAAGATCAGCAAGGAGATGACCACTTTCATCCGTTCACTGACACCCGACAAGGTGAAGTGCGTGGTCTGTTTCGGCTCGTGTGCCATCATCAAGTCGCCCGTACCTCAGATGCGCAAACTGCTTGAGGCACAGGGTATCAAGGTCGACGAGCGTTCCTTCACCTGCAAAGGTTCGATGGGACCACTACATGCTGGTCATCCCAACAAGACAGACCTGGAAAATCTACGGGCTTTCGCAAAGCAAATAGGCTGAGCGAACGGCTTGTTGTCAGTGGACAGCAGCAGCTGTCGAGTGCAAGGAACTGGTGAATCGTTGGCAGGCCGTCCAGATGAGGTGCGGACATGCCGGAAGGTTCCCCAGAACTTTGCATTTTTTTTGTATGTAGTAGCCGTTTTTTTGAGTGTACTGGAAATATTTTTTGAGTGTACTGGAAATATTTTTTGAGTGTACTGGAAATATTTTTTGAGTGCACTCGAAATATTTTTTGAGTGCACTGGAAATATTTTTTGAGTACACTGGAAATATTTTTTGAGTGCACTGGCAAATTCATGTTCATTGCCTTTACCTTCTGCCAAAAACCGCTAATCCCTTTCTCTTTTTCTTTGCTGTTTCAAATAATAGTTGTATCTTTGCAGGTGAAAATGGTGGCTTGCCAGTTGATGGCGATGCGACAAATGTATCACTAATAGAAAACTTAAACTATGATGAAAGCCCGATTCCCTATTTGCACGCAGCAAGTATTCAGACTATTCCTGGTCTTGATGATGATGGTAATGACAAGCAGTGCATCAGCACAGCGTAGGCCGTCGTTTGTCCGTTCCAACATCCCGCTCGACTCCATCCGGCTCAGCGACCCTGCCATTCTGGCCGACAAGAAGACGAACATGTACTATATGACGGGCACTGGCGGCATGATGTGGCGTAGCAGTGACCTGAAACGATGGGAGGGACCCTATCGCGTCACGGAGTTCGAGGAGAACTCGTGGATGGGCCCCCGTCCGATGATCTGGGCTGCCGAGCTCCATCAGCAGGGTGACAAGTACTACTATTTCGCTACGTTCACCAATAGTGCCGTGAAGATAGATACCGTCAGGGGCAACGTCATTGAGCGACGTGCCAGTCAGGTGCTCGTGGCCGACCAGCCCATGGGGCCCTATCGTGCCTTTGGCGATGCCACCTATCTGCCTGCCGACCGGCCCACCCTCGACGGCACCTTCTGGCGCGATACGGATGGCAAGCCCTACCTCGTCTTCTGTGGCGAATGGCTGCAGAACTGGAATGGCACCATCGAGAAGATAGAGCTGAAGCCCGACTTCAGCGGTACCATTGGCGAGCCCAAGGTGCTCTTCCGTGCCAGTGACTCGCCCTGGAGCCGTGAGCGTAATGATCAGGGTGAAGTGACGTGGAACAAGGTGACCGACGGTCCGTGGCTCTTCCGTACGGGTACAGGTCGACTGGGAATGCTCTGGACGTCGTGGGTCTTTGGCGACTATACGCAGGGGGTGGCCTATTCCAAGAGTGGCACCCTCGATGGCCCGTGGATACAGGAGCCCGAGCCCATCACCCCTCCCAACTATGGTCACAGCATGCTCTTCCAGCGCTTCGACGGACAGTGGCTGATGTCAGTCCACAGTCATGCCAAGAACAGTCGTGGAGGCACCGTGCGCATCCCGCATCTCTTTGAGGTCGACCTCAGTGGCGACAAGCTGGTGGTCAAAGGATTGCTGAAGCAGTAAAGCCACAGCTGAAGGCGGTGAGCTGACTGCCCATGACGGCCTTCAGCTGGGCAAAGACGGCATCGCCGGTGCAGTGGCTGGTATAGAATGACGTATGAGGATATGACGACCGCAGCCGTGTGGCGAGGGTCGTCAGCTCCTCGTTTGTTTCATGGTTGTCGAGCAGATGAAAGCCTCCCACCACCCATCTGACAGGGTCGGGACAGGCAGCCAGTATGTTCTCAAGACCACTATGTGCACATCCCGTGAACAGCAGTCCGTCGACCAAGAGAGCCAGTTCGTGACGGAAGTCGTCGGCAACGTGCTCCCCAGCAGCATCAAGGGTGTAGAGATGGGTGTTCCCCTGTGGCATAGCATGCCGATGGGGGATATTGGCCATGACCTTGATGCCCGGGGCAATATCTCGATTTTGAGTGATGGTAATCAGCCGTTCTGCCGGCAACGAAGGCCACGAGGGTGTGATGCTATGCCAGCCCATGCGTCTGGAGAAAAACTGCCCGCTGAGGGCGTATGGCGAGACGATGACCTTGGCTTTCTTGGCAATGTCCACTACTGCCGACAGTCCACCGGCATGATCGGCATGTCCGTGCGAGATGAAGATATAGTCGAGCGTGCTGAGGTCGATGCCCAGTTGACGGGCGTTGCGGATGCAGAGGTCGCTGGCTCCGGTGTCGAGTAGCAGCCGGACATCGTCAGTCTCCAGCAGAATGGAGAGCCCATGCTCGGTAGCCAGCTGTCCGTTGCTACTTCTGTTGTCTGTTAATACGGTCCACTTCATAGATGAGGTTGTCTTGTTGTTTATGAGATGCAAATGTACGGAGATTTTGGCAGAATCCCTCATTTTTTTCAAACGAATTGTCCGCAAAATCATTTTGCTAAAGTTTCCCACTGTTTTGAACCTACATTATTACCCACTTCCCATCATTGTCCTTGCCTTCACGCTTCAATACACCATTCTTTTGCAAAGCGGAAATGTCGCGTTCTATAGTGCGTTGGCTCACGGACAAAATCTCCGACATTTGTCGTCCTGTTATTGTCGGAGACTCTTTGATGAGATTGAGTATTTTCTGCTGACGCTCAGTGAGTTTCGTCTCCGACACGTCTCCGACATTATCTCCGACATTCGGTGTGTCGGTGGAGGCAAAAATAATGGTTTGAAATTGAGTTGGAGAGGACTTGAATATGGGCTTCAACTCGTCTTTATATCCCTCCAGAGCTTTGGTCTCATTGCAGATACGTGTGAGTCCACTGCCCCGCTTTTCCATATAGTCAAGTTGAGCCATCACATTCGCAAGGATAGGGTTGCGTCTTTCGGAAGACACATCTTTGATGTCTAAGTAGTGCTCCTGCATTTGTAAGGTTCCCTGCAACTGTTACAAGTCCAAACGATAAGAGATACTTCTTGTCCCATTCTTGTTTGGTGCGGTCTTTGAAAGTGTTCGCCAATATTGTAAAGGAATAGTCCTCTGCTTTATAATCTGTGTGAAGGGAATCAAAAGTTTTGTTTGAGCCTTTCAGTACCAAGCGTACCATCTGCTCTGCCGTAGCTGGTACGCTTTCATCACCAACTCGGACAAATGCTATACGCTGACCATCCCCAACGTAGTAATACGGAGTATAATGCCCTGCGTTGACTTTGAGTTGCAGAACATGTAAACCATCTATATCATGGGGAACCGTTTCTACTTCTGGCAGGGGATCCATGTAATCCCGAATCTTACTACTAATAGCTTCGCAAACATGCTGCACATCATCAAGTCCTTTGACGATCCCATCATTATCTATGCCAAAGAAAAGGGAACCGCCCAAGCCATTGGCAAAAGCGCTTACGCTTTTCAGCCAACTCTTAGGTTTCTTCTCTTCAAGCATCACCTTGAAATCGTATGCAGTACATTCTGCTATCAAACTATTTAATTCCATTCTAAATGACTTTCCAATAATATGGTTCCTATACATTACCTTGCAAAGGTACACATTTTTATTGAGAAGATGGCATAAAATCATCGTTTCGCGCGTAATTTAAGCAAATTTTGTCTAAAACAAGGTTGTGGTATAACAAAAAGATACGATTTGTGCTGAAAAATGACTACCTTTGTACCCACGAATCAGATAATTGGCGAATATGACAATGAACAAGCACTTTAATTCCTACAAGGAGGGGCTGGATCTGGAGTTCCTGCGGGAGTACTGCATGGAGCACGGCCATCGAGACAGATGTCCTGGTCGAGAATGCAACGGCGCATGATGGAGCGCAGTGAGATGCTAGAGGAGACTGGCGAGTTGTCTGGAATGATTTGTTATTCCATTTACAGCCCCCAACTATTTGATGCTCGATTCAAGTTACTGTTGCAGATTCGGAAATTCTTGATGCAAGAGAATGGGAACGCAAAAGCTTGATGATTTAGATGTCATCTGGTTGAATCAGAGGCATAATGTGATATTTATTTGAAAAAATAATAATTTCCGTGCAGTCTTTTTGGAAAAGTGGTATCTATGTCTGTAGAGACAGTGTGTTTTCGATGGACATAGAACAACTCATAGAGCGAGGGCGACAGGGCGATGAGACTGCTTTTGAAAGCCTATATAGGGCATATCACCGACAAATGACGATGATATGCCAACGCATCGTAGACAATCGCCAAGTGGCAGAGGAATTGGCACATGATGCATTCCTACTGGCTTTTGCCAAGATGGATCAACTGCATAACCCACAACGCTTTGAGGCATGGCTGACAAGTATTACAACCAATGTTGCCCGACGCTATATGCAGCGGCAT
>JAIKWS010000064.1 GCA_024684515.1 Prevotella sp.
ACGGCGTCAGAAGCCTCGTCAGCCTCCTTGTCGGCCTTGCGCTCCACATTGCGCTCTACGGCGTTCTTGGCAGCATCGACAGCCTTGTCCTTCAACCTACCCAGCCAGCCCTGTGCGCTGACGCTCATGCTCAATGCGAAAATCATCGCAATCGTCATCAGAATTCTCTTTGTATTCATACTTTACTTTAATAGTTATTGTTATAGTTTTGCAAATTATCTGCCCAAAATTAAGCAATTTACCTGGAACCATAACCACCCAAATGGGTGGAATTACGCCAAAGGACCGAAAATTCCACCCATTTGGGTGGTGATATATGAGAATAAATGCCTAACTTTGTAGCCAAACAGAACGAAATGGCGAACACCAGCACACTCACGATATTGCTGTCGGCTCTGCTCTTCATGCAGAGCCAGGCAGCAGATGCCTATACCGACCATCGCCATGCGAAGGTGGACTCCGCCGAACAGGTACTCCGACAGCGGAAAGACCTGACTGACAAAGAACGCATGGACTGCTACTACACCATTGTGCGCGGTACACTCGGCAAGGACACGGAGAAGCACGAACGCTACTGCCGCGAGATGCTGGCGCTGACCTACAAGATGAACGCCCTGAACATGCGGGAGAACGCCCTCTACCAACTCGGGCTGCAGTACTACGGCAAGGAGGACTATGAGCCTGCCGAGCGCTACTTCCTCTGGGCACTCGCCGTCACCGACTCCATGCACGGCGACAAGCGCTATGCGGAGAGCACCATCGACGACAACCTCTCACAACTCTACGGTGCCCTCGGCAACCTGTACAACATACAGGACAAGGCCCTGCTGGCCATCGAATACTATCAGAAGGCACTCCCCATCTTCGAGAAATACGACTGGAAGGAGTCGCAGACCATCCTCCACCACAACGTGGCCGAACTATGGCTCACGATGGGTAACAGCGAGAAGGCCGAGCACGAATACCTGCGGGCCATCGAGACGGGTACAGCCTCAGGCGATTCGCTCATGATGGCCCTACCCCGCAAAGGCTTAAGCAAGGTCTATCTGGACAAGGAAGACTACAACCGCCTAAGCGACGTGCTGCTGCCTGCCTACGACTACTACCACGCCCACAGCGACGAAGAGCATAACGACTATGCAGAGATTCTCGCCTCGATGGCAAAGAGGCATCTGATGAAAGGGCATGAAGACCTCGCAAAGGCCAAGGCCTACGTCCAGGAAGCACTATCGTACGACAATGGCGAACTGATGTTCGAGACCAGAGCCGATGTCCATGCTGCTGCCGCCATGGTCGCCATGAGGGAGCACAACTGGCAGCAGGCCCTCCACCACGCCCGGCAGTCCGTTCACGAGAGCGACGACGAGGCGACCTACAGCGATGTGAGTTGTTATGAACTGCTGGCACAGATCCACATGGAACTGGGCGACAAGGAGAAAGCCGTCCTATATATGAATAAGGTGCGAGAGATGATGGAACGCTTTGCCACCGAGCACTATCAGAGCGGACTCTCGCAGATGGAAGTGCTCTACGAGACCAAGCAGAAGCAGGAGGCCATCGAACAGTTGACCCGCGAGAAGCAGTGGTACTTCTGGGGCGGCACGCTCCTCGCTGTCCTGCTGCTACTGATGGCACTGATTTTCTTCCTGCTCTTGCGCAGCGTCAGGCTGACAAGGAAGGGAGCCCTCATCAAGGCCAAACTCGACGGTGAGGTGGCCGAGCGCAGCCGCATCTCCAAGGACCTGCACGACGGGCTGGGCGGCATGCTCACCCTGTTGAAGCTGAAGACGGAAGGCGGCGCACCAAAGGCGGAGGTACTGCAACAGATTGACGAGACAGCCACCGAACTGCGCCATATCGCCCATCACCTCATGCCAGAGCAACTGCTGAATAACGGTCTTTCCACTGCCCTTCAGGACCTGGCTATCAGCATCCCGAATGCGAAGTTCACACACTTTGGCGACGACCGCCGGCTGAATCAGGACATAGAGGTGGTGCTATACCGCTGCGCCTACGAACTGGTCAACAATGCCATCAAGCACGCCAAAGCCAGTCACATAGACCTCCAACTGATGCAGGAGAACCATCAAGTCACCCTCACAGTCAGCGACAACGGATACGGGATGAAGGATGAAGAATCGGCCAAGACTGAGGAAACAGGCATGGGTCTTCAGAGTATCCGGGAGCGTATCAGCCACTATCGGGGAACGATGAACATCATCGACAAGGAAGGACAAGGAACAGAAATCAACATCATACTGCCAGCATGAAGCAATACCGCATAGACGTCAACATCGTCGACGACCATATCATGGTGTGCCAAGGCCTCGCCGACGCCATCAACCGCAGCGACAACATCCGCGTCAGCCGGACGTTCAACACGATTGAAGCCTGTCGACAGACACTTCAGGAACGGCGCCCCGACGTGCTGCTGCTCGACATCTCGATGCCTGTAGGCGACGGCATTGATTTCTGTAAGGAGGTCATCGCGGCCTATCCGAAGATGAAGGTCATCGCCGTCACCATCCATGATGAATACTCGGTCATCCAGCGCATGCTTGACACCGGGGTACACGGCTACGTGCTGAAGTATTCTTCTGTGGAGCAACTCACAGAGGCCATCATCCGCGTATGGCAGGGAGAACGCTATGTCTGTCCAGAGGCACAGACGATCATCAGCCAGTCCCAGCAACGGGTGGTTGCCCTCACAGACGTCGAGCGTAACATCCTCCGCCTTATCTGCGACGGCCTGCCCAATCCACAGATTGCCGACCGTCTCAGCCTCAGCACGGAGACCGTCAACTGGTACCGCAAACGGATTCTGGCCAAGTTCGGCGTGAGCAACACCGTCAACCTGGTCAGACTCGTCCTTAAAGAAAAATTACTCTGATGGCAGAATCTCCTGCGGATGATACGG
>JAIKWS010000068.1 GCA_024684515.1 Prevotella sp.
ATCGAGCCTATTCCCCTACTTTCCTCGCATCTTTTTCCTTTCGAAAGGGTTCGAATGGTTTGAAAGGGTTGGGTGGGGAATAGCATTGCTCCTTGTGTGGAATATAGATGTCACAGCCAATGAGTTGTTTATCAGCCAGAAGACCCCGAGCAACTACTGTGTTGACACATTGATGACAACGGCAGGAACAAGAATGTTAAACTTTATTAATAGGAGGGTCTTACGGCTCTCCTTTTTACTAACATATAGATTTCTTTTTGTATCTTTGCAAGCGTATTCGAATACTTTAATTGCAATTAGGAATTATGAAGATGAAAGGTAAGCTATTTGTTGGCCTCGCCTGCCTGTCGATATTATCAGCGGCATGCACAGATGACTATTTCGATCAGGAAGCCTATGATGCCGTACTTAAGGAGGCCTTCCCAGTGGAAGATGTGGATCCCACCCACAACTGGGCAACGATGGGTTCGGCAAAAATCAATGCGACAGTCGGTGGAGACTACGAGGAGAATTATCGTGTAGCTGTATATAAGGAGAACCCTCTTTATACCTCGCCTGTCACCTTGCTCTCAGCCGCCAATGTAAAGAGTGGCGATATGGGCAGTCTCAGCTTCTCTTATCCGCTTGCAGAGCCAAACGTATATGTAGCCTGCTTTGATAAGAACAACCGCTATGTGGTGAAGAGTGTGTCAGTTACGGACGGCGGCACGGTCGATTTGAATTTCTTTGGAGAGGGTGGAGCCTTGACACGAAGACTATCGCAAGATAACAATTTCCCAAATTATATCAATAAGACAAATGGGGCTAGCACTAGAGCGAGTGATAAGTCTGTTGATTTACCTGGTGGACCATGGGACGTTGGTAATGGGAGTGGTGGCGTATCTGTAACTATTCCTGAAAATGCAAAATCCCTTTTTAAATCAGGAAATTATTTAGGAGCGGTTGTCGAAAGAAAGAATGATCAGTCCTGGTACTCAAAATGGACTGTATTCTTTCAAACGGATTGGTCGAACGTCATCACTGCTGAGGAAGAGGTTGCTCCAGATGGTTCACATATTTATGAATTCATTTTAGATGACAGAGTAAACACTTTGTTCGATGAAGGCGGGCTTCGGGTTAGCGGAAACAATGTAACTGTTTCACGTATTTACATTAGCAATTATTCACAAGCCAACGGAAGTGGTGAAGGCGGCAATGAAGGTGGAAATGAAGGTGGAAATGAAGGTGGAAATGAAGGTAGTAGCGAGGATGTTGATGTAGATCCTGTTGTGGATGTTACGCCTTCTGCAGTTGACAATACCGATAAGCTCAACAACGATTCCTATGACACATTTGTCCACGACAAAAATTCGATGATCAGTGTCAGCGATTGGGTGAATCCCTCATGGAGGCTTAATAAGGTAACGGTGGACATGAGTACCATCGATAGTAGTAACGATTTCCAGACACTCGACCAGAATGCCATCAACAATAATTCGGTGCAGAATGATAACCGTTCTAATCATTGGTGGCGTATAGCAAGTGGTACGACACTGAATGGTATTAACCAAAAGATTTGCGATGATCAGAATACATTGAATAAGGGCGTGGTCTATGTCGAGGGTGAACTGACCATGAGCAGTGGAGACGCTGGACAGGCTGTGACTTGGATAGTAGCCAATGGTGGTGAGATTGTCATCAATCAGGAGACAAAATTCGCACAGAATTCACGTATAGTAGTGATGCCAGGCGGAAAACTGACTATTAGCAATAATGCGAAGGTACATTTCAATGGAAAGGCGGAATCGATAGGGTTCTACAATGCTGGTGAGGTGACCTTCCCAAGTACACTTTATATGGATTATGGGTCTTCTGAAGTTGGAGCCTTTGTCTATAACGTGGGTACCATGAAGATTCACGAGCTGAGTGGTGCACGTTTCGTATATAACTATGGAACGCTTTACATAGATAGTGACTTCACCTTAGGCCAGAATACAGACCATCCTAGTTCGGCGATTACCTACGATTTTTACAATCAGGGATACATGGAAGTTACAACTGCTACTGTGCCACAGGCTGTCAACTATGGTGAATTGAATGGTACTAAACTTGACATCTCTGACAATTACTACTTTAATGGTGGTGTATCCGAATTTACGAATGTTGAAATAAAGCAGCTCATCAATTTTGGAGATCTCACGTTCGAGAAAAATCAAGATAATAATGGTGAGCGTTGGACAATTAATGCTTGCAAACTGCACATTAAGGACAGTCAGACGGCAAATACCGGCTTCCGCCGTTTGGTGATGTTGAAGAGCAGTTTGCTCACCATGGATGGTGATATGTATTTCCAGGAGGATAATAATTCTTATTTTGAGGATAAGAGCCTTATTAGCGTTGCTGGTGATTTCTATGTTCCGAAAGACGGAGCTGTCTGGACAGGTCCTAGTGTTGAAGGAGAATTTGCAATTGTCAAGATTGGTGGTAAAATCAATATGGCAAAATGGAGTGCATTGACAACAAAAGGTACAGTTTATTATGACTGGGCTCATTTGCCAGAGGAATACGATGGATACGTGATTTTGCAGAGTCTGGAGACTTTCGAGCACATTAACCAACAAGTGGCCAACATTGCTGCTATGGTTAACAACCTGCAAAACTTTATAACAGAAAGCACTGCACCCTCTAATATATCTATCCCAGCTGGCGACTGCACAGGCGATGGCTATAACAGTACCACTACTAATATTTCAACTGTAGAGGAAGTGGTTCCTGGCTTCCGTTTCTGCTATGAGGATAATTTCCCCGTTCCTGGTGACTATGATTTCAACGACTGTGTCATCACGGCCTACCCAAATCGTACAGGCAACACGGTGGAATTGACCATGAGTCTTGATGCAGTAGGTGCAACGAAACAGATTGCCGCTGGACTTAGAATAAAAGGACTTACTGAGAGTGACATTGAGTCTGCTTCGTGTGACATTGATTTGGACGCTGGCTCTGGTAGCTCAAATATATATCCCTTATTCGTTGATGTTACCACTCCCTTTGGAGGAAATGTGTTTGTGCTATCAAACAAGGGAAAGAACAAGGATAATAGCGATATCTCAGACGTCGTAGTCCGCCTGTTCAATGATGCGCATTATGCTATCTCCAATGGTAGTTTTGACCGTAGTTTTTACAATACTGTCTCCCCATCATCAAATGCCGATGTGACAAAGGTAGATTGTGATAGTCGTGTCATGACGTTTACATTCGTACTCAAAGACGAAGAAAAAGCTCAACTGTTTGATAATTCTGCCAACTATGATGTGTTCATTGTAGAAAACCATAATGGTAAGACTTATGAGGTACATACCTATCCGTTTAAGTTTGACCAGGTTCTTGGAGCCTATTATGGTGATGGAAGCAAACTGACACCCTACATAGGATCTTCTACCGAAAATTATCCTTGGGCAGTCTGTGTTCCCCATAGCTCTACAGATCCCTTCTACTATCCAATTGAATGGAATAGCATTAGTGGTAGAAAGATTCATGCCCAGGATGATAACTATGGTAGCGGAGAAGCTGCTTATCAGTTTTTCAAACATTGGGCAGTAGATCATACCCAAAAGACTGATTGGTACACAAATCCAACAGAAGAGCTTGTGTTCAAGCCTGCAGCTTCAGCTACTGAATGATCAACGAGGCTACGTGGCGCTACATCCGTGAGCATGCCAATGACGACGTGCGACAATTAGCGCTACGAGGCTCACGCGATCAAGAGATAGATATCACAATGGCCCTGCAGCAGATACAGGGCCGGCAACTGGCTAGGAAGAAACTACCCACATGGGCTGATATCGATGGAGTTATCTATCCTAAGCATCTTAGCATGGAACAGTGTTCCAGCGAGCTGACTGCACGTTACAAGCTCAGGGTGATAGGCCAGTTGAATAGCCATCAGCGCAAAGATGGCCTTTTTATAGACTTAACGGGAGGCTTCGGTGTAGACTTCACATTCATAAGTGAAGCATTCACCGAAGCCATTTATGTGGAACAACAGCCAGAGCTGTGTGCTATTGTCAAAGAGAATCTCAAAACGCTATTTCCGAACAACGATCGAATCAGAACAGTATTGGCAGATGGAGTGGAGTTCCTGCATCAGCTCGATGAGAAGACCTCACTAATCTTCCTTGACCCTGCACGTCGTGATATATATGGTGGACGCACCTACAGTATTGGGGATTGCACTCCCAATGTGTTGCCTCTCCTAAAAGAGTTGCTAAGCAAAAGTGAGCGTGTCATGCTTAAGCTATCACCGATGCTCGACTGGCGCAAAACTCTTGGTGACGTGGGACGGGAGTATGTGGAACAGGTACACATTGTGTCCGTGGGCAATGAATGTAAGGAGTTGCTTTTAATTCTCTCAGCCCATAATGAAAAAGGACTGCAGCTATTCTGTGTCAATGATAATGATGTGGAGGTGATAGACGAATCAGAAGTTGATAGACAGATGGATATGGGAGGGCAGGATCAGGATGACGTTAAAGCTGGGGCATACCTATATGAGCCTAATGCTTCATTGATGAAAGCTGGACTTTTTGGCATGTTGAGCCAACGCTATGCTGTTATGCAGTTGTCTCCCAACAGTCATCTGTTTGTATCCTCCGAGCTAGTTGCTAATTTCCCTGGCCGCATTTTCCACATTACCGATATTTCTTCAATGAATAAGCAGGAGTTAAAAGAAAAGGTGTTACCATTGAAACAAGCCAATATCACGACCCGCAATTTTCCACTTAGCGTAGAGGCATTGCGTAAGAGACTGAAAATAAGTGAGGGTGGCAGCAACTATCTCTTTGCCACCACCCTCGTCAATGGGAATCGAACTATTTTTGTTTGTCAGAGGATTGGTCTCTAATAGTTTCAGAAGGCATCACTCTGTGATAGTACGCTTCACTTTCTTCTCAACCTTCTGCATCACAGTCTTCTCGACCTCAACCTCCTCATATTCAGTCTGCTGCGTCTTTCCCTCAGCATCGATAATCACGCATCGATTCTTGTCATTATCCTCTGGGAAAGGCTGCACGGTATCACCCTTTGAATCGATGATGATCATATCGGCATTACAGCCATGTTTTTCTACCAGATCGTTCTTGAAGGTCTCTGCACGCTTCTGGGCATACATCTGATTCAGACGGGCATTGCCTGTGCCTTTATCAGCATATCCTACGATCATGACCTTTGAACTGGGGTTCTTCTTCATGAAGTCGGCAACCTCTCTTTGTATCACGCTTGGATCCACGTTGTCGCTGATGCGGATGGCGTAGAATACTTCCTTGTGAAGCTTTACAGGCACCTCCTTGACGACAGGACGCTTTTCCTTCACCATCTGTTTCACAGGCACTTCTTCCCAGACACTCTCCTCAATCTCACGTGTCACTGGTACGTGGACTTGCTTCTTGCCCTTGTATCCGAAACGATAGCTCACACCGAGCATGGCTGTGAACTGCCAGTCGTCGGCATCGTTGATTTTCGAGTTGAAACGATCGTCCAACGAATTAGCATTCAGTTCCAGCGACAAGCCGAGAGGTTTGCTCTGATTGGTCTCCAGACGCAGTCCGGCACGGAGATTGTGGCTCAGACGGTCATCATCCCATGCCAGAGGAATGAGCTGTGGTGCAACCGACAGGTCTTTCAGCTCATCGTTGCCCCAGGCATAGTTCAAGCCTACGCCACCAAGCAGGATGACGTTGAGAGCACGACTCTGGTTGCTTCCGAACAGATTCGACAGGTTGACCATCAGGTCGAGGTCTGGTGTGACATAATTCCATTTGTAGTATTTGTCCAGGCCTGCAAACCCACTCTTCGACTCCCAGGCGTTCACATGCAGCCGTGCACCTACAACGGGAGTGAAGTAGTGACCAAAGCTCAGAGCTGCTGTTGGGGTTATCAACTTGTCCATCGGAGCATTCGTCGAGGTCAGCTGCAGACCGCCCTGAGCCTCTACATACGAATAGGATTTCCAGTCTTGCGACTGAGCCATCGCAACACTTCCCATAAGCAGCATTGAAGCTGCCAACATTGTCTTTTTCATATTTTTCATTACTTTAGATTGTGTTAATAAATTCATTTGCGACTGCAAAGATAGCAATTTTCCACGAAATGGCAACAAAAGTTGCAAAAAATCATATATTTTTGCCGTTTTATGCCAAAAAAGACTTACCTTTGCCCTAAGATTTTCAAAAAAGAGCATATACGATGGCTATAGAAATAAAGAAAGTTGCCAACAAGCGCGACTTGGAGCAGTTCATCCAGTTGCACTATGACCTGTATCGTAACAATCCTTACGATGCTCCTAATCTGTATAGCGATGAAATACAGACCCTGTCGCCCTGGGTAAAGGACCCTAATGCGGCCTTTGAATTCTGTGATGTAGAGTATTTTCTGGCAAAGAAAGACGGGAAGATCGTCGGACGAGTAGCGGCAATTATCAATCGTCGATACAACGAGCAGTGGCAGCGACCGGCAGTACGCTTCGGATGGCTTGACCTGATTGATGACATCGACGTGATGCGTGCACTGTTGACTGCCGTAGAAGACTTTGGAAGGAGTCACGGGATGAAAGAGATTATTGGGCCGCTTGGCTTCACCGATATGGATCCGGAAGGCATGCTCACTTATGGGTTTGAGGAGCTGAGCTGTATGGCTACCGCCTATAATTATTCTTACTACCCAAAGCTGATGGAGCAGATGCAGGGATATGAGAAGGACAATGATTACGTTGAGTACAAGCTCTTTGTACCAAAGGAGGGCATGCCTGAGAAATTCGTTAAAATATCGGAAATGATCATGAAGCGTTATAACCTTCAGATCAAGAAGCTCACCAAGCAGGACATCTTTGGACCGGCACAGTATGGGCAGAAGGTTTTCGATGTGATCAACAAGACTTTCGGACATCTCTATGGCTACTCGAACATGTCACAAAAGCAGATTGACCAGTATATCCGAATGTACTTTAAGGTCTTGGACCTCAATATGGTAACCCTTATCGAGGACCATTCTCTGGAAGACCATCCCGTTGTTGGCGTGGGTATCACCCTGCCCTCATTGACAAAGGCTTTGCAGAAGTGCCGCAACGGTCGTCTGTGGCCGTTCGGATGGTGGCATGTCGTCAGGGCATTGAAATTCCACAAGACAAAAATCGTCGACTGTCTGCTGATTGGTGTGCTGCCAGAATATCGGTCGAAGGGGGCCAATGCATTACTCTTCTACGATCTCATTCCCATCTATCAGAAGTACGGCTTCCTCTGGGGAGAAACCCATGTGGAGATGGAGACCAATGGAAAGGTTCAGAGTCAGTGGGCCTATCTGGAGCATGAGCAGCACAAGCGTCGTCGCTGCTATAAAAAGGACTTGTAGAAATTATGGCTCACTTAACCTCTCTATGAGTGAGCTGTAATCTCACTAGAATGAGCTGGCAAAGAAACTGAATTATCTAACGGAAATAAAGAACTTAGTATCTCAAGCACTAAAAGATCAAACCTATGAATGCAATAAAGAACTTCGAGGAATTAACCAGTCACCTCAGTGAACGACAGGAAAAACGACGTGTAGCCGTTGTGTGCCCTTACGATGAGTCGTCACAGCAAGCCGTAGGGCGAGCCATCTCCGAAGGATTTGCTGAGCCCGTTCTGGTGGGTGAAAACGCCAAGTTGGGCAATGCTCTACCTGGCATCCCCCGTATAGATGCCCAGGATGACGATGATGCTGCTGCCAAGGCTGTAGCACTTGTGCATCAGGGTAAGGTAGATGTAGTGATGAAGGGACTGCTAAACACCGACAATCTGTTGCGTGCTGTGCTGAATAAGGAGACTGGCATTCTAGAGAAGGGACGTGTGTTGACTCATCTCACGTGTGCAGAACTGCCCGAATACGACAAGATGCTCTTTATGACCGATGTGGCCGTTATTCCTTACCCCACCCGTGAACAGCGACAGGAACAGTTGCGCTATCTGCTCGAACTGTGTCGGTCGATGGGAGTGGAAGTGCCTCGCATCGCCTTAATCAATTGTTCGGAAAAGGTGAATGGCAAGCACTTCCCGTTTACTGAGGAATACCTCGAGCTGATTGAGCAAAGCAAAAATGGTGACTATGGACGATGCATCGTTGATGGTCCGCTCGACCTGAAGACATCGTTGTCTGCAAAAGCCCTGCACAAGAAAGGATTGCAGTCGCCACTGGAGGGACATGCCGATGGACTTATCTTCCCCGACATACAGGCTGGCAATGTTTTCTACAAGACAATCACCCTGTTCGGACATGCACGCACGGCAGCCATCCTGGCAGGACCTCAGGTGCCGGTGGTGCTGACATCACGTGCTGATGATGTTGAATCCAAATATTTTAGCCTTGCCCTAGCCTGCGTATGCTGATACTCGTCATCAACCCTGGTTCTACGTCTACTAAGATGGCGGTCTACGAAGACGAGAAGCCTATCGTACTGCGTAGCATCAGCCATAGCAATGAGGAACTGTCACGCTTTGACGATGTCATTGAGCAGTTTGACTATCGCAAGCAGCTGGTTCTGGACGAACTGGAAAGGGTTGGCGTTCCTCTGGAGTTTGATGCTGTCATCGGACGGGGGGGATTGGTGAAGCCCATTGCTGGTGGTGTGTATGAGATCAACCAGAAAATGCTCGACGATACTCATTCGGGCATCGCCATGCACAACCATGCCTGTAATCTCGGATGCCTCATCGCCTACGACATTGCTGCAGCAATACCTGGCTGTAGATCTTTCATTGCCGATCCTGGTGTGGTGGACGAGCTGAATGAATATGCACGCATCAGTGGGTCGCCTTTGATGAACCGCATATGCATCTGGCATGCACTGAACCAGCGGGCTATCGCACGACGTTTTGCGCAGGAGATAGGCAGTCGCTATGAAGACTTGAACCTCATTATCTGTCACCTTGGAGGAGGCATCAGCGTGGCTGCTCATGAGCACGGACGGGCTGTTGATGCCAACAATGCACTGGATGGCGAAGGGCCTTTCTCGCCAGAGAGAGCTGGCAGCCTGCCCGCTGCTGACCTTATACGACTCTGCTTCAGCGGCAAATACACAGAAAAGCAACTGCTCAAACGCATAGCGGGCAAGGCAGGACTGAACGCACACCTCGGCACGGCAAATGTCAAGGAGATAGAACAGCGTATTCGAGATTACAACGATACGCATGCACAACTCATACTGAACGCCATGATTTATCACGTGGCAAAGAATATAGCAGGACTGGGGGCTGTCCTCTGCGGGAAAGTTGACGCCATTCTTCTCACCGGAGGACTGGCACGTTCGGAATATGTGATAGCACAGTTGCGACAACGCATCGAATGGGTGGCACCGGTCTACTGCTTTCCAGGAGAAGACGAAATGGAGGCTTTGGCAATGAACGCACTGGCTGTTTTGCGAGGAAAACGAGAAGTTGCAGAATACGATTAATAAATAGTTTCTTGCTCTTCTCTTTCTTTGAAAAATGTTCATAATCACCGAATATCTGTCTTAAAAAGGAAGTATTGGTAAATATAGACAGCATTTGTCGCTAATTGACTAGCGATATATGAAAAAAAATAGTGATATTTGCACACCAAATATTCATAATATGGCCTATTTAACTAAAAAAGACCAGAGACGCTACATTGAAGTTGGCAATTTCATCATTGATTTCAGTGACGGAGATGTTCTTGTTTTAGATAGCGTAAAGGACATTTCCCCATTATATCCGATGAAGGCAATGACTTCCATGATTGCTATTTGTAGCTCTGGCAAGCAATTGTTGACTGCCAAAGGGAAGAAAATTGAACTTTCTGCTGGCTCGGTACTTATCTGTCCTCCCAATATCAGAATAACAGGAGAAGACCATAGTGACGATTTTGAATGTAAGGTGATATGCGTCAGCGACCATATCAATCGTGGATTATTACGTGATAAGATTGATGTCTGGCATAATGTCATATACATCGAGCAGACGAACATCATTGAGATGCCCGAGGCAAACATGAAGGATATGGGCTTCTATTTCTCGCTGATTCACTCGAAGCTAAAACAGCAGCCATCTGCTGCTAACAACGAGATTATTCTGGCTTTGCTGAGGGCTTTCCTCTTGGAACTTTGCTATATCTTTGAGCTTACCAGCGACAGTATCACTCTCCACGAGAAGAAACTCTCGCAGGGGAAAGTACTCTTCAACAGATTCCTTACTCTTGTGTCTAATAGTGATATCAAACGGCAGCCAATAACCTTCTATGCGGGACAGCTGGCCATTACACCCAAATACCTCACCATGCTATGTCTGAAGTATTCTAATAAGACAGCATCTGAGTGGGTGGCACAATACACGATGGAGGAAATACGCTATTATCTGAAGAGCACCGACCTTAGCATCAAGGAGATTTCTGCCAGGATGGGATTCTCCAACATGAGTCATTTTGGTTCCTATGTCAGAAAGCACGTGGGATTCTCGCCAAGTGATTTCCGTCGCAAGCAGTGAGTAGTGTGCCAGCCATGTGCTCTCTATCGCAACCAGTGAGTAGCGATGCTAGCCATGTGTTCTCTGCTGCATCTAACTGTTGAAAAAGCAATCATAGCAGAAGCGGATTGTCAGGACTAAATATAAAGATGTAAAGTCCTGGATCAATCCGCTTCTGCTATTTCCAGATGTCAAGCGGTTTCCTGGTGTCATGCGGTTTGTCACATGAATGCATGAATCCCCTCGTTTCCTGGTGTCATGCGGTTTTGCCGCATGAATGCATGAATCCCCTCGTTTCCTGGTGTCATGCGGTTTTGCCGCATGAATACATGAATCCCCTCGTTTCCATTGCTTTCCCTACCTCACCACCTTGACTGTACGGGTGGTGCCATCAGCATAGTGATAGCGGATGATGTTCATGCCTGGCTGCAGCTGCTGCAGCTGTCGACCGCTGAGGTCGAAGCACTGAGTATCAACAGTTTGCTTTCCACGATCTACGATAGTCCCCACGCTGACAGGGGTGCTGACAATCGTCTTGTTGGCATTGGCCACGATATTTTCCTCGTCGTGGCTGATGAGCAACGCCACCACCTGGAGCTTGTTCACATCTTGAATGACAGGGGCACCATTGGTGTTGAGAGCCTGATTAAGGTCGAACGTATAGGTATGGGTGACGGGCATGTCAGCTGTTACCTTGTCTGGGATGCTGCCATCGATGCCTCCCACCTGTGAGAGCATCACCACCACATCGTTGTAGACCAGTCCCGAGGCTGGATTGCCTGAACGTTGGAATTCCACCATGTCAGGACCATAGTTCTGACCTGAGAAGTTGTTCGCCTGATCCCACTGGCTACCCTCACCAGTGAGACCGTTGGCCACCAGGAGATACTCCAGTGAGTAGTTGGCATGGTCGTTGTTGAACGGGAAGAGAACGTTGGTAGTGACGTCGACACTCTTCTCGTCGGCACTCAGCTTGGCTGCAACGTCGATGTCGGCAACGCCAAACTGGCTGGCTCGCCACTTCAGGTCGTCGAGAATGCCGAAGTTCTGGTTGCCATTGCCATAGCTGCTGCCGTAGTATGGGTCTAGCTGCATACCGCGATCGAGGATGGCATTGGGGAAACTCGTTACGGGCAACTGCTTGGTAATCTCCATAGGATCGCCATTGTGATAGGCCACGCAGACGTAGTCGTCGGGATAGAGCTCCGACAGCTTCTCTAGAGCTACGAAGCCACGAGGGCACCATCCGCACCACGTTCCTGTATATTCCTCGAGCAACGGGCGATGCTTGGGCTCGCCATTGATGACGATGAAGCGATGGCTAGACTCGATGTCGGCATCCTCGTTGGCCTGATTGTTGACTTTCACAACACGTAGGGTGAGGTCGTAGGTGCCACGATTGGCTATGGCTGGCAGTGTGAGGACCTGCCGGCTGTTCAGTCCGAACGTTCCTGTCACCTTGTTGCGCAAGTCAATGTGCTGTTGCGTCGTCTCACCATTGAGCACAAAGTCGAGATCGAGCGAGACGATGCCGGCAGAGCCGTGGTTCACAAAGTAAACAGGCAGTTTGATCTCCTCACCGGCATGGACGAAGAGACTCTCGCCATCCACGGGCGACACAGCATTCACCTTCACTTTGCTACCACCTAGCTTCAGCTCCATCATCGTCGACTTGTCTACCTCCGACGAGATATCCATCCATTTCAGGATGCTGTTGGTGCTATGGATATAGAAACCGCTGGGCTTGGCTTTGTTGACCACACGAAGGGGACCGTTGGTGCCCTTGTAGGTGTTCTCGTCGACAGTAAACGAATAACCGACGTAGACACCTTCTGCAGGGATGACATACGGTTTGTCGAGCTTCACAGTGATACTGCCTGCGCGATTGGCCTCTACATCGAAACTGGCCAGGTCGGGCACATTCTCATTGTTCTCTACTCGCAACTGGCTGGAAAGCCAGATCTTGACATTACTGATATTCTGAACACGCATCAGCGGGAAGGTGATCTCTTCTATATAGCTGCCCGTGACTGCAGCATCCTGCACTTTCATGGCCACATCGTAGGTCTTCGCCTTCCAGTCGCCATAGTAGCCACGTGTCTCTCCACTGGTGATGGGTGTGAAGAGGATTTCACTCCCCACGTCGGTAGAGTCAACGGCAGGATAGCTGGGTGTGGCGGCATCGGGCTGTATGCTCGCTCCTAGCGTAGAGACACCTACCCACGAGATGGCCGACCGACGTTCTTCACCACCACCGCGATAGATGGCTTGCACACCATAGGCCTCGGGACCAACGACGAAGTAGTAGATGCTGCGCACATTACCCCGTACGTAGACATCCCAGTCGTCACCATAGGTATAGGGCACCTCATCGAGCACAGGTTCCGTCTGATGCTGATAGTCGCTGCTGTAGAGACGCAGCTGACGTTCCTCACCGTTGACACGTGTGAAGAGGGCATACGACAGCTTTTCTGGCACCAGATAGTTGCCTAGGCTGTCGGCATTGGGGAGGTTGAACTCCAGGTGCCCCCAGCCGTAGCCATTGTTATAGTCACTGAAACCGCCCTCGAAGATGGTTAGGTTACGAGGTGATACTGGTGTGGCCGCCACTTCTTTGAAAGGGCATATACGGGCATTGGCATAGGTGACGACAGGAGTGGAATCCCACTTGCCGTTATTGGCGACGAAAAGTGTGCCTTCGGTCAGCGACTTTGTCGTTGCATCATAGTTGAAGACGATATCGTCGTTGCTAAGCGTATAGCTGACCACCTCTTCGCCATTCTCGTTCTTGACTGTACTGCTGGTAGCTGCAAAGAGATAGACAAAACGGTCGTTGGTAGTGTCGGCTCCCAGAAACTGACCACTCGCGAAGACGGCCTTGTCGCCAATGATGGTGCCTTTTGCCCACGTATCAGGCAGCGAGGGATAGAGGCCCTGAACGTAGATTTCGTTGTCTGCAAAGCCTACTCGTCCCAGTGCTCCGTCAAAGCCTTCGGCAGCAATGGTATACTCCGACGTGGACAGATCGGCAGGAGCTACGACAGGCTGGTCTTCCACACGACGAAGGTCGATATTCCAGTCGGCATAGCCCGTCCAGCTGCCTGACAGGTCCGTGAGGCCTACTACCTGCTGGCCGGTGGCAAAGGGACTGCCCGGTGGCGTCGACAGCTGGCCCGTCTCAGCATCGTAGTCGAGTACCAGCAGCTGATCGGCTTGCTTCACAAAGGTGTTCTGGTCCTCGCTCAGTGTCATCAGGGTGGCATAGTAGGTATTGCCCTGCACGGTCATGACGGGTTGCGGCAACTGGAAGGTAATGGTGCCATCAACGATGGTTCCCTCTACCCATGAGTCAATCTTTTCAGCGGCTACAAGATTATACTGCGTGATCAGGTTCTTCAGATACACTTTGCCATCGTTGCCAAATACCATCTCTGACACGCTGCCTGACAGCTTGTTCAGGTACAGGGCAAAGAAATAGAGGTAGGCATCGCCACTGCGCGAATAGTAATAATGTGTACCGGCAGGCTGATCGCTGATCAGACGGTTGGGACCTGCTGCAACAGGGGACAACAGCTGACGGCTCTCTGGACTGTGCTTGGTCACACCACCGGCATCCACAGGCAGGACGGGGTTACAGTGCAGGCTTTCAACACGTTGCTGAAGGGGCTGGGCAGAGACTGGTGCCACCATCAGAAAGGCAGTTGATAGAAGGAGAAAAAGCTTTTTCATCATGTGGTTTGGGAATAATTAGAATTTCGTGCTGCAAAAGTACAAAGTAATATTGAAAAACAAGAATTTTTAGCAATTTATTGTCGTTTATTTGCTTTCTTTTTCGTACCTTTGCACCCTAATAGAAGTAAACATTAAACAAGTAAATCGTAAATACTTTGATGACTGACGAACAGATTCAAAACGAGAATTATTCCGCGAGCAACATTCAGGTGCTCGAAGGCCTGGAAGCGGTGAGAAAGCGACCGGCCATGTATATTGGCGACATCAGCGAGAAGGGACTTCACCATCTGGTGAACGAAACCGTTGACAACTCTATAGACGAGGCCATGGCTGGCTTCTGTACTCATATCGAGGTGACCATCAACGAGGATGGCTCCATCACCGTGCAGGACAATGGACGAGGCATCCCTGTCGACGAGCACGAGAAGATGCACAAAAGTGCACTAGAGGTGGTGATGACGGTGCTGCATGCCGGAGGAAAGTTCGACAAGGGAAGCTACAAGGTTTCCGGTGGACTGCATGGCGTGGGTGTCTCGTGCGTCAATGCACTCTCAAGCCACATGATGTCGCAGGTGTTCCGCAATGGGCACATCTATCAGCAGGAATACGAAAAGGGAAAACCACTCTACGACGTGAAGATTGTTGGAGATACCAACCTCACAGGCACACGGCAGCAGTTCTGGCCCGATGCCACCATCTTCACCACCACCGAATATAAATACGATACCATTGCCAAGCGCATGCGAGAGCTGGCATACCTCAATGCCGGTATCACCATCACCCTACGCGACATGCGACCCGACGAGGAGGGGAAGCTCAGGCAAGAGGTCTTCCACGCTAAGGACGGACTCAAGGAGTTCGTGCGATATGTTGACCGTCATCGTACGCACCTCTTCGACGATGTCATCTATCTCAAGACAGAGAAGCAGGGAACGCCCATCGAGGTGGCTGTCATGTACAATACTGACTACTCAGAGAATATTCACTCCTACGTCAACAATATCAATACCATCGAGGGAGGTACCCACCTCGTGGGCTTCCGCATGGCACTGACTAGGACACTCAAGAAATATGCCGATGCCGATCCACAGATCTCCAAGCAGATTGAGAAGGCTAAGATTGAAGTCGCCGGAGAGGACTTCCGCGAGGGACTGACAGCCGTCATCAGCATCAAGGTCGCTGAGCCTCAGTTCGAGGGACAGACCAAGACAAAGCTCGGCAATAGCGAGGTGACAGGAGCCGTGAACGCTGCCGTGGGAGAGGCACTGACCAACTATCTGGAGGAGCATCCTAAGGAGGCCAAACTCATCTGCGAAAAGGTGGTGCTGGCGGCTACGGCACGCATAGCAGCACGAAAGGCCAGGGAGAGCGTGCAGCGAAAGAACCCCATGAGCGGTGGGGGACTGCCCGGAAAGCTCGCCGACTGCTCCAACAAAGACCCCAAGAGCTGCGAGATATTCCTCGTCGAGGGTGACTCCGCTGGAGGAAGTGCCAAGCAGGGACGAGACAGACACTTCCAGGCCATACTGCCTTTGCGAGGAAAAATCCTCAATGTCGAGAAGGTACAGTGGCACAGGGTCTTCGAGGCTGAGTCTGTGATGAATATCATACAGAGCATAGGAGTCAGGTTCGGAGTCGATGGCGAGGGCGACAAGGAGGCCAACATCGACAAGCTGCGCTACGACAAGATTATCATCATGACCGATGCCGATGTCGATGGATCACACATCGACACGCTCATCATGACTCTCTTCTATCGCTTCATGCCACAGGTCATACAGGGAGGACACCTCTATATCGCCACACCACCATTATATAAATGTACGTACAAGAAGGCCAGCGAGTATTGCTATACCGAACAGCAGCGGCAGGCTTTCATCGACAAGTACGTCGCTGGCGACGAGAACTCCAGTGCCCTTCACACACAGCGATACAAAGGTCTGGGAGAGATGAACCCGGAACAGCTGTGGGAGACGACCATGAACCCTGAGAACCGCTTGCTGAAACAGGTCTCCATAGAGAATGCTGCAGAGGCTGACGAGATCTTCTCCATGCTCATGGGCGACGATGTGGAGCCTAGACGGGAGTTCATCGAGCACAATGCCACCTATGCCAATATCGACGCATAGACATCCTTTCAGCTATCAGAAAAATTCAGAAAGAGCATCAGCAAGTTGGCTTCTCGCATGTCAGAAGACACCTGCGAGGCAATCAAACTGATGCTTTTTGTATCTTTTCTGTGTCGGGACATCTTGGGTGCTATTGGTTTTGTGGTGTCTTAAGTTGTTGTTATTCAGCTTTTTAGATGAATACGTAATTAAACTATTTGCGTTTCTGTGTTTCAGTTTCAGTTGTTTCAGTTGTTTTCAAGGGGGGTACCAAATTTTGAATCTATTATATAACTTTCTAATTATTAAATAATTATATGTTATATACAAAGGGATTTGAATAATAATCGACCCATTGAAACCGAACTGAAACTGAAACAACTGAAACACATCTCTTGCCTCCCCTTTTCCCTACCGGGCCCTCCAAGGCCTGACGAGTGTCATGGCTCACTCGTAGTGGGATTACGGCTCACTTGTAGCGGGATTACGGCTTACTCGTAGCGGGATTACGGCTCACTTGTAGTGAGATTACGGCTCACTCGTAGCGGGATTACGGCTCACTCGTAGCGGGATTACGGCTCACTTGTAGTGAGATTACGGCTCATTGACTTTATTGGCTATTGTTACTATTTGCTTTTTCAGTCGTAAGATTTCCTGGAAGTTGACTAGTGAGATTTTTCCCTAGTTAGGAAAAAATATTTTCCTAGGCAGGAAAATATTTTTTCTGTGTGAGGGAGAAATTGCGGAACCCCTTCGACATATGAAAAAGGTTTATAATTTGCATTTCCTCTACTGATATTGATCTGCAGATAGAAATATTTTTCTGCAAATTTGAAGTAGACCTACCGACCTACTATGACAGGTCTGAAACCCTTTGTGGCAGGGCGTTTCAGCGATGGTAGGTCTTCGAAAAAGTTCTACCATGCCTCAAACCCTTTGTGGCAGGCCATTTGCGAGGAGTCATGGTAGGTCGGTAGGTCTATTCTGGAAATCATGTGATTCAGAAGAATCATCCAACAATTTCATGGACTGTCATCACAAAGATGGGTACACTTTCCGCCTTTGATACATAAATCCCTATTGATGTATGATGGTTATGCCAAAACTCTGGCTATTCTAGGTATTTCGTCCTGAGCATTGTCATTTCCTCTTTGTCAAATTCAACCTGCCGCAAGAGGTAGTTTTCGATAGAGCCATACTTCTGTTCAATATGATGAAGGATGTTGTAAAACAAAGCAGAGCATAGCGATATGGATGTCGATGAGGCCTTGTAGGTGCTGTCTGCCAGTCGTGCTCCCCATTCAAAGTCGGTGATGATGGTCTGTTTGCTGGCGCCAAGAGCTGCGAGCAGCAATGCGGAAGCCACACCGCTGCGGTCACGTCCATGAGAACAGTGCCATAACACTCCACCGTTGTCTGTCGCAGCAAGTGTTCTAAGGAAAATGGCCAGTTGCTGTTGGCTGTGGCTACTGGTAAGCAGTTCTTCGTAAAGGCAGGCAGCCATCGTTGCGGCTTTGCTATCGCTGGCTGCACTTAGCAAGGTCTCTTCGCTCATGTCGGGGTGCTGAAGTAGTAGTTGCCCAATGCTTATGCTATTGAAAAGAGGCAGGCTGATGAACTTAATCCCAGTCGGAAAGTCAGCATCTGTTTTGTCGTTTCCTGTCTCGTAGCGACTGCGAAAGTCTATTACGCTATGGATGCCGCAACTGTCGCGAAGCACGGATTTTCCATGCGCTGTCAGTCTGTCGAGACGTCCACCCCTGTAGAGCATTCCCTTTTTCAGCCTCTTGCCATCGACCATGATGAGGCCTCCCAGATCTCTGACGTTGTGGGCTCCCTCCATGTCTATCACTAGTGGCTCATAGTCTGTTTGCAACGAGATGCCGTACTCAGGGAGGCTGTTGCGTTCATCTTGTTTCAGTTCCTCTTCGTTGCAACTGCCAAGTACTCCTGTCAGTAGGAAGACAAAAAGACACAGTAGCGCACTTCTGCTAGCGGTAGCAGCAAAATGGCTGTGTGTGGTTCCCTGTCTCCTCATGGATAATAATGTAGTACTTGGATTTAAAAAGCGAATCGCACGATGTGCAGTGCGATTCGCCTGATGTGGTTTTCTGTCAGTCGATAAGGTGACAGTCTCCGATTTATTTCTTCACCTTGTAGAGGCGGAAGGACATAGCTGGCACCTGGTCGGTGAGTAGTGTGTTCTTCTTCTCGGCCTGCAACTGCAAGCTACCAGGCTGTGGTGTGATGCGTGTGGGCTCATCGAGTGTGTTGTCGTCGTCGAGCGAGCCATTGTAGCTGAGCGTCAGTGTCTGAGCCGTACGCTCACCCTTCATGCCGAGCAGGTTGATGCTGATGGGCTGTGCCTGCTTCGAGGTGTTGACCACCTTGATGATGACCTCGCCAGTGGTGGCATCGAAGACAGATGATGCGAAGAGCCCATTCTGGCCTTCTTGTCCAGCCATGGGCACACCCTTCTTCACCTTGGCATCAGGAGTGGTGATCAGCAGCACGTTGGTACCCTTGTTCATGGCATAGAGCTGCTGGACGTAGTAGCTGACCGAGCGGAACGAGCGCAGGTTGTCATACCAGATGAGGTCAGGACGCCACTGCCAGCCCTCGATATGTGCGAAGAGCGGTGCATAGGTGGCCATCTCGACGATGTCGGCATTACGCTCGATACCTGTCATGAAGGCAGCCTCGTAGAGCGAAGCCTCGAAGTGGTTCCACTTCTTGCCGCGTCCGTGGCAGGCGTACTCGCCAGCGAACACCTTCGGACCCTTGCGGGAATAGCTGTCGTAGCGCAGGGCACCACAGTTGGGATAGCGATCCTTGGGTGCTGTGCCCAGGAACCACTGCTCGTTGCGATAGTAGTGCTCATCCACCAGGTCGGCTTTCTGTGCACGCATAGCCTCCCAGCCTTTGTCAAACATCGGGCCTTCGCTGTCAGGACCGCTGGTACCTACGATCTTAATCTCAGGATACTTGGCGCGGATAGCCTCCACAAAGGGCTTCAGACGATCGTAGTAGGGAGTGTCCCACTGCTCGTTGCCCACACCGATATACTTCATGTTGAAGGGCTCTGGATGTCCCATGTCGGCACGCTTCTTACCCCACTCGCTGTCGACGGGGCCGTTGGCGAACTCAATCAGGTCCAGGCAGTCGTCGATGAAGGGCTGCAGCTGATCCATCGAAGCATGTGCATCGAGACCGTTCTGGAACTGGCAGGCCAGGCCAACGCTGAGCACAGGCAAGGGCTCGGCACCAATATCCTCAGATAGCTGGAAGAACTCGAAGAAGCCTAGGCCATAGGACTGGAAGTAGTCAGAATAGTAACGATAGTCGAAGGTGTCTTCCCAGCGGTTGCGGTTGGTGGGACGATTCTCGACTGGGCCAATGGTATTTTTCCACTGATAGCGGGTGTCCAGAGTGGTGCCCTCGACGATACAGCCGCCAGGGAAGCGGAATACGCCAGGATGGATGTCCTCCAGAGCCTGTGCGAGGTCTTTGCGAAGGCCGTTCTTACGTCCCTTGTAGGTGTCGACAGGGAAGAGTGAGATGTGCTCGAGAGCCACAGAGTTGGGACTGCTTAGGAAGATGCGCAGCTGTGCCTTGGGGTCGGTGACAGGCGATTTCAGAACCAGCTCGTACTGCTTCCAGTCGCTGCTGGTGATGTCGAGGTTCTTCTGGACGAACTCCTGATGCTCTGTCATCGCATTTTCTTTAATCAGTTGTACGCGAATCTGCGATTTTCCCTGTGGTGCTTTAGCCCATACGCTGAAGCGGTATTCCTTGCCTTGCTCAACGCCAATGCCGAAATAGCCCTCGTTCTGCAGGCCTGTGCGACGCTCGCGGTGCCCAGGATTGTTGAGTACCACATAGTGTGGACAGCGCTCGAAGGGACCGTCAGCCTTGAGGTCAACCTTTCCAAAGACACGCCAGCCCATGTATGGCTGTGCGAACTCGAAAGAGCGGTTTTTCACTAGCTCGCCGTAGAGTCCTCCGTCAGCAGCAAAATTAATGTCCTCAAAGAACAGTCCGTACATGGTAGCGGGCACAGCGGCGCCCAGCTTCTTGGTGTCGACATTCATGACGCTCTGCGCCTGAGCCGAAAGTGCACCCATAAAAGCAAGGGCGCAGGATAATGTTTTCAGGTTCATACGTTTCGTAATGAGTTTCGTAAAGTTGGTAATATTTTGCATGTCAGATGCAAAATTAGTTAAATTTTTCAAAACGACAAAAGAATATGGAAGAAAAAGTGTACTTTTGTAACTCTTTAACGAAGTAAGGCGTAAAGAAACGGCAGTTATGAAGAGAATTCTTATAGCAGAAGACAACGACAGTAACTATGTCCTGATGACTTACATCCTGAAAGGGCACTATGACTATGATCGTGCACGCAACGGTGAAGAGGCCGTTGAGAAGGTGCAGCGAGGCCATTTCGACCTGGTGCTGATGGATCTGAAGATGCCCATGATGGATGGTCTGGAGGCCACTCGCAAGATCAGGGCTCTGTTTCCTGCGATTCCTGTGGTGGCGCTGACGGCCAATGTCTTTGACGTTGACAGGCAGAATGCAGCAAAAGCGGGCTGTATAGAGTTCTTGCAGAAACCCATCAACCGCGAGACGTGCCTGGATACCATCAGACGCTTGCTCTCCTGAAGCAGTCTTTTGTTTTTTTCAACAATACAGACGTTGACCTAAGAGGGGTCGTCCACATGGCACTTCCCTCTTAGGTCAACTTCTATATTAATAATGTGGGGCGTTATTTCACCTGTACCACCAGATACTTGCTGGTGCTCCAGAACTGCTGGGCATCGTTGATATAGAGCGTGTATATCTTGTTCTGGTCACGCTCCAGCGTATAGGATCCAGCAGGGTGGGAGGTGAGTATCTCTACCTTCTTGGAATTGAGGTTGATCTGGTTGACGCGTCTAATGTCAATCTCTGTGAAGTACGACGCATCGAAGTCGCCCTGCAGCACTTTCCCGCTCTTCAGGATGTTGTGATCCTTCAGCTCGCGCTTGGTACCCAGGGCATACCATGCGGCATTGATCTGGCGGTCCTGTTGGTTGATGGTCTGATCCTGCTGCTGGTTCTGCTCCTGCAGAGTGCTGAGGTCCTGATTCAGGTTTGCCGTCTGCTCTTCAAGCTCGGTAATGCGGATGTTCTTGGCAGAGAGCTCATTGCGTAGTTGCTCAATCTCTGTGGTCTTCTGCTCCATCTGTGCCATCAGGTTCTCGATGGTATGCTGCAGTTGCTCGCTCTGTCGTCCGCTCTCGCGCAGACGGGTGCGCAGCTTCTCTATCAATTCGGCATTCTGTGCCATGGTCTCCTGAATATACTGCATATTCTCACGCAGTCGCTCGCGGGCATCGGCACCCTCACCACGACGGTCAATCGTCATGCGCCCCTGTGCTTCGTTGATCTCTCTGAATCCGTCTTCAATCTCGTTGAGTGTGGCAAGTAATTCGTCCTGCTCGTTACGCAGTTGCTCGTTCTCACGCTGCAGTTCCTCGATGGCGCCAGCCTGCTCAGCATCGTCGCCACTCTTTTTCGTCTCATTGCAACCACACATCAGCGTGGCCATCAATGCAAATAGAAATACTTTTTTCATCATAGCATTATCAATTATAAAATGATTAGTCTTTTCCTGCCACTACCACAACGAACTCGCCCCGAGGCTCTGTCTCTGTGAAGTGGTCTATCAGCTCTTGTAGGGAGCCCCGCACGCTCTGCTCGTGCACCTTTGATATTTCTCTACATGCTGAAGCCTGTCTGTCGGGTCCGAAAGCAGCAGCTAGCTGCTGCAACAGCTTCAGCACACGATAGGGAGACTCGTAGAATACCATTGTGCGTTGCTCGTCACGCAGGGCATCGATACGACTCTGCCGCCCCTTTTTCTGCGGCAGGAATCCCTCGAACACGAAGCGGTCGCATGGCAGTCCACTACTTACCAGTGCGGGTACGAAGGCCGTAGCGCCAGGCAAGGTCTGCACCTCGATGCCTGCCCGTACGGCTTCCCGCACCAGGAAGAAACCTGGGTCGCTGATGCCTGGAGTGCCGGCATCGCTAATCAGCGCCACGTTCTGTCCTGCCAGCAGTCGTTCTACGATAGAGGCACTAGTACCATGCTCGTTGAACTTATGGTGCGACAGTAATGGCTGGTGGATGTCGAAATGCTTCAGCAGAATGCCCGATGTGCGGGTGTCTTCCGCCAGCACCACATCAACCTCTTTCAGGATGCGGATGGCGCGAAACGTCATATCCTCCATGTTGCCCACAGGCGTGGGTACAATGTATAATACAGCCATATCAAGTGGCAAAATTACGCAAAAGTTAGGAGTTTAGCATGGATATTAGGGATATTATTGAATGTATTTAACTTTTTTTTTCATTGCGAACAAAAAAAAGGGGTGTCCGTTCATTTATCTTATTACTTTTTTTGTACCTTTGCAGTCGAATGATGATAGATAAGCAGTTGGATGATAGATGATATGATAGGCGAAGCACACCGTCCCGGACGGATAGAAGTGGTGTGCGGCTCGATGTTTTCGGGCAAGACGGAAGAACTTATCCGGCGGATGCGTAGAGCGCAGTTCGCCCGTCAGCGTGTTGAGATTTTCAAGCCTGCTATCGACGTGCGTTATTCGGAGGAGGACGTGGTAAGCCACGATCAGAAGCATATTCCGTCGACGCCAATCGACTCATCGGCATCTATCCTGCTGCTTAGTTCCAACATTGACGTGGTGGGTATTGATGAGGCTCAGTTTTTTGATATGGGCCTCGTGGATGTGTGCAACGAGCTGGCCAACAGAGGTATACGTGTCATTGTGGCTGGCCTAGACATGGACTTCAAAGGCGTGCCTTTTGGACCTATGCCTGCCCTGTGTGCCATTGCCGACGACGTGACAAAGGTGCATGCCATCTGTGTTCGCTGTGGTAATCTGGCGTATGTCAGCCATCGACTAGTGGCCAACGACCGTAGGGTATTGTTGGGTGAGACCCAGGAGTATGAGCCTCTCTGTAGGGAATGTTATCAGAAAGCTTTAAGGGAAAAAAAGAAAAACTAGCGAAACGACGATACAAAGATGCTAAACTACGATAAGATCATAACGTTCGACACCTTTGTCCGCTGGTTAGGATATGGTATCCTTGCCATTTCTATATTTCTCTTGATTGATTATCTGAGCAGTGTCTTGTTGCCGTTTGCAGTAGGATGGCTATTGGCATATCTACTCTTTCCCATTGTCAAGTTCGTGCAGTTCAAGCTCCATGTGCCTGGACGTGTGTTCAGCATTGTCGTTACGTTGGTGACCTTTATCATTGTTGTTGTTGGTACATTGTGGTTTATCATCCCGTCAATGATTGATCAGTTTTCGAAGCTAGGGCAACTGGCTACCAACTATATCCAGCATGCTGCCAATATAGACAGCATTCCAGAGGCCATACGTCAGTGGACAGAAAATAATCGCGAGAGCATACAGAAATTTTTGCATAGTCAGGAATTTAGCCAGGGACTGAAAGAAGCCATTCCCAATATGTTCCATGTGCTGGGCAAGACTGCCAATATCATCATCAGCATCGTCGGATCGCTCATTGCCCTGCTCTATATGTTTTTTATCCTGATGGACTATGAGTATCTGACCAAGGCATGGATAAAAATCTTTCCCAAGAAAAGCCGTCCGTTCTGGACCGAGTTGGCCAGTGATGCCGAGCGCGAGCTGAGCAACTACATTCGCGGACAGGGTACCGTAGCCCTTATCATGGGCATCCTCTTCTGTGTTGGCTTCACCATCATAGACTTTCCCATGGCTATAGGCCTGGGCATCCTTATTGGCATCATGGACCTGGTGCCCTATCTGCATACCCTGGCTTTGGTGCCAACGGTGTTCCTGTCGCTTTTGAAAGCCGCAGATACAGGTCAGAATTTCTGGATTATCCTGCTCTCGGCATTGATTGTCTTTGTCGTCGTACAGATAATCATAGATATGATTGTCACACCCAAGGTGATGGGCAAGGCCATGGGACTGAACCCAGCCATCTTGCTGTTGTCGCTCTCCATCTGGGGTGCCTTGCTGGGTTTCATAGGGCTCATCATAGCACTGCCGCTGACCACCTTGCTGATGGCTTACTATCAGCGATATATCACGCGTGAGGATGAGCCGGAAGTCACTCCACCTGAAAGTATAACTAAATAAATACTGTAATCAATGAAAAGAATCTCATTCGTAATGACCATGCTGGTAGCCCTATTGCTGCTGGCATCGTGCAGCAAGAAGCAAGCTGCAAAACTGATTCCTGAAGACGCACTCATGGTGATGCGTTTCGACGTGACTAAAATGCAGGAGAAGTCTGGCCTGAGTGGCGATAAGTCGGCACTGAAAGACAAGTTCAAGGATTTCCTGGATGAAGCAGATATGGACAGGGAACTGCGTGAGAAGTTGCTGGACATCGTTGACGATCCTACAGCATCGGGCATCGACTTCACCGAGCCGGTATATTTCTATGCTGGTGGTGACATTCAACATAAGGTTGACATCGGATTCGTGGGTAGCATGGCCAGCGAGGGCGATTTCGAAGACTTGCTGGAAAAGATAGCTGAGGAAGAGAGCGACCTGGAGGTTGAAGAAGGCAAAGGCGGCGTTAAATACATCGCCATTCATGGAACTGCTCTCGTCTTCAATGGTGACTGGATCTATGTTGGGCAGTCAGATGATGTGGATGACACCATAGACGAACTGCTGGAACGTGCCGACGGAAATGGTAACATTGAGGGAACACCAGCCTTTGAACAGATGGAGCAGAAGGACGGACTCATGCAGATGCTCTTCCAGGGGGCAGGCATCGAGGCTATCAAGACTCGTGAAATAAAGGAGCTGAAAAAGATGTTCCCCGACAAGATGGAACTGAAAGATATGGCATCGCTGGTCGACTTTGTCCTCAATGATGGCGAGATGCTGCTGACGGCAGAGACCATTGCTCTTTCTGACGAAGTGCAGAAGTATGTCGACAAGTACGACAAAACGTTCAATAAGATCAGCGACGAACAGGCAAAATATGTCTCTGGACATGCTCTCACCCTTTTTGTCAATACCGATATCGACAAGTATTTCAAAATGATCAAGCCCATGCTCAAAGAGGTGATGGACCGCGAAGAGATGGAAACAGTAGACAATCTGCTAGAAGGTCTTGATGGTACTGTTTCTTTGGACTTTTATGGCATCGACGAGGATGGACAGCCCAAGCTGAGCGTGTACGTGGGAAGCAAGAATGCTGATGCTGTGAACTTCGTCGTGCAGAATAGTGGCGACTCGCTTACATATAATGGTGCTAACGAGTATCTCATTCCCGTGAAAGAGTATGACTGGTATAGCGAGACCTACGAGCTGAAGGGCTACAATGCTGTCGGCTATCGTGATGGTCAGAGCTACTTTGTCACCAATCCTGACTATATCTTCGAAACACCTGACGATAAATTCCCTACCAGCGAACTGAAAGGCAAGGGCTTCTTTGCACGGTTTAACTTTGCCTGTCTGGATGACTATATAGAAATGATGGGTGAAGATACAACCGTAGACCTCATCAGTAAGATTACTGATACCTATGAGTGTGCAGAAGCTTATTACGAAGGTAATGGCAAGGGCGTCTTCCGTATCACTACCAAGAGTAAGAAGACCAACCCCGTACAGGCATTGTTCGAGTTGATTGAAGAGTTTATGGATTAATGGCATAATGATGAATCGGTTGCTGAACAAACTGCTCCGACGTCATATCAGTACATGGCAGTTGGCGGGCTTCGTGCTCGCCAACCTCTGTGGTATGACGATTGTACTTACAGCTGTGCAGCTGTTCACCGATATAAAACCGTTTTTCAGCGGCAACGATAGTTTCCTGCGTCCAGGACAGGTAGTGGTCACCAAGCGAGTAAATAGCCTTGGAACACTGACGGGAGCGTCGCCAGCCTTTAGCCAGAAGGAGATAAAACGCCTGGAGCAGCAGCCCTTCGTCAAGAGCCTTGGGCAGTATACGCCAGCCATGTTCAGCGTCTTCGCTACCATTGGCAGTCAGAGCATGGGCATGGAGTTCTCAACAGAGATGTTCTTTGAGGCTGTTCCCAATCAGTACCTCGATGTTACTACCGACAAGTGGTATTATGACCCGGACTCTGACGATGTACCCATCATCCTGCCACGTGCATATCTCAACCTTTACAACTTTGGATTTGCAAGCAGTCAGGGACTACCTACCATCTCCGAGAAATTGGCAGGAAAGGTTGCTGTACGCCTGCGGCTTACGGGCTCTCATGGCGTAAAGCTGAAAACAGGTCGCGTGGTGGCTTTTTCACGCAGGCTGAATACCATTCTCGTACCACAGGACTTCCTGGATGATATGAATAGTCTGCTGTCGCCCAATCGTCAGCCAGAAGCAGCACGTCTGATCATTGAGACCGACAACCCTGCTGATGAGCGTATAGCACAGTATCTGAAGGAGTATAACTACGACACAGAGGCCAACGATGCCGATGCTTCTAAGACGGCAGGACTGCTCCGCATCGTTATCTCCATCGTCATGGTGGTGGGGCTTATCATTTCTGCACTCGCTTTCTACGTGTTGCTGCTCAGCATCTTCCTGCTGTTGCAAAAGCATACGGAGAAGATTGACAACCTACTACTGATTGGCTACATGCCTTCTGTTGTGGCACGTCCGTTCCATCTGCTCACCATCGTCCTCAATGTCGTTGTACTCGTGGTGGCACTCGTGGTTGTCGTGTTGCTGCGACAGTGGTATCTGCCCATGTTTGGTGACCTTTATTCTCCCTTCCAGCCATCGGCATTCCTGCCTACCTTGCTCATAGGACTGGGCATCCTGATATTGGTGACGCTGCTCAACTACGTAGCTATCACTCGCAAAGTGAGTACTATCTGGCATATGCACGAGTGAAAAAAGCAAAAAAACGACGAAACATTTGGTAGTTCCAAAAAATCGTTGTACCTTTGCACCCGCTTTAAAGCAAAATGGCAGATCCGCTAGCTCAGTCGGTAGAGCACAACACTTTTAATGTTGGGGTCTTGGGTTCGAACCCCAAGCGGATCACCAAGAACAATCCGCAAGAACTGAATATCAGTCGCTTGCGGATTGTCTTTTACCTCGGATGCACGACACTTGCGCCACTAAGCTTTAACCACAAGGCTCTATCGAAAACAACCTCTTGCAGCAGATTGGATTTGACAAAGAGGAAATGACAATGCTCAGGACAAAATACCTAGAGTAGCCTGAGTTTTGGAATAAGTATCCTACACCAAATAGGGATTATGTATCAAAGGCGGAAAGTGTCCCCGCCTTTGTAATGAGAGACTTTGTAAATCGCACTGATTACCAAGAAACGGCTCTTAACACTTGTTAGAGTTGTTCCAGTAACTCCTCGCATACGCTACGTTCCAGATCTGTTATTGATTGACGGCATACGTTATCATCTGCTGAACATCATGAAATTAAGAGAAATATGGGCAAAATAAACTCATATTCTATCGTTATATAGTCTTTTACCCCTCCAAAAAGGTCCCTTTTTGTAGTTTTTTGCTAAGATTGCAGGATTTTTCATTAGAAATACCTAAATTTGTAGCTGAAAACTACAATATTGAGAATAGTCAATCTATCATATAAGGTGAATAATATTTGCTATGCCATAGTTGATGTAGAAGTTAGCATGCGTGACAATAGGATTCACGACATTGGAGCTATTCGCTCTGATGGTGCTATTTATCATGGCCATGTGAAAGAGGATTTGATGGTCTTCTTACGCAATGTAGATTTTGTCTGTGGTCACAATATAATTCATCACGACGCCAAATATCTGTTTACTGATGGAGAGTATAAACCGACATTCGTTGATACGTTATATATTTCACCAGTTCTTTTTCCAGAACGTCCCTATCACAGGCTTCTCAAAGACGACAAGCTGATCAGTGATCAAATGAATAATCCTGTGAATGACTGTGAGAAAGCACATGATTTACTCATGGATGAGATAGCTTGTTGGAATGCTTTATCTGATAGAAAACGTAGGATTTATTCTTGCTTGCTTCACGAACAGGAGGAATTCCAAGGCTTTCTTAACATGGTTGGAGCAACAACAACAATCACTAATTTATCAGCCCTGATATGGAATGAATACAAAGGACGTATTTGTCAGTATGCTGATGTTGTTTCATTAATTGATAGTTCACCTGTTGAGTTAGCCTATGCTCTGTCACTCATTGATACCACTGACGAACGTTCCATCACCCCAGGCTGGGTACTCCACAACTATCCAGGTGTTGAATATGTGATAGGGATTTTGCGCCAAAGACATTGCAAAGAGCCCGACTGTGAATATTGTAACCGAGTTTTAGACTTACGCTACAATCTAAAAAGTTACTTTGGTTATGATGACTTCCGTACCTACGAGGGTGAACCGCTACAAGAAAACGCAGCAAGAGCTGCAGTTGAGGGGAAATCCCTTCTTGCTATATTTCCTACTGGTGGCGGAAAATCCTTAACCTTTCAACTGCCAGCATTAATTGCCGGTCGTACCGTTCATGGTCTGACTGTGGTTATCTCACCTTTACAATCTCTGATGAAGGACCAGGTAGATAATCTTGCAGAGCGAGGTATAACTGACGCTGTTACTATCAATGGACTGTTAGACCCTATTACCAGGGCCTTAGCTATACAACGAGTTCAAGATGGTGAAGCCTCTCTGCTGTATATCGCCCCTGAAATGCTTCGCTCAAAAACAATAGAGAGAATCTTACTGGCAAGGCATGTCGTACGTTTTGTGATTGACGAGGCCCACTGTTTCTCATCCTGGGGACAGGACTTTCGTGTAGATTATCTATATATAGGTAAGTTTATCCGAGAATATCAAAAGAAAAAGGGATGCAAGCAG